>JBBSIS010000001.1:0-48335 GCA_038231955.1 Acidimicrobiales bacterium
CAAAGGTGCAGCCCTCCCGCCATTCGGCTCCACCTACCAGGGCCAGAGGTCCAGTCACGGCGCCCAACCTACCGCCGGCCGTCCACCTGCGATCCGGGGCCCGGCGATCTCTGTGCACCCAGGCTCGTGATCCGGGTGGAATCGGCTCATTTCACGAGTCGTCGAGACCGAGCGGGCGGCGCAGTCAGCCACGCCCCCATGCCGAGGAGCAGCGGGCGACCGCCCAGCCGGCCAGCCGGCTCAGGCGCACGCCGGTCCCCGGGCCGAAGAGGGCGGCGGCCAGGACCATGGTCTCCACCGTCCGCAGGCCGCCGAGCACCCCGTGCGGGACGATGCCCGTGCTCCGGACGACCGCCGCACCCAGGAACCCGGCGACGAACAGCGGCAGGATCGGCGGCCGCGTGGCGTCAGTGGCCACTTCCCCGCCGGCCCGTCGGCGGAGGATCGTCACGGACGACACCATCCGCCAACTTCACCCTCAACCTGGCCCGCTATCATCAGCCGGGTGACACCGGGCGCACCCGTGGGGCCGCGCCGCGTGGCAGCGGTGGTCGGTGTCGTCCTGCTGGCGTGGAGCGCGTGGCTCGGCGTGCGCCTGGTGCAGGCCTCCAGCCAGATTCGCACCGGAATCCACCTCCTGGAACGGGCGCGAATAGGCGCCACCGTCGCAACGGTGGTGCAGGCGGGGCCCCCGGGGGATCTACTGCGGGCCCATGCGCAGCTGGCTGCCGCCGATCAACGGCTGGGCGGCTGGGCCTTCGCGCCGGTGCGCGTCCTCCCCGTGCTCGGGCGTCAGCACCGGTCACTGCGGGCCCTCACGCGGGCTACCGCCGGGCTGGCCGCAGTGAGCATCGACGGCGTCTCCCAGGCCAGGGCGGTCCTCGACCGGCCCACGGCACCGGGCCAGGACCGGGTAGCGCTGACCCGCGAGCTCGGGACCATCGCCGCTACCAGCAGGGAGCGCCTGGCCGGGATGCGCCTCGGTCCGGCCGACGGACTGGTCGGGCCGCTGCGCAGGGGCCGCCAGCGGTTGACCGACGAGCTGGCGGGCTCCATCGCCGGCCTGGATCGGGGCGCCACCGCGGCGGGGGCGATGGCCGACTTCCTGACCGGGCCGCGCCACTACCTCGTTCTGGCCGCTAACAACGCCGAGATGCGGGCAGGGTCGGGCATGGTCCTCTCGGCCGGCGAGCTCAACGTGGTCGACGGCACCCTGGCGCTGTCGAGGCTCCAGTCGGTGAGCGAGCTGCCGGTGCCGGCTCAGGCCGTCGCCCTCCCCGCCGACCTTGACCAACGGTGGGGGTGGCTCACGCCCAGCGTGGAGTGGTCGAACCTCATGGTGTCGCCCAGGTTCGACGCCATGGCGCCGATCGCCGCCCAGATGTGGGTGGCCGCCGGCCGGGCACCGGTCGACGGGGTGCTGTCGGTCGACCCGCTGGTCCTACAGGCGCTCCTACGCTCGACCGGGCCGGTCCCGGTGGAGGGCAAGCGACTGGAGGCCACCAACATCCTCGAGGAGCTGTTCCACGGGCAGTACTACCGGTATCCCGCGGCCGAGGTGACCGCCCGCCGGGAGGCCCTGGGCGATGAGGCCCGCGCCGCCTTCGACGCCTTCTCGACCGGTGGTTGGTCGCCCGCCACACTGGCCGCGGGCCTGGTCCCTGCAGCCCGCGGCCGCCACCTCATGGCCTGGTCGGCCAACCCCGTGGAGCAGGCCGGATGGCGGGCAGCGGGCGTCGATCAGGCCCTGCAGTCGGACTCGGCGCTGGTGAGCGTCCTGAGCCGGGGCGGAAATAAGCTGGACCCGTTCCTCCACGCCTCGGCCGACCTCGCCTTCTGGCCCGCTGGCCCCAACACCGACGTGACCCTGACCATAGGCCTGGCCAACACCGTGGCCGAGGGCGAGCCGACCTACATCGCCGGTCCCTACCCGGGCAGCGGGGTCGGTGAGGGCGCCTACCTCGGCATCCTCGCCGTCTCGCTGCCAGAGGTGGCGCGCGACATCCGCGTCGACGACGTCGACCAACTGGCTGTCGCCGGCGCCGACGGGCCCACACGGGTGGTCGGCCTCCAGCTTGCGCTGAACCGAGGGGCGCGGCAGGCCGTTACCCTGCGCTTCCGCATGCCGGGCAACCACGGTTCGATGCGGGCGGAACCCTCGGCGCGCATCCCGCCGGTGGCCTGGAGCGCCCCCGGCCAGCGCTGGACCGACGACGCGTCGCACGTGGTGCGGTGGTGAGGCTCAGCCGTCGTCGCCGCGCGATCCCAGGCGACGGAGGCGTCGCCCGCGAGTAGGCGCCGGCCCGGGGGCCGCTGCGTCGGGGTCGGCGGAGGGCCGCACCTCGAGGCGAGGTTGCCGGTTGGCCGCCGCCTCCCTCATCGCCTCCTGAAGGATGCGCTGCTTGGACTCCTCGGCTTCGGCGCGGATACGCCCGGCCTCCAGCAGCGCCCGATCGAGCATGGTGGACACGCGGGCCTCGACGTCGGCCCGGACCGCCTCGCCCTCCTGGCCGCTGCGCTCGGCCTGGGCCATCTCGGCGGCGGCCCGCTCCCGCTCCTGCTCGGCCGCAGCCAGCACGTCGTCCGCGTCGGCCACGCGATGTGACGCCTCCAGGGCGGCTTCGGCCTGCAGCCGCTCGCCCTCGGCCTGCGCGTCGGCGACGAGCGCTACGGCCTCGGCTCGCGTCGCCTCCAGGAGGCGTCGTGCCTCCTCCACGGCACGCAGGCGGGCTTCGGTCTCCAGCCGGTCCCCTTGCGCCTGGGCGCCGGCCAGCAGCTCGTCGCCCTGTCCTCGGGCGGCGGCGAGCATCCGTCCCGCCTCCTCCTGGGCTGCGGCGCGCGACTCGGTGTCACGCCGCTCGACCTCGAGCTGGGCCTGCTCAATGATGGCCACCGCCGCGGTGCGGGCCTGCGCGACGAGGCCCTCATGGGTGGCCGCCGCGTCGGCCGCCGCCTGGGCGAGCAACTCGTCGGCCTGCGTGGCGGCCGCGGCGAGGATCGACCGGGACTGGCCGGCGGCCTCCACGCGTGCCCGTTTCGCCAGCCGGCGACCCTCGGCGTCGGCCTGGTCGACGAGCTGCGTGGCCTCGTCCGTGGCCGTGGCGCGGATCCGGTCCGCCTCGTCGCGCGCCGCCGCCTGCGCCTCGGCCTGCAGCCGGCCACCTTCGGCCCTGGCCTCGGCTTCCAGCGCATTGGAACGTCCGCTAGCCTTCTCCAGAAGCCGATCCGACTCGTCCTGCGCGGCGGCGCTGGCCTCGGCCTGCAGGTGGGCGGCCTCCTCCTCCGCCTGCTCCAGCACGGACGCTGCCGCGGCGCGGGCCCGCTCGCCGACCTCGCCGGCCCGAGCCAGGGCCTCGTCACGGATACGTTCGGCGTCCCCGTCGGCAGCGGCGCTGGCATCCGCGATCAGCTCGGCGGCCCGTGCCGACGCCTCTTCCCGCATCCGGGCCGCCGCTTCCTCGGCCGCGACCCTGGCCGCCGCCTCCACGCGCCCGGCCTCGGCCCGGGCCTCCTCCATGACCGCCGACGCCGCGGCGCGGGCCTGCTCGACGAGCTCCTCGTGGCGCGCCGAGGCGTCGGTCTCGGCTTGGGCGAGCAGCCCCTCGGCCAGGGTGGCGGCGGCCTCGACGGTCGACCGAGATTCGTCGTCGGCCTCAGCCCGGGCCTGGTCGACGAGGCGCGTTGCCTCGTGACTGGCCGAGCGGAGCATCCCGGCGGCCTCGTCGGCCGCCGCGGCCCGTGCCTCGGCCTGCAGGCAATCGCCCTCGGCGTGGGCCTGCGCCTCGAGGGCCTCGGCGCCGGCGCGGGCGCGAGCCAGCAGTTGTTCCGCCTCCTGCTGCGCGGCGGCGCGCGCATCGGCCTGCGTCCGGCCGGCCTGGTCCTCGGCGTGGGCCACCACCGCGGCGGCTGCGACCCGGGCCAGCGCGGTCACCTCCGTGGCGCAGGTGAGGGCGTCCTCGCGGATCTGCTCGGCGTCCTCTTCGGCCTGGACCATGACCTCGGCCTGGAGCCGCTCGCTCTCGAGGCGGGCATGCGCGACGACCTCCTCGACGCGCGTACAGGCGTCGTCCCGGATCCGCTCGGCCGTCTCCTCCGCTGCGGCCCGCGCCTCCGCCTCCATGCGCCCGGCGTCGGCCCACGCCTGCTCGCCGAGCTCCTCGGCCTGCTCCCGGGCGCCCTGCAGGATGCGCTCCGCCTCCGCCTCGGCCCGGGCCCGGGCGCCGGCGAGAATTCCTTGCCCCTCCTCCTCGGCCGCCGATCGCGCCTCGGCCTGACGCCGGTCGATCTCGGTCCGGGCCTGGTCCATGAGGACAGTCGCCGCTGTTCGGGCCTCGTCGAGGAGCCGCTCCTGGGTCGAGGCGGCGTCGGCCTCGACCTGAGCCAGGACCGCCTCGGCCAGGGACGCCGCCTCCTCAAGGATCGCCCGGGACTCGGTCTGGGCGTCCGCCTGTGCCTGCTACATGAGCTGCACGACGTCGTGGCCGGCCTCAGCCCGCAGGCGGTCGCCATCGGCGCGGGCCTGAGCTTCCAGTGTGTCGGCCCGCTCACGGGCGGTTCCCAGGAGCCGGTCGGCCTCCTCCTGCGCCGCACCCCGGGCGTCGGCGTGCAGCCGACCGGCCTCCTCCTTGGCCTCCTCCAGCGCAGCGGCGGCGATCGCTCGGGCCTGCTCCAGCGCAGCGGCGGCAGCCGCCCGGCCGCGATCGCCTATGTCCGTGCCCTGCGCCAGGGCTTCGTCGCGGATTCGCCTGGCCTCCGCCTCGGCCGCGGCCGTGACCTCGGCCTGCAGTCGCTCGCCGTCGAGCCGGGCCCGTTCTCCGAGCTCCTGAACCTGGGCACGGGCGCCCTGCAGGATGCGCTCAGTCTCCTCCTGGGCCCGGGCGAGCAGGTCGGTCCGGCGACGGTCACCCTCGGCCCGAACCTCGGCGATCAGCTCGTCGGCCTGGGCCCGGGCCCCGGAGACGATCCGTTGCCCTTCCTCCTCAGCCGCGGACCGCGCTTCGGTCTCCCGTTGTTCGACGTCGATCCGCGTCTGCTCCAGGAGGGCTGCGGCCTCAATGCGGGCCTGTTCGAGGACGCCGTCACGGCTGCCGGCCGCCTCGGCGGAGGCGGCCTCGAGGATCGACCGGGACTCGCCTTCGGCGTCCGCCCGGGCCTGCGCACGGTGCAGGTCGGCTTCGTCGCGGGCAGCACCAAGGAGCCGCTCCGCCTCTTCGCCCGCGGCGGCGAGGGCCTCGGCCCGCAGGCGGTCGCCCTCGTCGCGGGCATGTGCCTGGAGTGCGTCCGCTCTCTCCCGGGCCGCGCCCAAGAGCCGTTCTGCTGCTTGCTCGCCGGCGGCGAGGGCCTCGCCCTGCATTCGGGCGGCGATCGCCTTCGCCCTCTCCACGGCGGCGTCTGCGGCGGCGCGGGCGTCGTCTCGGATGCGCTCGGCGTCGGCCTCGGCGTCGGCCATGAGGTCGGTCCGGAGCCGTTCGCCGTCGACCCGGGCCTGTTCCTGGGCAACCCGCAGGATCTCCCGCTCCTTGTCCAGCGCCCGAAGGCCGGCCTCGGCCTCCAGCCGCTCGCCGTCCCTCCGGGCCTGTTCGACCAGCGCGGTCGCCGCGGCCCGGGCCTCGTCGAGCAGGTCGACGCCGGCCACCCGGGCCGTCGTCTCGGCCTGCTCGCCCAGGGCCACGGCCTGCTCCCAGGCGTCGTGCAGGATGCGCTCGACCTCCGCCTGCGCACGTTGTCGGGCCTCGACCTGCACCCGCTCGCCGTCGGTCCGGGCCCGGGCGGCCAGGGCCTCGCCATCCGTTCGGGCCAGTTCCAAAATGAGGTCGGATTCCGCCTGCGCTTCGCGCAGCTGGTCGGCCCGCAGCCGGTCGACCTCGGCCCGGCCCTCGACGACGAGCTCGTCGGCCTGCTTCTGCGCCCGTCGGACGACCTGCCCGGTCTGCTCCTCCGCCGCCTCCCGGGCGTCGTCCAGCAGGCGGGCGGCCTCGGCCCGGGCCTGGTCGACGAGCGCCCCTGCGGCGATGCGCCCTTGGTCGATCAGCGCGTCGTGGGCGATCCGCGCCTCGTCCTCACCCTGCAGGGCGACGGCCTCGGCCCCGCCCTCCTCGCGGGCTCGCTCGGCTTCGGCTTCGGCCCGGGCCCTCACGTCGGCGCCCTGCGCCTCCGCCTCCAGCTCGGCGCACGCCCGGAGCTCGGCGGTCGTGGCCCAGGTCGCCTCGATGACGCGTTCCCGGTCGGCCCAGGACTCGACGCCGAGTCGCTCGGCCTCCGACCGGGCGTGGGCGGTGAGCCGCTCGGCGTCCTCCGCCGCCGGTTGCACCACCTCGCGGGTGTTGCGCTCCGCCTCGGCCACCAGCTCCACCGCCGCTGCCCGGCCCCGCTCGACGATCTCCTCGGCTGCCGTCCTCGCGACCTGGCGGATGCCCTCCGATTCGTCCTCGGCCCGGATGCGCGCCTCCAGCGTGAGCCGTTCGCCGAGCGTCCTCGCTTGGTCGACCGACGCCTGGCGCAGGCGGTCGACCTCGGCCGCAGCCCGGTCCCGGGCCTCGGCCTCCAGCGCCTGCGCGTCGGCCTGGGCCCGGGCGACGATCTCCTCGGCCCGCTGCTGGGCCTCCCGCAGCACGCGGGCCGACTCCTCGTCGGCCCGGGCCAGGGCCTCGTCGCGAAGACCAGCCGCTTCCTGCCGGGCCTCATCGACCAACTCGACCGCCGCCGTCCACGCCTCTTCGACGTCGGTGTCCGTCGGGTCGCACTTCAGGGCCGGGTGGGAGTCGGCGCCGTGGTCGAGCACCGGGCCGGGTTCCTCGACCACTGTCCGCGTCTCCGACCACCCGCCACCATCGGCCTCGTCAGGCAACAACCTGTTCTCCTCGGGCGGTTGGGCCGTACCCGGGGCGCTGGTGGGTACGATGTCGGGCTCTGGCGGCCGTCGAAGCTTCAGTTCTCAACCTCTCGCACGCTTCGTCCACAGTCTACGGGAGACTGGGCCACCAGCGACCACAACCGCCGCCGCGCGGCCGCTTGAGTTGCCGTCCCGGTGCCGAAAAGTCCGGGACACCGACCAGAGGAGACGTCGATGACGAGACGGCAGCGCCGGCAGGCCGAAGCCACACCAGCAGCGGAGGGCGCCACCCGGCGCCAGCTGCTCGGCGCCGCCGTCGGGATGGGCACGGCGGGCGCCCTGGCCCTGACCACCGCCGCCACCCCGGCCGGCGCCGCCGGCGCGCCCGCCGCCCCTCTGGGGACGATCGACGCCGCCGCCTACGCCTCGCTGGCCGCGGCGGTGGCGGCCGCGCCCCCCGGGTCCATCGTCTACCTGCCGCCCGGCACCTACGACGTGCCCAGCGGCGGGATCAAGCTGGCCGGGAAGTCCTGCGTGATCCAGGGGACGGGCCGGGGCAGCGTGATCCGGGCCGACGCCGGCCACGTCGGCCCGGTCCTCGACCTGACCGGGTGGGTCTTCATGTACAACACGCCCCAGGCGTTCCAGACCACGGCCATGTTCGGCGGCTTCAGCATCGACGGCGGCGGGGTGGCCGGGGGGATGCATATGGGCCTCACCGCGTCCGACCTGATGGCCGGCGCCGCCTTCCGGGACATCGGCATCTTCAACTGCGCCGGGATCCCGATGGACCTCGGCCGGGCCGAAATATGCACGTTCGAGAACATCATGATCTCCTCACCGCTCAACGCCGCGACCAACGACACGCCCTACATCCGGGGCACGGGCGCCTGCAACGGAAACCGGTTCGTCAACGTCGGCCTGCGCGGCCCGGTGGCGGGGGCGAACGTCGGCCGGTCGGGGGCCATCGTCCTGGCCGACAACGGCGTGAACGCGCCTTACGGCAACCTCTTCTCCGGCTGTTGGGACGAGTACCTGCACCTCCAGGAGCGGGCGAGCGTAGTGTCGATCCGTGGCTACCTCAACACCATCGCCGACTGGGCGACCCACGACACCGACTCGGCCACACCGGGCGCCACGGACAACTGCTGGTTCCGGTTCGAGAACGCAGCGGTCGAGAACTACGGCGGCAACTGGTTGCGCTCCCTTGTCCCCGGCCGGGGCGACGGGCCGACCGGCATGGCCTACGGCGCCATCTGCGGGCAGAGCCACAACCGCATCGAGGGGATCAAGGGCTACAACGGGAACAACGTGCTGCTGAAGCCGGGGGTGGGCTACACCTACATCCGGATCGGCGGGCAGCAGTCGGGCGCGGCCTCGACTGCCGTCGTCGACTCAAGCCGGGAGACGACGAATAGTCTGGCATGAGCTCCGCGCACTGGCCCCGGGGGGCCATGGACCAGGGCGGCCGAGGGTGCTGGTCAACGGTGGAGGCGCGGTCTCCGGAGGGGCGAAGACGCTCATGATCGCGCTCACCCGGGAGCTCGGGCGCGGCGGCGACCGCGGCCTCGACTGGGAGTTCCTCGTCCCACCCGAGCTGGTCGAGATCGTCCGGCCCGGCACGCCGGCCGGCGTGACCGTCACCCCCCAAGTGATCCGCTCACCGGTGAAGCGCATCCTGTGGGAGCAGGTTGCCCTGGTGCGCGGGGGCGGCGACCGTCCTCACGACGTCCTGTTCAGCGCCTTCAACTTCGGGCCCCTGCTCCGGCGGCACCGGCACGTGCTGCTCACGTTCAACGCCCTCCACTTCGCCGAGGCAGAGATGCCGCAGCCAATCGGCCGGCGGGCCCGGTTCGAGGGCATGTTGGGCCGGGCGTCGGCCCGAATGGCGACGGTCACCGTCACCCCGACCGCAGCCATGGCCGCCCGGGTGCGGCCGCACACCCGCCGGCCGGTGGTCCCCATCGCGTTCGGGCCCGGGCTGGTGACCCGGCGGACGGTGGACCGCGGCCCGCTCTTCGTCTTCGCCGACCGCACCGGCTGGGCCCGGCACAAGCGCCTCGTCGACCTGCTGACGGCGGTCAAGCTGCTGGCCGGGACCCATGGCGGCCGGTTCGTCGTGCGCACGGGGTGCGATCCCCGGTCCGACTTCGCCAGCCGCTTCCCCGAGTCGGTGGAGGAGCGCCGGCTCCTGGCCGATCCTGCGGTCGCCGCCCACGTGGAGGTCGGGTGGTTCACGCCCGAAGACGCGATGGAGGTCACCGCCGACGCCGTGGTCGTGACCAGCGTGATCGAGTCGCTCTGCTTCCCGATCGTCGAGGCCGTCAGCGTGGGGGTGCCGGTGGTCGCCAGCGATTCGGACTTCGCCCGCGAGCTCTGCGGCGACGGGGCCTTCTACGTCCCGCCCCGTGATCCGCCGGCGCTGGCGCGGGCCATGGCCCGGCTGGTGGACGGGGAGCTCCCGCCGTCACCGTCGCCGGAGGAGGCGCGCGGGCTCGACTGGGAGAGCCACGCCGACCAGCTGGCCGCCGTCTGTCACGGCCTCGCCGCCGGTCGGACAGGCCCGCTCCGGGCCGTCGCCGGGGCCCGGCGCATCACGCGCCGCTGACGCCGGACCGGTGGAGGCTCGGCGCCGTCGGAGAGCACCACTAGCCAGAACATGATGAAGAACAGCGACCCGCCGACGAACATCCACGCCTCGAACACCCCGTCGATCAACGCCCCCGCGACGGTGGCCGCGACCACGGAGTCGCCCCTGCGGATCATGGATCCGGCCGCGCCCACGGTGGCGCCGGCCACCACCACCCCAAGCAGGCCCAGCTCCACCAGGACCTTGATGTAGGAGCTGGCCACGTCGGTCGGGCTGGCCCCGAAGCCCAAGCCCACCAGAGGGCTCTGCTGGAACAGCTTGATCCCGTCCCCCCATTGCTGGGAGCGCGAATCGTTGGAGCGGGCCAGTTTGGCGCCGCCGGTGTCGGTCTTGCCGGTGATGGCCACGAACGCCACCCCGGCGATCAGCACGCTCAGGCCGACGACCACCAGACGGTTGCGCCGCCGTCCCGAGGAGCGCAGTACCAGCACCAGCAGCTCCACCAGCACCGCCAGGGCGCCGGCCCGCGACGCGGTGATCCCGACCTCGGCCATCCCCAGCAGCCCCACGGCGAAGGGCCAGCCGGGCCTGGTGAGCAGGAGCGGGAGGACCAGGAGCACGAAGAGGGCCAGGCCGTTGGGGTTGATGAGGATCCCGCGACCCCGCCCGCCCAGGAAGCCGACGGCCGGCACGGCCAGGGCGATCAGCGACAGGGGCAGCACGACCATGGCGAAGCCGCGCAGGCACTGGCGTCGCCGCGGGGCTGAGAGCCGGGTGGTGGACAGCTCGAGGAGCACGATGGCCAGGACCAGCGTGAAGCAGGACTGCACCGTCTTAAAGCGGTCGATGCTCCACGCGATGGATGCGATCCCGGTGGCCAGCAGGGCCAGGAGGCATCCGGCCTGCCGCCGGGCGGTGAGCCCGGCCCGGGGCGCCACGGCCGAGTGGTAGAAGAGGGCGGCGATGAACGGGACGGCGACCACCCGCACGTCGATCGCCGCGGGCAGGGCGCCGGCGAAGACGCTGACGGGCAGCAGGTTCACTCCGAGGACGGCGACGAACGCGGCGAGCGGGCTGCGGACGGCGGCGACGACCACTGCGAAGCCGAGGCCGGCAACCAGCAGGAGCCGGGCCGGAAGGACGGTCGTCGCGGCACCGAGGACCACGACCACCCCTAACAGCAGGAGCCCGAGCCGGCCCTCGCCGGGGTCCCATCCCGTCCGGACGTAGAACCCCTCCCAGAACTGCGCCAGGTCGGCGCGGTCGGTCCACGCCTGCCGGCGCGAGCGGTCGGCGCTGGGCTCCACCTGTCCCGGACCGGGCGGTCCGGAGGACGGCACGGCCGACGGCACAGGCAATAGAGTACGTCCGAATTCCACCCAGGCCGTTCAGGGCGTCGCGGCAGACTTCCGACCTGAGCCGACGCGACTCGGAGCGTTTTGCGTGAAACCTGATGGGGGCGGTGGCGGCGCGCTGCGGAGGGTCATGCGCAGCCGGCTCGTCCGGGTGTGGCTGACCGCCATCGTCGGTCGGGGTTTTGCGTTCTTCCTCGTCATCGTGATCACCCGAGTGGTCGGCACCACGTCGACCACCGACAACTTCTTCCTGACCTACTCGGTCGTCCTGTTCCTGGCCGGCGTCTTCACCGGAGCACTTGAGTCCGTGGGCCTGGCGCAGGCCCTGGCCGGCTCGGCGCAGACGACGTGGCCGCCGGTCCTCTTCGTGGTGCCGTTCGCCGCCGCCGCCCTGGTGCTGGTGGCGACCGGCTCGGTGCTCGCCGCCGCGGTCACCCTGGTGGGCAGCGGCCTGCAGATCCCCTTCGCCCGGTGCCGGCTGGCCCTGATCGCACGGGGCGACATCCTCCTGCCCCAGCTCAGCCCCCTCCTGCGCGACGGGACCATCCTGCTCGCCCTGCTCGTTGCGTCGGCGTTCTCGCGGTCGTCGGGGGAGGGGGTGCTCGTACCGGGGCTCCTGATCGGGTCGGCCCTGCAGGTCGCCGTCCTGGCGCGGGTGGCGCGCGCCACCCGGCGCCCGGCCGGGCCCCGCGGGCGGACGGAGCATCTCGGGTTCATGTCGGTCGCCCTGGCCGCCCTCTCGGCCGGGCCGTTCATCGACCGCTGGGTGATCGCCGTCTCGCTGTCGGCCGGCGCCATCAGCCGGTACGAGACGGCGGACAAGGTCGGCTACGCGTTCTTCGTCGTCCTCGCCGCCGGGCTGACCACCGAGCTGCTCCGCCGGTGGAGCGCGCCGACCTGCACGCCCGACGTGGCCAGGCGGGAGGCGGCCTTGGCCGTGGGCGGCGCCCTCGGCCTGGCCCTCGTGCTCTCCGGCCTGTCGGTGGTCTTCGGATCCCGGCTGCTCGAGGTGCTCTACGGTCACCAGCCGGTCGGAGGCCAGGTCACCGGGGTATTGTCCATTGCCTTCCCGGCCTACGCCCTGATCTTCGCCAGCACGGTGCTCACCCGGTTCTTCCTCTCCCAGGGCCTGGTACGGGCCGTCGCCTGCCTGTTCATGGCCGAGGCCGTGGCCAACGTGGCCGCCGACTTCGTGCTGGTGGGGCCGTTCGGGCTGCGGGGCATCGCCGCCGGCACCGCCGCCACCCACGCGGTCGGCACGCTCGTACTGCTGCTGTTCTGGTCGAAGCGGACGCCCGAACGGGCGGGAGACGGCGAGCTCGTGGCGGAACCGCCCGCCTGGGACGGAGGGGTAACGTAGGCTCCGATGGCAACGGTCCTGCACGAGGATGCGCCGCAGCTGACGCTCCGGGACCATCTGCGGGTGTTGCAGCGCCGGCGGACGCTGATCGCCGTCATCACCCTGGGCGTCGTCGCCGTGGCCCTGGGGGCGACGTTCCTCCAGGCCCCGACCTACCGGGCCAACGCCGCCCTGCTCCTGCAGCCGGCCGCCGAGCAGTCCCTGTTCTCCAACGGGGTGGCGCCCGCCGACGCCGCCCGCAGCGTGCAGAACCAGATCCGGGTGCTGCGGAGCGACCCCGTGCGGGTGGCAGCGATCGCCAAGATCCCGCCCGCCCAGCAGGGCACGACCGACGAGCTGAAGGCCACCAGGGTCACGTTGGTCTCCGACGGGGACACCGACGTGGTGAAGGTGATCGCCGAGGGCCCAAACCGCGAGCTGGCCGCCGCCCTGGTGAACGCCTATCTGGACGCCTACATCGAGCTGCGCCGGGCCCAGGTGGTCGACAGCCTGGCGTCGGCGGGCAGCGGCCTGCAGGCCAAGGTCGATGATCTGGCGCGGGAGATCGACCGCCTCGACGCCCAGGTCACCGAAGTGCCGGCGTCGCAGGCCGAAGCGGTCAGGCAGCGGATCGCCCCGAGGCGCCAGACGCTGACCGGCCAGCAGGACCTGCTCCAGCGCAAGCTCGACGAGCTGCAGGCCGATGTCGCCGTCCGGAGCGGCGGCGTCCAGGTGGTGTCCCGGGCCAAGGTGCCGCCCACCCCGTTCAAACCGGCGCCCAAGCGGGCGCTGCTGGTGGCCCTCCCCGTCGGGCTCCTGTTCGGTGTGGGGATCGCCTTCCTGATCGACCACCTGAACGACGCCATCAGGGGCAAGGACGACGTCGAGCGGCTGACGCCGGGCATCCCCGTGCTCGCCCTCATCCCGGACACGGGCGGGTCCCGCGCACGGAGCAGATCCTCCATCGTGGCCCTCACGCAACCCCGCTCCCGGGCCGCGGAGGCGTACAAGGGCCTCCGCACCTCGGTCCAGTTGAAGGGGCCGGAGCGGTCGGTGCGCGTCATCCAGGTCACCAGCCCCGACACCGACGAAGCGCGGGTGGCCACCCTGGCCAACTTGGCCGTTACGCTGGCCCAGGCCGGCCAGCGGGTCATCGTCGTCTGCTGCGACCTCCGGCGACCCCTGATCCACGAGTTCTTCGGGCTCTCGAACGCCGTCGGCCTCACCTCGGTGCTGGCCGGTGAGGTTCCCCTTTCCGCCGCCCTGCAGCCTGTGGCCAGCCAGGAGCGGCTCCTCGTACTAGGCAGCGGGCCGCCCCCGGCCAAGCCGGCCGAGCTGCTGTCGAGCAGCCACACCGCCGACCTGCTGTCGGCCGTCCAGGCCTACGCCGACGTGGTGCTGATCGACAGTCCCCCCGTTCTGCCCGTGACCGACGCGGTGATCCTGGCCAACCACGTGGACGCCACCATCCTCGTCCTGCGGGTGGGCACTACGACCAGGACGCGGCTGGAGCGGACGGTCGAGCTGCTGGACCAGGTCGAGGGCGAGCTGCTCGGCACCGTGCTCCATGGCGTCGACGACGAGCCGGCCTACGGGCGCCTTCGTTACGGTCCCAGCTCCAACGGGCGCGGCGGCCTCCGCCGCAGGGAGCTGTCCCGCCGCTGATCGTGCGAGGCGCCGCGTGCCTACGGCGGCGCCCGGCCCTTCACCGCCTCGTCCAGGAAGCGCTCGAGGGTGTACTCAGGTGACCAGTCCAGCTCGGCCTGCGCCCGTGACGCGTCGTACCAGGCCCAGCCCAGCAGGCGGTCCAGCCTCGACGAGTCGAACGGGGGCGTTGACCAGCCCAGCCGCCCGGCCACGTCGCCGGCACCAGCGGCCAGCCGTAGGGTCAGCAGCGGGACATGCCAACGCGGGACCGGCCGGCCGGCGGCTGCGCACATGGCCTCGTAGGTCCGCCGGGTGGAGTACGGCTCACCGTCTGTGAGGATGTACACCCGGCCGTCCGCCCGGGGAGTCCCGGCGGCGTGGACCGCTGCGCTAATCACGTCACGGACCTCGACCATCGAGCGCCGGTTGCCGACCTGGGGCAGGGGCGGGAAGCGCCCGGCGCTGACGGCGACGAACATGCGCTGCAGATTGCCCTTCCACCGGGCGCCGTAGATCAACGATGGGCGCAGGGCGACCACGTGCATGCCCGATCGCCCGGCGGCCAGCACCAGCCCCTCGGCGTCGCGCTTCGACCGGCCGTAGGGGGTGAGGGGCGGCGTGGCCAGGTTCTCGTCGGCCGCCGACCGGCCGGGCTCACCGGCGGCCTTCACCGAGCTGAGGAACACGAGGCGCTCGACGCCTGCCGCCAGGGCGGCGTCGAGCAGCCGGGAGGTGCCGTCGACGTTCACGGTGCGGTGCAGGGCGGCGTCCTGCGGCCCGCTGAGCTCGGCATGGGCCCGGCCGGCCAGGTGGAACACGGTGTCGACACCGTCCAGTAGGCCCGCGGGCAACGGGTCCCCGATGTCGACCGGCACGAACTCGTCCCAGGGGCCGGTGGCGGCCGGTCGGCGGGCGGCGGCGCGTACCCAGATCCCCGACGCCTTCAGCATTTCGCAGAGAGGGCGGCCGACGAAGCCGCTGCCTCCGGTTACGAGGGCTCGTCGGACGTCCGGCGGGCGCTCGCCGGTGGTCAGCGGAGCAGCTCCTCTCGGGTGTCGAGCGCCTGCTGGTCGAGCAGCAGGTGGTGGTCCTTCAGCAGCTGCTTCGCCTGGGACGCGCTGATCACGGAGTCGCTCGAGCTGTACTCCTTGGTCAGGGGCGACACGTGGGCGGCGTCCTCCGGCGACAGCTCCGGCAGCACCGCGCCGATGGCGTAGTACTCGCCGCAGCGGCGGACCCGTCGCACCTCCTCCTCGGAGATGAGGATCTCGTCGAGCTTCTCGCCCGGTCGGGTGCCGGTGACGACGATCTCGATATCGCGGTCCTCGATGAGGGCCTCGGCCAGGGTGAGCACGGTTGCCGACGGGCAGATGGGCACGAACGTCTCACCCGGCCGGGCGTCGGCGACGGCCGCCATGATCATGTCGACGGCCTGGTCGAGGCTGATCAGGAACCGAGTCATGTCGGGCGACGTGACCGTCACCGGACCGCCCATCATGATCTGCTCGTGGAACAGGGGGACCACCGACCCCCGCGACGCAAGCACGTTGCCGTACCGCACGGCGAGGAAGCGCGTACCCGGGTTCAGGATGTTGCTGGCGATGATGACGCGTTCCTGGATGGCCTTCGTCATGCCCATGACGTTCACCGGCTTGCACGCCTTGTCGGTGCTGACCGCCACCACCGTCTCGATCGGGTAACCGTGCTCGCTGATGGCGCGCGAAAGGTTCATGGCCCCCAGGCAGTTGGTTAGCACGGCCTGCTCGGGGAAGTACTCGCACGTCGGCACCTGCTTGAGGGCGGCGGCGTTGATGACGATGTCGACCCCCCGCAACGCCCGGCAGACGTCGCCGTAGTCGCGGACATCGCCGATCCGGAGCTCGAGCACCCGTTTGAAGTTCTCGTAGATGACCTCGTCGGTGGTGACCCGCTTGTGCAGGTAGGAAAGGCGCATCTCGTGCTGCTTGGCCTCGTCGCGGGACAGCACGATGACCTTTTTCGGCGTACCCCACGTGCCGGAGAGCACCCGCCGGACGAGCACCTTGCCGAGGGAACCGGTGCCGCCCGTGACGAGCAGGGTCTTGTTGTCGAGGATCATCAGGTCCTTTGTCGGTGTCGGACGAGAGCGGCCAGCTCGTCGAGCATGCCGTCCCACGCCGCCGGGAGGTAGCCCACCGCATTCTGGAACGCCTCGGCACAGAGCGTACGGTCCGAGACCGGCTCGTCCTGAGGCACGAGCTCGACGTCGGTACGCCCAACTTTGTCGTAGAGCAGGGTGAGCAGGTCGTACTTGGAGATGGGCTGCGACGCCACGTGCCACACGCCCCGCAAGTCCGGGGCGGTGGCGAGGACGCGCTCGATGACCCTGGTCAGCTCGGGAGTGGTGAGCCCGTTGTACAGCACCCGCCGGTAGCCGGGCACGGTGCCCGACTGGGCCAGCGCCCACTCCACCAGGCCGAGCGGGTTGGCCAGCTCCAAGCCGACGATGGACGTGCGCAGGGTCACGCAGCCGGGCTCGTCGACCTCGCCGAGCAACTTGGACCGGCCGTAGAGGTCGACCGGGTCGGGGTTGTCGGTCTCGCGGTAGTCGCCCTGGCGCCCGGAGAAGACGCAGTCGGTGCTGACGTGGACGAGCCGGGCCCCCACGTCGGCGGCCATGGCGCCCAGGCGGTGAGGGAAGAGGGCGTTGACCTCGATGCTCGGGATGCTGCGGGCCGCGTCGGCCCGCTGCTTGACGATGCCGGCGGCGTTGACGATGCCCTCCGGCCGGAACGCGGCGAGCACCGCGGCGACCGGGTCCGGCCGGCCGACGTCGATCCCGCCGTAGCGGGTCGCCCCCTCCGAGGGCAGCGGCCCGTAGTCGTCGAGCTCCCGGCGCAGGGTGCAGGCCACCTCGTGGCGATCAGCGAGCCCGGCCACGACCTGGTGGCCCAGCATCCCGTCGCCCCCGATGACCAGGATCCTCATCCCGCCTCGACCGCCTCGTAGAGGATCTTCTCGATCTCGGTGACCACCCGTTCCCGGGTGAAGTGCCCGTCGTAGTAGCGCCGGCCGTTTCGGCCCAGCGCGGCCAGTTCCTCCGCGCCGGCCCGAGAGAGGGCGAGGACCGCGTCGGCTAGGCGCTCGGGGGACTCCGCGCCGGTCACCACGCCCGCGCCCGACTCCTCGACGATGCGCGCCCCCTCACCGTCGAGGGCGGCCACGATGGGCTTGGCGCAGGCCATGTACGACTGCAGCTTGCTGGGAACCGTCCACGTGTACAGCGGGTCGCCGCGGAGCGACACGAGCAGCACATCGGCGGCGGAGAAGTAGCGGGGCATTGACTCGACCGGCCGGCGGCCGAGCAGGTGGACGGTGGACTGCAGGCCCCGGCGGTCGATCTCCCGCTGGACCCAGGCCTTCTGGCGACCGTCGCCCAGCACGACCCAGTGGACGCCGGCCTCGTGGCGCAGGCGCTCGGCGGCGGCGAGGATCGTCTCGAAGGACTGCGAGACGCCGATGTTGCCGGCGAACAGCACGCAGAACCCCTCGGGCAGCTCGCGACGCTCCGCCGCGTCGGCTGCCAGCTCGACCGGCCGGTAGAGGGCCTCGGCCCAGTTGGGCACGTAGGCCAGCCGCTCGGGGGCGACCCCCTGGGCCTCGATCCGGGGGACGAACGAGCGGGACTGGGCCAGCACGCGGTCGCAGTGCCGGTAGACCCACCGGGTCAGCCAGGCCACCGATTCGAGCACCTGCGTCGAGCTGACCGCGCCGGTGGCGGGCAGGATGTCGGGCCAGACGTCCTGCACCCACAGGACGAGGGGAGCCCGGCGCAGCCGGCGGAAGGCCACGGCCGGCAGCACCGAGGTGATCGGGGACGGCTCGTAGACGAAGATGACGTCGATGTCGCCCTTGATCCGTGCCGGCCCGAGGGTGGTGGCGGCCAGGGCGAATGAGGCGAAGTTGACCGCCAGGCGCCATCCCTTGCCCACGCCGCGTGGGATCAGGGGGACGCGCACGACCGGCACGCCGCCCTCGATCGTCTCCGACCACGGACCACGGAGGCCGTATCCGGGGAACAGGCGGCCGGCGGGATAGTTGGGCAGGCCGGTGAGCACGACCACGTCATGGCTGCGCTCCTTCAGAGCCACCGCCAGGTCGGTGATCCGGAAGTCCTCCGGCCAGAAGTACTGGGTCAGCACCAGGATGCGCAACGGGCGCGGCAATTCGCCGACCGGCCTCGACCGCTTCCTCACTGGGCGCCGAGCGGTTCGGGGACGGCGGGGTGGTGCATCAGCCGTTGCGGCAGACGCAGGTAGGTGACGACGACGGCGACACCGGCGATGTCGGCGGGGATCCGCCAGGCCGGGGCCCAGAGGGCGGCCATGGCCACGCCGACGAAGACGGCGGTGTAGGCGGCGGCGACCAGGGTGGTGGCCGTGTGCGACCAGCCCGAGCGGACCAGCTGTTGGTACACGTGGTCACGGTGGGGGAGGTACCAGGCCTCGCCCCGCAGGCGGCGGCGGACGAGGGTGCTGGCCGTGTCGGCCAGGCACAGGAAGAGGGGGAAGACGGCGGCCTCGGGCGGGACGCCGGCCCGGAGGCCGACGACGACCAGCACGCCCAGCCAGCCGCCGAAGAAGTAGCTGCCGACGTCGCCCAGGAACATCCGGGCGTTGGGGAAGTTGAAGGGCAGGAAGGCCAGGCCGGCGGCGGCGATGGCGGCCCCGCCCATCTGGAGGAAGGCCACGTCGCGGGCCTCGCCGATGATCCACCACGCCATGCCGGCCAGGACGACCTGGGCACCGGAGATCCCGTTGATGCCGTCCATGAAGTTGAACCCGTTCACGAAGGCCACCAACCAGGACAGGCAGCCCAGGGCGAAGGTGACCCGCCACGCCGGGCTCCCGGAGATCCCGTGGAGCAGCCATACCAGCGAGCACCCAGCGACCGCGGCCTGCAGGAGGAGCCGCCGCATCGGCCCGATACCGTGGAGGTCCTCGGCCAGCCCCACAGCGCCGAACCCGCCGGCCACTAGGAGCAGGGCGAGGCGCTGGCGGGTGTCGCCGGCCGGCACGGCGGCCAGGGCCAGCAGGGCACCCAGGGCCGGCGCCACGCCGCCACCCCGCGGGGTGGGGCGGTCGTGGGACGAGCGGGCGCCGGGCACGTCGAGCACTCGGAACCGCCGCAGGCCCAGGAGCACGAGGGGGCCGGCCATGGCGGTGGCGAGGAAGGCGATCGTCGCGCTCTGGCCGGAAAGACTCATCGGCTCGTCACCGCCCCTCTCACGGGTACAGCTGGTCGGCCTGGTCGCGGGCCGCCTCCTGGGGTGTGGCGCACAGTCTGCGTAGGGCGACGATCATACGAGGGTTGGAGTCCCATGCGTCCAGGCTCCGAGCGAGGAGCGGGTTGAGGGCGGGGACGGCCACGTGGGAGATGGCCGGGTGGAAGGGTCGGGCGTCGACCACGCCCGCTCCGAACAGTACCTCGTGTAGCTTCTCGCAGGCAAGAAGCCAGGTGTAGACGATCGTCGCCTCGTCGCCGGCCTGGGCGCACACCCATTCGGCCACCTCGGCGATGCGCACCGGGGACCCCATGTCGAGCACCAGGGATTCACCCGGTCGCCCGATCATCCCAGCCTGGATGACCAGCTCCACCGCCTCCTCGATGGTCATGAAGTAGCGCGAGACGTCGGGGTCGGTCACGGTCAGTGGTCGTCCCGCATTGAGCTGCGCCTGGAAGGTGGTGAGCACCGACCCGCTGCTGCCCAGGACGTTGCCGAAGCGCACGCTCATGAACAGGCCGTCGTTCTGGCGGGCGACGTGGGTGGTGAGCCTTTCGGCGATCCGCTTGGAGTAGCCGAGGACGCTGACCGGGTCGGCCGCCTTGTCCGTGGAGATGTTGACGAACCGCTCGACTTGGGTGGCGGCAGCGGCCTCGAGCACGGCAAGGGTGCCCCACACGTTGGTCTTGATGGCCTCGCCGGGTGCCCGCTCGAGCAGCGGGAGGTGCTTCAGGGCCGCGGCGTGGAAGACGACCTCGGGCCGGCGCTCCTCGAAGAGCCGGGTGAGCAGTTCGACGTCACGGATGTCGCACAGGACGATATTGTCCGTGTCGAGCAGGGCACGTCCCTCGATGGAGAGCTGGACGGCGTGCAGCCCCGACTCGTCGCGGTCCAGCATGATCAGCTCGGCCGGACCGTACCCGGCGATCTGGCGACACAGCTCGGAGCCGATCGAGCCACCGGCCCCGGTCACCAGCACCCGCTTGCCCGTGAGGTACCCGGCGGCGGCGGCGACGTCGGTGCGGACCGGATGCCGGCCGAGCACGTCGGAGACCTCGATGTCGCGGATATCGGACACGCCGACCCCGTGGTCGAGCAGCTCCCGAAGCGGCGGGAGCACCTTGACCAGCAGCCCGGCGCGGCCGGCCAGGTCGCTCACCTCGGCGATCAGGTCCGACGCCGCGCTGGGCATGGCGATGAGCACCCCGTCGGCATGCAGGCGGTCGGCGGCCCGCTCCAAGTCGGCCCGGGTGCCCACCACCGGCACGCCCATGACCCGCAGGCTCCGTCGGGACGGGTCGTCGTCGAGCATGCCGACCGGGTAGAAGGGGCTGCTCCGGTCGCTGAGCATGGCGACGACGGCCTGCACGCCGCCCTCGCCGGCGCCGAACACCAGGAGCCGGGTGCTGCCGGCGCCCGTCGGTCGCTCGGCCAGCTCCACCTGCAGCCGTCGGGCGGAGCGGGCCCCACCGGCCAGGACGAAGAAGATGAAGGCGGTGCCGATGATCGACGTCGGGCCGATCGGCTTCTCGGCAAGGCCGTTGAGGACGAGGAGGGTCGCGGTGGAGAGGCCAACGCTGGCGGCGAGGGCGGCCACCTCGTCGAAGGAGGCGCAGCGCCAGCGTCCGACGTAGAGCCCGGTGGCGATGCCGCTGACGAACTGGACCAGGACGACGGCCCCCACCGCAGTCACCGCGCTTCCCCGGTGCAGCCCGTCGAGCTGGAGGTTGGACCAGGCCACGACGGCGAAGGCAATGGCCAGGGCCCACATGGCGCTGTCGACGCCGAACTGGAGGAGCCCGTCGCGAGTCACTGTGAGTGGTCCGGGGAACGCCCGGCCGCGCTGATGCCGCTCCACCACCGAAGGCCCCCCGGCTACCGGCTCGACGATCCCCCGACGGCCTGCCCGCGGCAAGACCTGCTCGACTCGGCTCACCCCGTCCGCCGCCTTCCCACCCTCTGCCATGTGCGTGAAACCGATCCCCAGTCCGAGACGTTCCCAACGCTTGGCTTACAGCCAGCCGCCCTGCTCAATCGCCCAGGCAACGCTCCTCGACCTCTGCGTAGGTGCTGAAAGAGTACAGCCTTGCTCAGAAACACGGCCTGCGGCCTGGTGTGGTCAGCACGAACGGTCGGCGTAGGCTTGGACCAGGCCGAACAACTCGTGCACGGCCACCCGCGCGTGGGTCACCATCGCGATGGCCGACCGCCCGGGTGACGCATGGATCGGCCCCGGGAAGCAGTGGCGCAGCAGGAGGTGGGCGCGAGCGGCGTGGTAGGTCGACGTGACCATCAGCAAGCTGCGCCAGTGCTGCTCCCGGGCGAGGGCGGCGAACTCCCTGGCCTCGTCGTGCGTGCTCGGCTGTGGGGGGATTCGGAGCAGGCGGACACCCTCGGGGAGGGACGGATCGGGGGGCACGCCCGTGGGCCGCTCGGCCAACACGAGCACCGGGGCCCGGCCGGCGCGGATGAGGTCGAGCGCGGCGCTGAGGCGCTCGCCATGGTCTCCGCCGAACACCACCACCGCGTCGGCGTCGGTCGTCCGGGAGACGGAAGGCCAGGCGGCCGCCATCCCGAACCCGGCCAGGAGCACCGCGGCGACGGCCGGAGTGAGCACCAGTGCCGAGATCCGCCTCCGCCGCATGACCGCGATGGTACGTGCTGGTTCCCGAACAGTTATGGGGCCGGTGTGCGAGGATGCCGCGATGGACGGCCGGCTCAAGGTTCTGACCCTCGTCGGAACCCGGCCCGAGATCATCAAGCTGAGCCGGATCGTGGCGCAGCTCCACCGCCACACCGAGCACGTCCTCGTCCACTCGGGCCAGAACTACGACTACGAGCTCAATGAAGTCTTCTTTTCCGAGCTCGAGCTGCGGCGACCCGATCACTACCTCGATGCGGTGGGCGGGAGCGTGGCCGAGACGATCGGCAACGTGATCATCCGCTTCGACCACGTCCTGGAGCAGGAGCAGCCTGATGCGCTCCTGCTCTACGGCGACACCAACACCTGCCTCGGGATCATTGCCGCCAAGCGCCGCAAGATCCCCGTCTTCCACATGGAGGCCGGCAACCGCTGTTTCGACCAGCGGGTGCCCGAGGAGCTCAACCGGAAGCTCGTCGACCACCTAAGCGACGTCAACATGACCAACTCCGAGCACGCCCGACGGTACCTGCTGGCCGAGGGTCTCCGGCCGGAGCTGGTGGTCAAGACCGGCTCGCCGATGAAGGAGGTGCTGGCCTACTACCGGCCCCGGGTGGAGGCGTCCGACGTGCTCGACCGGCTCGGGCTCCAGGCCGACGGGTACCTCCTCGTGAGCGCCCACCGGGAGGAGAACGTCGACAGCCCGTCCAAGCTCGCCGACCTGCTGGACTCCCTGCGGGGGATTTCCGACCGCTACGGACGCCCGGTCCTGGTCTCGACCCATCCCCGCACCCGCCAGCGCATGGAGGCGGCCGGGGTCGGCGGGGAGGGGGCGTCGACGGCCGGGATCGACTTCGCCAAGCCGTTCGGGTTCCCGGATTACGTCAAGCTGGAGACCAACGCGTTCTGCGTGCTGTCGGACAGTGGAACCCTCACGGAGGAAGCCGCCCTGCTCGGTTTTCCCGCCGTCATGCTGCGGGAGGCGCACGAGCGGCCCGAGGGCGTCGATGCCGGGGCGACGGTGATCAGCGGGCTGAAACGGGAGCGGATCCTGCAGGCGGTGGACCTGATGACATCCGCCGACGGGCGCCGCCACCCGCACGTCGTCCCAGACTACGAGGTGGACGACGTGGCTGACAAGGTCGTCCGCATCATACTCGGCTACGTCGACTACGTGAACCGGGTGGTGTGGTCGCGGTGACCGGCGTCGATCGGCTGTCCGCAGGCTATCGTGCGCCCGATGGGCTTTGCACGGACGGCCATGAAAATTTGGCTGGTGATGGTGGCAGGTGGGCTGGCCGGGGCAATCTGGGCGGGCTCCCCCGCCGGCGCGCAGAGCACCTACGTCGGGGTCACCCCGCCGCGGGTCGGCGCCGTCGACACGGGGGTCGTGACCCCCACACCCCAGGCCCAGCGGGCCGCCGTGCAGCCGACCACCACCGCCCGAGGCCTGGCCCTGACCGGCGGCGATGTCATGGGTTTGATCGTCCTGGGTGGGGCGTGCGCCTCGGCCGGCGCGGCCGCCGTCCGCCTCAGCCGCCCCCGCCTGACCTAGACAGGCGCCGCCCGGGCCGCCTGTCGCGAGCGTCTCCAGCCCGAACGACTGCAAATTGGCGTGATTTCGGTGACCAGAGTGCGCGGCGCGCAAACGACACGCCCTCCATTAACCCCGATCGTTCATGAGATGACCCGAGAAGACCCCGATCGTCTTGCCCGGCCAGTCCGGGTCGGCTTGGCGGGCATTCGGGCTCCGATCGAGTCGCAGCGACCACCATTCGTGGCTATCTGGCGGTTCACCTACGTTTCGGGCCGCGTGTCGTGACGATGGTGCCGGAGGGAGCGGAGGACGTCGCTCTCAGGCGATCTGGGCGATGCGCTCGTAGACCTCGAGCAGCGCCGAGGTGGCGTTGCACGTCGTGTCGCGCCCGACCAATCGCGTCTTGTTGGCGAATCCGCCCACGTCGTCGGCGTGACCCGGGCCGTAGGGCCGTGCGCAGGTAGGAGTCGTTGACGAACTGGTCGACGTCGAGGTCGCCCAGGGCGTTCAGCGACTTCAGGCACGGTCGGCCTTGAGGGTGTCAACCAGCCGGGGCTTGATGGTGGGGTCGAAGGTCACCACGCCGTTCGGTCCGTTGAACAGGTACACGACCTCGGCCTCGATACCGGTGGCCTTAACCACCCGCTCGGCGGCGTCCATCGGCTTGGCGTGGATGTAGTCGCTGGGGTCTCCACCACCGAGGCCAGGAACGCCTCGGTGACCTCGGGATGGGCGTCGGAGAAGGCCTTGCGACCGACGACGCCGTGCATGGTCGGCACGCCGGTGTCGCCGCCGTCGAACAGCTTGCGACCCTTGCCCCGACCATCAGGTCGGGCCAAGGAACGAACTGGGCCAGCGCCGCCGCCTGCCCCCCCTTCGCCGTGGAGAATCCTCTCGATCTACGTCGACCAGCCACCGGGCCGGATCCGCGCGGCGCGGACCGGGGAGATCGTTGGGGTCGGCATGGATGCAGCTTGCAGACCCGGCGTTACCCGGCCGGG
This sequence comes from Acidimicrobiales bacterium, assembly GCA_038231955.1. Lineage (GTDB taxonomy): Bacteria > Actinomycetota > Acidimicrobiia > Acidimicrobiales > AC-14 > CADCTB01. The sequence goes on from JBBSIS010000001.1 coordinate 24,206, forward strand.
TCGGTCACGTGACACCCTGGTTACGCCATTCTGCTCACCGTCGCAGGCCCTGTGACCAGGGTGTTTCGCCTTGCTCGCCGGGCACCGCCACCCTTCGTGCCGCCGCCGGACGGTGAATCGCGAGTTGCGCGACCGCCGGCGGCGTGATTGTGTGCCGTCAGGTGATCCGGAAGCAGCGGTCGGCCAGGGAACCGAACGAATAGGACGGGTAAAGGCCACCGAACATCGACCGCGTCCGTTCCGTCCACGCCAGGGCCTCGGGCGCGGAGATGCGGTGGACGATCTGGAGGATCCCGCCCTCGTAGATCCGGTACTCCGCCCACACACCCGGGAAGTCCTTGGTCGCCCCGATCTCGGCCCACGGTACGTCGCCCGTCTGGGGCAGGCGACGGACCAGGTTGCGGTGGCTGTGGCCGGCGAAGTAGCCGACGAGCGCGGGCCGGCGGACGAAGAGCTCGATCAGCCGGTCGGAGTCGGCGGCGTCGATGCCGACCGTGAACGCGGCGTGGTCGAAGATCGGATGGTGGCCGAAGACCAGGACGGGCGTGGCGTCGTCGGTGTCTGAGGCCAGGTCGTCGAGCCACGCCAGTTGCTCGTCAGTGACCCGGCCGCCGGTCTGGGCCGGCACCGCGGTGTCGAGCACGGCCAGTCGGGCGCCGGCCACCTTGACCAGCTCGGTGGCCCGCCGCCCCTTGGGCGGAGGTTCGGAGACACCGCAGACGTCGTGGTTGCCGTTGGTCCAGTGCATGCGGTCGCCGAAAGGCGCCTCGAAGATGTCGAGGAACGTCGCGAGCTCGGCCGCCGCGCCCCGGGCGGTGAGGTCGCCCTTGGCGATGACCACGTCGACGTGGCGCGCCGCCATCTCCGCGGCGGCCGCCCCCGCCATGGTCTCCGGGTAGGGCGGCTCTCCGGGTTCGGCCCGCAGGCCCGGTCCGAGGTTGACACCCTCGTAGTGGCCGCACTCGGTCTCGCCGATGTGGACGTCGCTCACCGTGGCGACAGTGGAGAGGAGCTGACCGGTCGGCCGGGACAGGGTGCGAACGGTCATCCCCTCGACGGTCTGTTCCTTGCCCGGCCGCAGCCCGTCGACCCGGATCACCTTTTCCCCGTCGTGGAAGACGGCTTCGGTGTCGGTGACGGTGGTCAGCTCCACCGGTAGGTCCCGGTTCGCTCCCATCGCCGGCCTGACAACCGCCAAGAGCCCGGCGCCGGTGTCGCCACGTCGGCAACCGGGGCCTGCTGAGCCCACAGCGCGGCGAGGGCGACGGCGATGGCCGTCACCTCCGGCGGCACCCGCTCACCCTCCTGCTCAGAGCTGCCGGGTCGCTGCGGTCCGCCGCTGCGCGTCGGTCCTCGCTCAGAGGGGGACATTGCCGTGCTTCCGTGACCTGGGGACGACTCGCTTCGACCGCAACATGGTCAGGCCCTTGATCAGCGCCGGGCGCGTGTCGGCCGGGTCGATCACGTCGTCTACGTAGCCGCGCTCGGCGGCGATCCACGGGTTGGAGAAGGACTCGACGTAGTCGCCGGCCAGCTCGGCCCGAAGCGCGGTGGGATCCTCGGCCTCGGCCAGCCGACGTCGGCTGAGGATCTCCACCGCCCCCTGCGGGCCCATCACCGCCAGCTCGGCCGTGGGCCAGGCGAAGGCCAGGTCGGCCCCGATGGCCTTGGAGTTCATGACCACGTAGGCCCCGCCATAGGCCTTGCGGGTGACGACCTGGATTCGGGGCACGGTCGCCTCGCACAGGGCGTAGAGCAGCTTGGCGCCGTAGCGGATGATGCCGCCGTGCTCCTGGTCGGCGCCGGGAAGGAACCCGGGCACGTCGACGAAGGACACGATGGGGATGTCGAACGCATCGCAGGTGCGGACGAACCGGGCCGCCTTCTCCGACGAGTCGATGTCGAGCACGCCGGCCAGCACCTGCGGCTGGTTGGCGATCACGCCGACGGTGTGGCCGTCGAGGCGGACCAGGCCGCAGACCATGTTGCGCGCCCACCGAGGGGCGTACTGGTAGAGGTAGCCCTCGTCGGCCACGGCGGCGATCACCGCGGTCATGTCGTACGACGCCGAGGTGTTTTGAGGAAGGATGTCGCGCAGCTCGGGCGACGTGCGGTCCGGGTCGTCGGTGGGCACCACCGAGGGCGGCGGCTCGGCGCTGCTCGACGGAAGGTAAGACAGCAACTGGCGGACGTCGCCCAGGCAGGTGGCGTCGTCGGGCGCCACGAAGTGGGCCACGCCCGAGCGGGTGGCGTGAGCGTTGGCCCCGCCCAGCTCCTGAAGGCTGACGTCCTCGCCCGTCTCCGCCTTCACCACGTCGGGCCCGGTGATGAACATGTACGACGAGCCCTCGACCATGAACACGAAGTCGGTGAGGGCAGGGCTGTAGACGGCCCCGCCGGCGCAGGGCCCCATGATCACACTGATCTGGGGGATGACCCCCGACGATTGGGCGTTGCGCCGGAAGATCCCGCCGTAGGAGTCGAGGGCGACGACCCCCTCCTGGATGCGGGCGCCGGCGCCGTCGTTGATGCCGACGAATGGCGCCCCTGCCTGGTCGGCCAGGTCCATCACCTTGTGGATCTTCTCGGCGAACACCTCGCCCAGTGACCCGCCGAAGACGGTGAAGTCCTGGCTGAAAACGAACACCTGCCGACCGTCGACCGTACCCCAGCCGGTCAGCACGCCGTCGGTATACGGACGTTCGCCGTCGAGGCCGACGTCGACGGCCCGGTGCCGGGCCAGCAGGTCGAGCTCGACGAAGGTCCCCGGGTCGAGGAGGGCCTCGATCCGCTCCCGGGCGGTCATCTTCCCCCGCGCGTGCTGGCGGGCCACCGCCTCGTCGGACCCGGCGTGAAGGGCCTGCTCCTTGCGGGCCCGCAGCGCTTCGAGCCGCGTGGTGCGTTCGGGCACGCGGCCGGGCTCCATGGCGAGCGAGGTTACCGGGGCCGCCTACCGTGCGAGAAGGGCGTCGACACGGTCGGTGAACCGCCAGGCCCGCAGCCTGGTGGCCATCTCGCCGAGCCCGTGGCCCGGCCCCTGCCAGCGCAGCTTGTCGACGTCGCCCAGCACCTTGGCGTCGGCCCGCAGGGTGGCAAGGTCACGGAACAGCATGGCCAGGTCGTGCTGCTCGGTGAGGGCGGCGGACAGGCGGGCGGCGCCCCGCACGGTCACGTCCCACCGAAAGTGGTGCTCGGGGATGTCCTCGATGTGGACATACCGGGCCAAGACCGCGCTGGCCGACGTCTTGCCCCAACCGGGCAAGCCGGGGAAGCCGTCGGCGGAGTCACCGACCAACGCCAGCCAGTCGGGGATCGACTCCGGCCGGACGCCGTACTTCTTGACCACGCCGTCCTCGTCGGTCACGGTGTTCGAGCGCCGGTCGAGCTGGACGACCCGCGTGCCCGTCACGCACTGGGCCAGATCCTTGTCGGGGGTCATGATCACGACCTGTTCAACAGCCGGGTCGGACGACGCCGTCTTCGCCGCCGCGGCCAAGGCGTCGTCAGCCTCGAGGTCGACCATCGGGAGCACGGTGACGCCCAAGGCGCCCAAGGCCTCCTCCAACAGGGGGAACTGGGCCAGGATGGCCTCGGGAACCCCGGCGCTCGACTTGTAGCCCGGCCACAGGTCGTTGCGGAACGACTCGATGACGTGGTCGGTGGCCACGCCCAGATGGGTGACGCCGCCTTCCAGCAGCCCGAGCACGCTCCACATCACACCGCGCGTGGCGGCCACATCGTCCTGGCCGGACTCACGCTCCGCCGTCGGCACCCCGAAGTGGTGCCGGAAAAGCTCGTAGGTACCGTCGAGGAGATGGACCTTCACAGTGGCGACGGAGCCTGAGACGACGAACACGTGCTCACACTGCGGGCGCAGGCGGGGCGGGGCGGCGGCGGCGCAGCCGGGAGCCGCCCCACACCAGGAAGCCGAGGACGCTCACGGGAACCAGCCAACCGACGACCACGATCATGCCGCCCATCACCGCCAGCATCCCGTCGACGGCCTGCGCCAGGCTGTGAGCGAGGGCGCCGTCCTTGGCCACCGGCCGCACGACCGCGGCGGCACCGGGCTCAAAGAGGGACACCTTGATGGTGGCCAGCGTGGCCGATTGGTCCAGGTTGGCCTTCTGGGCGGTGAGCTGCTCGATCTGCTGGCGGACGTTGAACAGGCTCGACTGCACCTGCAGCACCTCGCCCACCGTCTTGGCCTGGCCGACGAGCACCCGCAAGGCATCCTCCTGGGCCTGCAGGCTTTTGAGCCGGGCGCCCTGGTCGACGAGCTGGCCACTGACGTCCTCGCCCCGTATCGACTGGCTCTCGACGTTGCCGAGACCGCCGAGCCCCTGGCGAGCAGCATCGAAGCGGTCCGACGGCACCCGGACGGTCAGCTCACCCGACCGGGACTCCTCGGCCGCCGAGGTGGACGAGGCCGACACGAAGCCCCCGTTGGCGGCGGCGATGGACGCCACCCGGTCGAAGGCGTCGCCGAAGCCGCCCTTGCCCACCTTCACCCGCAGGTCGGCCGACCTCACCACCTTGGGCGCGTCGGGGACGACGGCCGGGCCGGTGGAGGCAGGGTTGCTCGGTCCGACGGCCGCGCCCGCCGATCCTCCCGACCCCCCCGAACTGGCGGTGGCCGCGGCGCTACCGGCCGCATTGCGGGGGTCGGCCAGCTTGGACGAGGGATCACCGGCCACATCGGCCCCCGGGCTCGGCATCTGCCCACTGGGGGCGGGGCGGTCGCTCGTGGCCCTCGACGCCATGGTCGACTCACGACTCGACGGTGATGTCGAGGTGCCCATCCGGGCCTGGACGGCCCCTGCGGCCACCAGAGCCAGCAGCGCCACTGCGGCGATCATCCAGCCCTTGCCCACCGGCACCATCCGTCGCATCTGCAATCCTCCTGGTCGTCTGCAGCATCCGACGTCGGGAGACCACCCCCTGGTTCCCGCCAATCGCGGCGCGGGCTCGGTCAGGCGAAGGCCCGACGGCTCTTCTCGGTCGCCAGCCGCAACGCGAGGGCGCCGAGAACGCTGCCCATGAGGTAGCGACACCAGGCCGGCGCCGCGGCCCTGGGTGATGGACCGCGAGACGAGGTAGAGCATGTTGGGCCCGGGAGGCAGGACCAGGCCCAGAGCCACCAGGGCGATGCCGAGACCGGCCCCGGGGCTGATCACGTCGTCACCCGAGCACTTCCCGGCGACCTTCGAGCGCCCGCCCCAGGGTCAGCTCGTCGGCATATTCGAGATCCCCTCCCACGGGGAGACCGCTGGCGATCCGGGACGCCTTGATCCCGAGGGGCTTGAGCAACCGGGCCAGGTACATAGCGGTGGCTTCGCCCTCGATGTTGGGGTTGGTGCAGAGGATGATCTCGGCGATGTCCTCGGTGCCCAGCCGGGCCAGCAGCTCCCGCACCCGGATCTGGTCGGGGCCGATGCCGTCCAGCGGGCTGATGGCGCCCTGGAGCACGTGGTAGCGGCCCCGGAACTCGCCGGTCTTCTCCACAGCCACCACGTCGCGGGGCTCCTCGACGACGCAGACGATGGTGGTGTCACGCCGGGAGTCGGCGCAGATGGCGCACTCCTCGCCCTCGCAGACGTTGAAGCATCGCCGGCAGAACGACACCCTCTCCTTGGCCTCGGTGATGGACCGGGCCAGGCGGAAGGCGTCTTCCGCCGGGAGCTTGAGGAGATGGAAGGCAATGCGCTGTGCCGACTTCGGGCCGACGCCGGGAAGGCGGCCGAGCTCGTCGATCAGGCTCTGGACGGGCGGTGCGTACACCCGCCGTCAGCCGCCGAGCAGGCCGCCGCCCAGACCGCCAAGGTCGAGACCGCCCATGGCCTGCTCCGACACCTCGCCCGCCTTGGTGACGGCGTCACGGATGGCGGCCAGGACCAGGTCCTCGAGCATGGCCACATCGTCGGCGTCGACGGCCGACGGGTCGATCGTCACGCCCAGGAACTCCATGCCGCCGGTAACGCGGACTTTGACCACGCCCCCGCCGGCATGACCCTCGACCTCCTGGGTCTCGGCCTCGGCGCGGGCGGCCAGGAGCTGCTCCTGCATCTGCTGCGCCTGCTTGAGCAGCGCGCCCATGTCGGGCTGGCCACCGGGACCACCAGGTCGGTTCTTGGACATGGGCTACTCCTCCACAACGGTGGCGCCTTCGAACGCCTGCAGGACGTGATCGACTGGCGAGCGTAGCTCCGACGCCGGTGCTTCCTGGAGGTCGTCGAGGTCGATCGACTCCTCCTCGGCCGGCGGTGGGACTGCTGGCGGCGGCGCCTGCTCCTCGGTGACGAGGCGCATGGCGACCTTGCGGCCGAAGTGGGCGCCCAGGGCCTGTTCAACCTCGAGCCGAACCTCGTCGCAGCGATCGCGGTGAATGGAGTTGGGCAGGGCGAACGTCGCACCCCCAACGTCGCCCGTCACGAAGCGTCCGACCCGGAAACGCGACTTGGCCTTGGGCGAGAGGCTCTCGAGTACATGGTCGCCCCAGGCCAGGGTCAGCTCGTCACGGCTGGGCATGGGACCATCGGCACTCGCCATCGCGGCCGGGGCCGGCGGCGCAGGCGACGCGGGCGGCTTGGGCGTCGATGGAGCCGGGGGCGGGCCCGGCGTCGGTGGATCTGTGGGTGACGGCGCCGGCGACTTGGCCGCTGACCGAACGCCGCCGAGGGCGAGGCGGGCGCCGGCAGCCGGGCCGCCGGGCAGAGGCGGCGTCGGCCCCACCGGCGCACTGAGAGCCGCCGGGGGCTCTCCTGGTGGCGGCGGTGGCGGAGCGGGCCGCCCGGCCAGGGCCCGCTCGAGGCGCTCGATGCGCTCCAGCAGGGCGGCGGGCGAGGCGTCGAGCTCGGGGCGGCACAGCTTGACCAGGGCGACCTCGAGCAGGATGCGGGGATCGGGCGCCTCCCGCATGTCGACCAGGGTCCGGCCCAGGACCTCCATGGCCCGCACGGTGCCGGCCCGGCCCAGGCGCAGGGCTTCGGCCTCGACGGCGTCGACCTCCTCGTCGGGCAGGCCGAGCAGGGCACGGGAAACGGTCACCAGCAGCGCCTGGCGCAGCCGCTCCAGCAGGTCGGTGGCTACCTGGCGGGCGTCGTGGCCGGCGCCGCACCACTCGGCCACGCCGGCCATGGCCCGGGCCGGATCGCGCTCGCACAGCGCCTCCATCAGTTCCCCGATCGACGGTCGCTGGTGGTCGACGCCTCCGGCCGCGGCCACCTGGTCGAGTGCCGAAAGGGCGTCGCGCACCGATCCCTTGCCCCGCCGGGCCACCAGCTCGATGACCTCGACGGGGACGTCGAGGCCGGCGTCGGCGGCCACCCATTTCAGGTGGGCGACGAGCAGCTCGACCGACAGGAGCCGGAACTCGAAGTGCTGCGCCCGGCTGCGGATGGTGGGCAGCACCTTCTGGGGCTCGGTGGTGGCCAGGACGAAGATCACATGGGCGGGCGGCTCCTCGAGCGTCTTGAGCAGCGTGTTCGACGCCTCCGTGGTCAGCATGTGGACCTCGTCGACGATGTAGACCTTCCACCGCCCCGGCGTGCCCAGGGCGGCTCGGGAGACCAGCTCGCGCATGGCGTCGACGCCGCGATTGGAGGCGGCGTCGAGCTCGACCACGTCGAGGGAGCGGCCCTCGGTGATGCCGACGCAGGAGTCGCAGCTCCCGCACGGCTCGCCGTCGGCCTGGTTCGGGCAGTTTAGGGCCTTGGCCAGGATGCGGGCCGACGACGTCTTGCCGGTGCCGCGTGGGCCGCTGAACAGGTAGGCGTGCGACACCCGCCCCTCGCGCACGGCATTGCGCAGGGTAGTGCTGACGTGGTCCTGGCCCTTGAGCTCTGACCACTTCTGGGACCGGTACCGCCGGTAGAGCGACTGGTACGCCATCGAGGGCGAGAGTACCCCGAGGCTTCGACGGCCGGTTCGGCCCGGAGTGCCGGGCGAACCGGGCTCAGCCCCGCTGGTAGCGGCGGGCGGCCAGTGGGGCGAAGATGGCGATGAACAGCGCGCACCAGAACAGGCTGCGCACCGCGAAGTAGCCGGCCGAGTGGCCCAACACCTGTTGGGCCTTGTCGCCGAGGGTGAAGGCCCGGGTGGCGTTGACCAGCTCGGTGAGTGGTTGGTTGCGGGCGAAGGCCTGCATCCAGCCCGGCATCGACTGGACCGGCACGAATGCGCTCGACACGAAGGTGAATGGGAAGACCAACAGGCCCACGCCCTGGGCGGCCTGGGGCGTGCCGGCCAGAATGCCCAGAAGGACGAACATCCACGTGAAGGCGAAGGCGGCGAAGAGGCAGAGGGCGACGGCGAGCAACAGGCCGCCGAGTGGGGCCGAGGTCCGGAAGCCGACCAGGAAGCCGACCGCCGTCGTCACCGTCAGACCGATCCCGGCCATGGCGGTGTCGGCCACCACCCGGCCGCCGACCACGGCGATGCGGGGGACGGGCAGGGACCGGAGGCGGTCGAAGAAGCCCTCCTCGAGATCCGAGGCCACGCCGATCGCCGCAGTCATGCCCGAGAACAGCACGCCGGTGCCGACGAAGCCGGGCACGAGGACGTCGACGTAGCGGATCCCGCTGGTGATGGCGCCGCCGAAGACGTAGCGGAAGATGAGGAGGAACATGGCGCCCTGGACCATGCCCAGGACGAAGACCTGGGGCGTTCGCACGTTGCGCAGCACCGTCCGCCGGGTGATGCCCAGGGTTGTCGTGAGGGCGCCGGCGGGTCGGGTCGGGCGGGGAAGGTCGAGCGACCGGGCCGCCTCGGTGGCAAGGGGGGGATTGACAGTGGTCATGGCCGGTTCCTTCAGTTCAGGCCGCCCGGCGGCGACGCCGGGAGCGGTCGGGGGTGGCGGTGGGGCTGTCGGCACCGGGGTCGGGCTCGGCGTCGGCCGGGCGCCCGGTCAGGGCCAGGAAGACCTCGTCGAGGGTCGCCCGCCGCAGCCCGATGTCGCTGACCCCCAGGCCGAGCTCCTCGAAAGCCCGCACGGCATCCAGGAGGCGGGCCGAGCCGTTCTCGACGGGGACGGCGATGGACCGGGTGGGCCGGTCGACGCTGGGCGCTTCGGCCCCGAGGGGGGCGAGGGTGGCGATGGCCCGGTCCATGTCGGCCGGATCGGTGACGTGGACCTGGATGACATCGGTGCCGGCCCGGGACTTCAGCTCGTCCGGCGTGCCCTCGGCGATCACGGTGCCGTGGTCGATGATGGCGATGCGGGCCGCCAGTTGGTCGGCCTCGTCGAGGTACTGGGTGGTGAGGAGCACGTCGGTGCCGGCGGCCACCAGGCTGCGGATGGCGTCCCACAGGTCGTTGCGGCTGCGGGGATCGAGGCCGGTCGTCGGCTCGTCGAGCAGGAGCAGCTCCGGCGCGCCGACCAGGCTGGCGCCCAGGTCGAGCTTGCGCCGCATGCCGCCGGAGTAGGTGCGGACGAGGCGGTCGGCGGTGTCGGCCAGGCCCATGAGCTCCAGGACGACCTGGGCGCTGGCCCTGGCCTGGCGCTGGTCGTGCCCGAAGAGGCGGCCGACGAGCTCCAGGTTCTCCCTCCCGGTCATAGCTCCCTCGACCGCCGCCGACTGCCCGGCCAGGCCGATGGCCTGGCGGACGCGCGCCGGCTCCCGAATGGCGTCGATGCCGGCGACGGTCAGGGTGCCGGCGTCGGGGACCAGCAAGGTGGCGACCATGCGGACAAAGGTGGTCTTGCCGGCGCCGTTGGGCCCCAGGATGGCAGTGACCTGGCCGCGCTCAGCGGTCAGATCGAGCCCGGCCAGGGCCTGGGTGGACTTGAAGCGCTTGGTCAGGCCGCGAGCTTCGAGGATGGGGGCCAATGCGGGCTCCTTCATCAACTGGTGGTCGTCTGGGGGTAGGACGGGTGGGCGGCGCAGATCTCATCGGTGGCGACAAGGTCGATCTCCGAGCGACCCCCGCCGGGGGCATACCAGCTACGCCACTGGTCGGCGCCGGTGAGCTGGCCCGACTCGATGTCCTTGGCCAGACGCTCGACATAGTCCAGCTCGGCCCGGCGCAGGGCCTGGACGTACTCCGACTCGAGGGCGAACAGCCGGGGTAGGCCGCGGAGGCGAGCGGCGGTCACGGCCCCGTCGACCAGGGCGATCTCGACCACGAGGGACTCGGCTCGCTGCCGCAGGCCGGCGAGGGCCTCGTCGGGGGGCAGGGCGGGGAGCAGGCTGAGGGCCGCCTCGAACTGGAGGTACTCCTTCGTCGGCGTGGCTACCAGCTCGGAGAGCCAGTCCGACATCTCCCGGGTCCCGGTATCGGTGATCTCATAGGTCGTCCGCTCAGGGCGACGGCCGGCCCGCACCGTCTCCCGCGCCCGGATGAGCTGGCGCTTCTCCAGCGACTCGACCACGCCGTAGAGGGAGCCGTAGTTCAGTCGGATGCTCTCGTGCTTGGCCCGGCCCCGCAGCGTCTGAGCCACCTCGTAGGGGTGCATCGGCTTCTCGAGCAGGGAGGTCAGCACGGCCAGGGCCAGGGGGTTCGATCGGGCATGACGGGGAGGCACGCCGACAGAGTACCCGTCGTGTGGTACTCGTCAAGGAGTATTTGGTGAACGCTTGCTGACGGCCGCCCTGGACAGCAGGTCGCCCGCCGCTCGACGCAGCGGCCAGGCTGGACTGCGGCACACGGACCGGCCCGCTGAGAGCTGCTGCCTCCCGGCCCTGACTCGGTTCACGGGGGTACGTTGCGCAGGACCCAGCCGCTGCGTGAAGCGGCGGACTCTGCGGCGAGGATACCCTGTAGTTGCTGGAGGGGTGCGGGAGCGGCCGAACCGGCACGCCTGGAAAGTGTGTAGGGGGCAACCCCTCGTGGGTTCAAATCCCACTCCCTCCGCTCGTGACCGGACCGGGAGGCTGGTCCTGCAGTCACCGATCTGCCCTCCATGGGAGGGTGGATCGGTGACAGACGACGAGGCCATGGGGCTGGCCCTCACCGAGGCCCGCCTTGCGCTGGAGCATGGAGACGTCCCGGTGGGCGCCGTCGCCCTCATAGGCGACGCCGTCGTAGCCGCCGGGCACAACGCACGCGAACTGCTCGGTGACCCCACCGCCCATGCCGAGATCCTCGTGCTGCGAGACGCGGCCAAGGAGGTCGGAGGCTGGCGGTTGGGCGACATCACGCTGGTCGTCACCCTGGAGCCGTGCCCGATGTGCGCGGGGGCGCTGGTGGCGGCGCGGGTGGGCCGGGTGATCTTCGGCGCCGCCGACCCCCGTGCCGGCGCCTGCGGCTCGCTGTACAACCTGTGCTCGGATCCGCGCCTCAACCACGACGTCGAGGTCACCCACGGCGTGCGGACCGCCGAGTGCGCCGAGCTAGTGGCCGGGTTCTTCGCCACCCGCCGATCGGCCCGCTAGCCTCCTATCCGGAGGGGTGCGAGAGCGGCCGAATCGGACGGTCTCGAAAACCGTTGTGGCGCAAGTCACCGTGGGTTCAAATCCCACTCCCTCCGCCCGGACAAGAGCCCTGGTCGGAAGCGTAACGAGCCTCTGACCAGGCCTTTTGCGCAAGACGGGGGCTCTCGGGAGGTCGCTCCGGACTACCCGAGTGCGTTACCCCGCCCGGCGACGGCAGGAGGTGCGGACGTAAGCCTGTTGTGCCCGAAGATCCCCTGCCATACCTTGACGGCATGACCGACGCCCCCGCCCCTCCCCGTCCCGACACCAGCGACATGATCGCCGTGCATCAGGTCTTCCGCGACGCCTTCGGCGACGCACCCCGGCTCATCGGCGGTGCCCCTACCGACGACCCGGCCCGCGTGGGCAAGGTCAGCGGCTACTACGCAGAGGTCCTGGACCTGCTGGAGCTCCACCATGAAGGCGAGGACGCCCTGATCTGGCCCAAGCTGCTCGAGCGCTCGCCCGGCGACGCCGAGACGGTCACGCGCATCGCCGACCAGCACCATGGCGTGTACGACGACCTGAGCGCGTCGCGCTCGGCCCTGGCCGCGTGGCTGGCCGGCCCGAGCGGCGACTCGGCCGCCGCCCTCGTGGCGGCTCTGGCCGACCTCGACTCCCACCTCGCGGCCCACCTCGACGAGGAGGAGAAGACGATCCTCCCGCTGTGCGCCGCCCATCTCACCATGCCGGAGTGGGGGGAACTGCCGGCCCACGCCATGGGCCACTACAAGGGCGAGCGGCCGTGGCTCATCCTCGGCCTCGTCCGGGAACACATGACCCAGGCCCAACGCGACGACATGCTGGCCCACATGCCTCCGCCCGCCGTGAGCATGTGGCACGACTTCGGCGAGCGGGCCTCGTCTGAGCTGATGGCCGACATCCGCAACGGTTGAGCCGGCATTCGCCCGCTTCCTTGTGGGTATCGACCCGCGCGTCCGACCTTGAGTAATCCGACGGCTACAGGAGCGGCAGCGGTGTGGCGGAGGTCGTGCCATCGAGTGCGTCTGTGTCGAGACGGACCCACGACGAGGCAAAGGGCGGAAGCCGGACAAGGGTCGCACCCTCGGGTCGATCATCCTCAACTCGGAGGATCGCTGGGCGTTCATCCTGCCGCCTGGGATCGGCGTGGTCAACTCAGATCGGTACATCAGCAGGATCGAAATGTTTGAGGGTGGATCCCACAAAATGCATGGTTTCGAGGTCATGTGCGACCGCTGCGAACGAGACAGAAACCCCTCAAGTTCCGGCCGGAGAATGCCGATGGAAGTGGAAAGGTGTCGTCAGCCTGGCGCGCCGGACCGAGCAGAGGGGGCCTCACGGCAAGCCTCAGCGAGCACCCGATGCCCTCCTCGGCGGCGGCTCCGTCGTTCAGCATCAGCCGGACGGGCGGGACGGTCGTCGTCACCGTCCACGGCGCCATCGGCGTCCAGGAATGGGCCCGCATCCACCCTGCGCTGTGCGATCTCATCGACGCCCAAGGCAACCTTGACGTCGTCATCGACCTGTGCGAAGTGGTCCGTCTAGAAGCTGACGCGGTGCCGCTGATCGTCCGCGCCGCCCACCAGGCCCACAGCCACGGCGGCCGCCTGCGCCTGGCCGATCGGGCCTGCCGAAGGCTCTAGCCGGGCGAGCGGTCGCCGGTGTGGGGATCGTCCGTGCCTGTCTCGGGTTCGACCAGGGCGGCAACGAGTGTCCGAGCCAGCCAGTTCTCATACTCAGCCGCCGTCCAGCCGCAGCCCTCGGTGAGTAGGTCGAAGATCTCCGGCATCTGAGCACGTAGACCTGGTCAGCGGCCCTCTCCACGGTCTGCCCCACGCGGAGTGCTCCAATCGATGCGAGGTCCAGCACTGGGCCTCGGCTGCCGGCGCGGCCGCCGTGCTCCCTGAGTCTCTCCTCGTCATATTCACCGCCCCCGATCTGTTCGAGGAACTGCGCGACAAGGTCGTCGCGCCGGTACAGGAACTCGCGGACGAGAACCATGCCGACAGCGTACGTACCGCCTACCAACACCCGTGCCCTAAGTGCCCGTGCGCCATCTACTCGCGCGTCACCGGCCAGCAGGCGCTTGCAGCGCAACGGCCGGTGGCGCCCGGCCGACCAAGTAGTTCGCACGCAGGCCCTAACCTGATGCGCATGGCACGACGAGCTGACGAGTTGCCGAACGATCCGGTCCTTGTCCTGATCGACGACGATGAGCCGACCATCACATTCGACGACTGGCTCACCAGCCTGACCCTCGATGAGCCGACCGATGTCGATGCTGGCGCGGCCGAGATCCTTCGAGAGATTCGCGAGCACGGCGAGCGTTGACCGCCATCGTTCTCGACGCCTCAGCAGGGGTCGAGATCGCCCTCCAAAGCCCGATCGGTCGGCAGGTCCAGGCAAAGATCCCCACTGGAGCCACGACCTGGGTTCCCGAGCACTACTTCGTGGAGGTGACGGGTGTCCTCCGTCGCGACGAGATCAACCGGCGCCATTCCGCGGCCAAGATCCAAGTCGCACTCGACCGGCTGCTCGGCGCCCCGGTCCGACGAGTGTCCGTGCGGCCTCTCGTCGGGGAAGCCTGGCTGCTCCGCCACAACATCACGGTTGGCGATGCCCTCTACGTGGTGGTGGCGAGCCAAACCCTCCCTGACGCTCTCGTCGACGATCGTTCTCGGGACCGTGCTGACGACGGTGTCCTAACCGGGCCGACAACGCTCTGATCAAGGCATGTAGCGAGGCGCGACGGCGGGCTACCGCAGGAGCAGGTTGACGAAAACCGTCAGTATGACGGAGGCGAGGACCGAGAACAGGATCATCCCCAAGCAGCCGACGCCGCCCCCGAGGGGGCGAACGCTGAACCGCGGTCCTTCGGAGCGCCAGCCGATGACCCTAGGCCTTTGCCTTCGAGATGGCCATGCCCAGGAAGATGCCGACGATGAACCCACCGGCGCCGGAGGCCACGGCTGCGGCCAGTCCGGCCACGCTGGCGGCGCCTGCGGCCGTCGCTCCCGCCTGGGTGGCGGCCAGGGTGGCCTGCGCCCCGGTACCGGCCGCCATCTGCGTCGCCTGTGCGACCTCGAGCGTGTGGATTCTTTCGATCAAGTCCCCGTCTTCGGGCATAAATTTCCTTTCGGTACTGGATGGGCTGGTGCGCCGGGGTCGGCCGTCAACGCGTCGCCCCCAGGCATCGTCCGCCAGGCAATCTCCTACCCAAGGCGAGCGCGAGCGGAACCCTCCGAAGTGCCCACGTCGCCCAGTGACCTGCCGAGCGGTTGAAGAAGGTCACAGACGCACCGGTCCGACAGGCAGACTCGTGGACCTGACCTCCCAACCGCGCTACGTCGAGTTCGACGCCGAACGCCTGGAGGAGATCCTGGCGGTCATGGGCGCCATGGGCGCCGCCCACCAGGGTTGGGTCAACTTCGAGCCTGCCGTACATGTCGAGGACGCCCCGGCCGCCGACGCCGGCTTCTTCTCCCTCTTCTCGGGACGGGGCCCGGCTGTCCCCCTGGGCACGTGGACACCTCCGGCGGCGCCTCGCCGGGGCCGGTCGGAGCCGGCCATGATCGGGCTCCAGCACCCGGCCGGCGGAAAGGCCCGGCCCCTGTTGGAGCGGCTGGGCCATCCCGTCCCCGGCGGCTGGCCGGTCACCCAGGATTACGCCAAGAAGGGACTGGTGGTCGCCATCCCGCCCGGGACGGCCAACGACGACGTCGTCCGTTGGCTGCTCAGGGCGGGATCGCTCATCTCCACCGTTTCCCTCACCGGCCAGTGGCGGGCCGCCATCTATGAGGTGTGAGCCGGAGCTCGCCACGCCGGTTCTCCTAGGGTGGCGACGTGGCTGAGCGCATGTTCGGGGGGCGCTACCGGATCGTCCGCCATCTGGCCCGGGGAGGAATGGCCGAGGTCTACCTCGGCCACGACGAGCTCCTGACTCGGCCCGTCGCCATAAAGGTGCTGTTCCCGGAGCTGGCCGCGGACGATTCCTTCGTCGAGCGCTTCCGGCGGGAGGCTCGGGCCGCCGCCGGCCTGAACCACCACAACATCGTCTCCGTCTACGACTTCGGCGAGGACGACGGCACGTGGTTCATCGTCATGGAGTACGTCGACGGCCGCACCCTGCGCGACGTCATCCGCGCCCGTGCGCCGATGGAGCCGGCCGAGGCCATCCAGATCGGTGCGGCGATCGCCGCCGCCCTGGCCGCCGCCCACGCCGAGGGCATCGTCCACCGCGACGTCAAGCCGGCCAACGTGCTCATCGCCGGCGGCGCCGTGAAGGTCACCGACTTCGGCATCGCCCGGGCGGCCAATGCCCGCCAGGGCCTCACCATGCCGGGAACGGTGATCGGCACCGCCACCTACCTGTCCCCCGAGCAGGCCGAGGGCGGCGCCGTCGACCAGCGCAGCGACCTGTACTCACTCGGGATGGTGCTCTACGAGATGTTGACCGGGAAGCCACCCTTCTCCGGCAGTAACGCGATCGCCGTCGCCACCAGCCAGTTGACAGAGACGCCGCCTTCGCCGTCGACCGTCGACCCGCGTGTCCCCCGGGCACTCTCGGCCGTGGTGATGCGAGCGATGTCGCTTCGCCCGAACGACCGTCAGCAAACGGCCGACGACCTAGGCGCCGAGCTACTGGCCAGTGCCCCGGCGGTCCGGCGCCCTGACGCCACCGTGGCCATCGTCGCACCGGTGGCCGCCGACCTCGGGGCGACCGCAGTGATCCGCCCCGGGTCGTCGACCACCGTGCTGCCGCCCGTCACCGCCAGACCGACCACACCACGGCCCGGGCCCGAAGACCTCCGCCGGCGGCGAACGACGGTGATCCTGGTGACGGCGGCGGTAGCAGTGGTCGCCATCGTCCTCCTCGCCCTGCTGAGAGGGAACGACGGCAAGGGGCCGAGCCCCGCCACCGTCCCGCCCGTAGTCGGGCTTGCGGTGGCCGACGCCACCTCGGCCATGAAGCGGGCCGGGTTGCGGACGACGATCACCGAAGTAGACCGCCCCGAGGCGCCCATCGGTCGGGTGACCGACCAGAACCCCAAGGCCGGCGCCACCGTGCGCGCCGGGTCGGCCGTCTCCCTCACCGTGGCCCGAGCGGGGGCCACCACGTCGTCAACCCGCCCCACGGCCACGACGACGGCATCCACCCAGCCGACGACGCAGTCGACCCAGCCCACGGTCACGACCGTCGCGCCGACGACCACACCCGCGTCGACGCCGACCACGACGCCGGCCCCGGCGACGACCGTCCGGCCCCCGACCACGGTCGCCCCGACCACGATTGCGCCCCCGACCAGTACCTGATCCGCCCTTGGATGGCCCCTGGACCACCAGCCACCGGATGGGGCGCTAGCGTTTCGCCCAGGCATGAGGACGAATGGCGCATTCCGTCGCCCTGGGAGGGCTGACCAGTTTCGGGAGTGGTGGTACCGCCAGAAGCCGAGCGCACGGGTCAACAAGCTGCTGTACCTGGCCGTCGCCGTCGGTGTGGTGGCATTCGTCAACGTCGCCAACCGGGACACGACGACCCCGGCCAGCGGCCTGCCGGCCCGGCCGACCGTGACGTCGACGGCGCCACCGACGACCGAGGTCCAGACCACCCTGCCAGCCACGACGACGACCACGCCACCGACGTCGCTGGCGGTCATCACAACCGTCGCCCGCAAGCCGGTGGTCACGACTCGTCCCACCACGACTCGCCCCACGCCCACGACCGCCACGACCAGGCCGGTACCGGCGCCGCCGGCCGCCGATCCCGGTGTGATCTTCACCCCGGCGCCGGCCACCGTCTTGCCCCCGATCACCGCGCCGTCGATGACGACGGTCCCGCCCCTCGCCACCACCGTGCCGGCCAACACCGGCGCCGTCCCTTCCTCGTCGACGACCACGAGCCGCCCCTGATCGACCTCCCCCAACATGGTTTGGCGGGAGATCCCCTGGGTAGCGAGGTGGGTGAACCCGGCCGTCAGTGAGGAGTCGTGTGCGTCGCCTCCGGATTCTGACCTGGCATGTCCACGGCAACTACCTCTGGTACCTGTCGCAGGTGGCGCACGACATCTTCCTGCCGGTGCGCCCCGGCGGCGGTGATGGTTACGGCGGTCGGGGAGCCAGCTTCCCGTGGGGCGACAACGTGCACGAGATCCCGGCGGAGGAGGTCCGTGATCTCGACCTCGACGTGGTCCTGACCCAGTCGCACCGCAACTGGGCCGAAGACCGACCGGCACTTCTCTCGCCGGCCCAACTCGGCCTGCCGCGCGTGCACGTCGAGCACGACCCACCCCGCGCCTCGCCCACCGACACCCCCCATCCCGTCGACGACCCCGACGTGCTGCTCGTCCACGTCACCTCGTTCAACCGGTTGATGTGGGACAGCGGCCGGACCCCTACCCGGGTCATCGAGCACGGCGTCGTCATCCCCGACGGCGTGCGGTACAGCGGGGAGCTCGAACGGGGGCTGGTGGTGGTGAACGGGTTGGCACAGCGGGGCCGGCGGCTCGGGGCCGACGTGTTCGAACAGGCGCGGGCCGAGGTGCCGCTGGATCTGGTCGGCACGCAGTCGGAAGGGATCGGGGGCCTCGGCGAGGTGCCGCCGACCCACCTGGCCGCCTTCGCCGCCCAGTACCGCTTCTTCTTCAACCCCATCCGCTGGACCAGCCTCGGCCTGGCCGTGTGCGAGGCCATGACCATCGGGCTGCCGATCGTGGCCCTGGCCACCACCGAGATGGTGACCGTCGTCGAGGACGGGGTCTCCGGCTTCATCGCCACCGACCTCGACCGCCTCATCGGTGCCATGCACGACCTGCTGGGCGACGCCGGCCTGGCCGCCGAGATGGGCCGGGCCGCCCGACGGACCGCTCTCGCGCGGTTCTCGATCGACCGCTTCGTCGACGACTGGGACGATGCCTTCCGCCTGGTCACCGGCGACATCGAGCGCTCGCGGCCTCGGGCGCCTCGCCTCAGCGCACGGCGGACCGGATGAACTCGTCGATCCTGGCCACGTAGGCCCGGCGATCCGTGTCGAACGCCTTGGTGTGGCCGACGCCGGGCAGCAGCCACAGCCGACCGTCGGTGACCCGGGCCAGGCGCGGGGCGTCGGCGGGCGGGATGGTGCGGTCGGCCGACCCTTGGATCAGCAGAGCCGGTGCCGGGAAGGGGCGGTCCCCCAGCTCCCGGGCCACATCCAAGGCGTGGCCGCCCCCGCTCACCATGGGGTAGATGACCGGGAACAGGGTCGTGAGGAACCCGGGCACATGGGCCCGGAAGGCCACCACGCTGGGGAAGCCGATAAATCCACTGTCGGCCACGACCGCCGCCACCTCGGTCCCTCGGGCCACGGAGGCGAGGGCGGCGAAGGCCCCGCCGGAGAAGCCGAGCAGGGCGACGGGGACGCCCACGTTGGCGTGGGCCCAGCCCACCGCGTCACGGACGTCGTCGGCCTCCCGCTGGCCGCCGCCATACGGACGTCTCCCGTCGACGTACCCGAGGTCCGGGAAAAGCAGGCCGTAGCCCAGGTCGTGCAGCGGCGGGCCGACCTCTACCGTCGCCGTGCGGTTGCCGCCGTAGCCGTGGACGATCACGATGACGGGCCGACCGGGAGCACCGGCGACGTACCAGGCGGGCAGGCCCTGGCCGTAGACGACGTTCTCGAACGCCAGCCCCACCGACGAGGGATCGGGCGCCTGGCGGGTGTCCACGCCTCCCCGGGCGATCTTGGTGGCGGCGTAGGCATTGAGCGAGACCCATGCCGTCACCGCTGCGGCCAGCAGGCCGACCACCGTCCGCCGGGGCCAGCGCCGGCGGGTCGCAGGTGTGGAACGGCGCACGCGACACCCTGCCACGCACGGCCGTTTGTCGAGGCCCAGAGCCGGGTAGCGGTCGGGCGATGACCCATCGCCCCCTCGGGACCGTCCTGGTGACTGGTGGGGCCTCCGGCCTGGGGGCGGCCGTGGCTTTGGCCGTCGAGCGGGCCGGCGGCACGCCCGTGGTCCTCGACCGGGTGTCCCCGTCCTACGACACCGACCACGAGGTCGTCGACCTCGTCGACAGCACCGCGGCGGCGGCTGCCGTCGCTCGGGTGCTGGAGCGCCATCCCGACCTCTCGGCGGTGGTGACGGCGGCGGGCACGGACGCATGCGGGCGGCTGGAAGATGTCGCCACCGACGACTGGGAGCGGGTGATCCAGGTCAACCTGCTGGGCACCGTCGCCGTGGTCCGCGCCGCCCTTCCCGCCTTGGCCGCCAACAGGGGCAAGGTCGTCACGGTCGCCTCGACTCTGGGCCTGAGAGCCCTCAGCGACGCCACCGCCTATTGCGCCAGCAAGTTCGCGGTGATTGGTTTCACCCGGGCTCTGGCCGTCGAGACCGCCGGTCGCGTCGGCGTCACCCTCCTCGTCCCCGGCGGGATGCACACCGCCTTCTTCGACAGCAGGGACGAGCGCTACAAGCCACCGGCCGACGCCAAGCTCAACCAGCCCGACGACGTGGCCGACGCGGTCCTCTTCGCCCTCGGACAGCCCCCGGGATGCGAGATCCGGGAACTGGTCGTCTGCCCGTCCATGGAGACGTCCTGGCCATGAGTGAAGGAAGAGTGAGAGCGTGACCCCCACCACCGCGGCGAAGCCGCGCAAGGTGGCCCCCAAGACGGCGGCGAAGGCCGCCAGTCCCAGCCCGGACTGACCACGCTGCGTCGTCGGGTACTGGCCCTCGGCATCGCCCTCGTCGCGGGCGCCTGTAGCTCGGGCAACCGCACGGTGGACCGGTCCATCCCCACGTCCTTGACGACCACGTCGACCACGTCAACCAGCACCACGCTGGTCGCGGCCGGGACAACGACGGGGCCCGGTTCGACGGCGACGACGCCCACGACGGCGGTCACGACCACTCTCGCCCCAGTCGCGGCCGAGATCACTGTGCGGGGCACGGTGGCCGGCGTGTTCGCCAGCGCCCGGGTGATCCAGCTCATCCCGCCGGTGAACGGCATCGCCAGCGTGGCCCTCAGCGCCGACACCGAGCTCGTCCGGGCGGGCGGCGGGCGGGCCGCCCTCAGCGACGTCATGCCCGGGGCGACGATCGAGGCCATTGGGCTCACCAGCGCGCCCGGCACGCTCGTGGCTCGCAGGATCACCGTGCTGTAGGCGAAGCGCCTGGGAACGCGTACCCTCGCTGGCCATGAGGGGGTACGGGTACGGCTTCCACCACCGGATGGGCCGTGACCCCGACCTGGTGGCCGGCAAGCCGGTGAACCGCACCACCCTCCGGCGGGTCCTCATCTTCGCCCGGTCCTACCGGCGGCTGCTGGTGGTCTTCGTCGCCACTATCCTGGCCGGCTCGATCGTCGGCATCCTGCCCCCACTGGTCTTCCGCAGCATCATCGACCACCACGCCGTGCCCAGGCGCGATCTGCCGGGCCTGAACCGCCTTGCCCTTCTCGCCCTCACCCTCGCCGCCACTGACGCCGGGCTGAACATCCTGCAGCGCTGGCTGTCGGCCCGCATCGCCGAGGGGCTGATCTTCGACCTCCGCTCCGCGCTCTACGACCACGTGCAGGGCATGCCCCTGGCCTTCTTCACCCGGACCCAGACCGGCTCGCTGATCAGCCGCATGAACAACGACGTGATGGGCGCCCAGCAGGCATTCACCGGCACCCTCGGCAGCGTGCTGCAGAACATCCTCGACCTCACCGTCACCCTGGTCGTGATGGCCCGGCTGGAGTGGCGGCTCACCATCCTGATCCTGTTGGTCGTACCCGTGTTCCTGCTCCCGGCCAAGCGCATCGGACGCCAGATGCAGCGCCTCACTCGCGAGTCCTTCCAGCTGGACGCGGTCATGAACACCGGCATGACCGAGCGCTTCAACGTCTCCGGGGCGCTGCTGGTAAAGCTGTTCGGCCATCCCCGGCGAGAGTCGGCCGAGTTCGCCGAGCGGGCCGGCCGGGTGCGCGACATCGGCATCAAGACGGCCATGTACGGCCGGGTGTTCTTCTCTGCCCTCGCTCTCCTCGGCGCCGCCGGCACCGTCGCCGTCTACTGGCTGGGCACCCGCCTGGTGATCGACGGCTCCATCACCCTGGGCACTCTCACCGCCCTCGCCGTCTACGTCACCCGGGTCTACAGCCCGCTCACTCGCCTGACCAACGCCCAGGTCGACGTCATGACGTCGCTCATCAGCTTCGAGCGGGTCTTCGAAGTGCTCGACACGCCCCGGTCCATCGAGGACGCCCCCGGGGCCTACGACCTGATCGGGCCCAAGGGCCGGATCGTGGCCGACGACGTGTGGTTCCGCTACCCGGCCCCGTCAACGGTTTCGATCGCCTCGTTGGAGGCCGACGCCGCCGCTCCCCTGTCGGACGACCCGTCGAGAACCGTGCTCAAAGGCGTGTCGTTCGTGGCCGAGCCCGGCCAGATGATCGCCCTGGTGGGCCCGACCGGGGCCGGGAAGACCACCCTGTCCTACCTGGTCCCCCGCCTGTACGACGTGACCTCGGGGACGGTGTGCATCGACGGGCACGACGTCCGCCACCTCACCTCGGAGTCGTTGACGGCGGCGATCGGCATGGTCACCCAGGACGCCCACATGTTCCACGACACCATCGCCGCCAACCTGCGCTACGCCAAGCCCGAGGCCACCGACGCCGAGCTGGTGGACGTGTGCCGGGCCGCTCGCATCCACGACCTCATCGCCGGGTTGCCCGAGGGCTACGACACCTTGGTCGGCGAACGGGGGTACCGGCTGTCGGGCGGCGAGAAGCAGCGCCTGGCGCTCGCGCGAGTCCTGCTGAAGAGCCCGGCCATCGTGATCCTCGACGAGGCCACCGCGCACCTGGACTCGGAGACCGAGGTGCTCATCCAGCAGGCACTGGCCGAGGCCCTGGCCGGGAGAACCTCGCTGGTCATCGCCCACCGGTTGTCGACCATTCAGGCCGCCGACCAGATCCTGGTCCTCGACGAGGGCAGGATCATCGAGCGCGGCACCCACCACGAACTGATCGGCAGCGGCGGCCTCTACAGCGAGCTCTACCTGACCCAGTACTCCCGGGCGGCACCGTCACCGACCCCCGCCGCGCCTGCTTCCTCGGACTAGCGCCGACGCCCGCGCCGGCCGCGGGGGGCGTCAGGGTGGGGACGGTCGCCGACGGCAACGGTGTCAGCCCGAGCCAGTTCCTGCTCCCGTTCCCGCTCGAGCTCCTCCCGGCGGTCGCGCTCGTCGCCAAGGGCCGCCTCCCGGGTGGCGAGGCCCTCACGGTCGCGCTCACCCTCGATCTCTTGGGCGCGGACCCGTCCCTCCGAGCGGGCCAGGGCCAGGTTGGCCCGGTTGCGGGCGTCCTCGGCCTCTCGGGCGGCGGCGGCCTGGGCGCCCACGGTCGGGTCGGCGGCTCGAGCCACCAGCCGGCCGTGCCAGCGCTCACCGAGCACTCCGCCCAACAGTGAGCCGACGACGATGGCGACCAGGGAAGCGATACCTGCCACCGTGCCGGCCTGGCCGTACTCGTTCGCGGTGGTGGGTATACCGAGCGAGCGGAGGTTGGCGGCCATGCTGTCGGTGGCGGAGGACGACCGGACCACCGCGGCGACCACTCCGACGATTGCGACGCCCAGGACCAGCACGCCGAGACCGTGGACCAGGCCGTTGCGGCGGGCCATGCGCCCGGCCACGTAGCCGCCGAACAGGTAGGCGACCAGCAGCAGCCCGGCGACCACCAGCCCGCCCGTCGTACCGAGGCGCTCCCAGTCGGTGGTCAAGTCGGTGTCGTTCCCGACGGCGGCGACCACGGCGGCGGCCAGGCCGGCCAAGATGGCGAACGCGCCGTACGCCACCAGCACACCGGCGAGGACGCTGGTCAGCGAGAAACCCCCGAACCCGGCGTCAACGGCCAGGTCGCGGCGGTCCCGCCCGCTCTCACGTCGACTTCGAGACGCCGTCCGAGGGGTCACAAGTTCTCCTCCCCCGTCTCCACGGCGCCGATGTTCTGGGCCTCGTCGGAGCGGTCCTGCTGCATGAGCTCCTCCTCGAGGCCCTCTCGTTGCAGCACCTGGTCCTGCTTCTCCTGGCCGACCTCTTCTGCCACATCCCTCTCAGGCACAT
This sequence comes from Acidimicrobiales bacterium, assembly GCA_038231955.1. Classification (GTDB taxonomy): domain Bacteria; phylum Actinomycetota; class Acidimicrobiia; order Acidimicrobiales; family AC-14; genus CADCTB01. The sequence continues at coordinate 47,688 of JBBSIS010000001.1, forward strand.
CCCTCTCAGGCACATCCCTCTCAGGCACATCCCTCTCAGGCACATCCCTCTCACCCTGCACGGTCTCATCAGCCATATCCGGCCCGTACCCTGCGGCGGTGGCCACAAACCATCGCCTACCGGGCCTTCGCCACGTAGCCGATCTGGAGGACTGAGCCGGGCGGCCCTACCATCGCATCTGGGATGCGACGACCGACCCTCTCGCCGCCGGCCTACCGCCGGATCACCTTCGGGGCCCTGCTCGCCCTCGTCGTCATCATCGTGACCGGCGGGGCCGTCCGGCTCACCGGCTCGGGCCTCGGCTGCCCCGACTGGCCGACGTGCGCCAAGAACCGGGTAGTGGCGCCGTGGGAGTACCACGCCATGGTCGAGTTCGTGAACCGCACCATCACCGGCCTGGTGTCGGTGGCGGTCATCCTGGCCGTCCTCGGCTCCCTCCTGCGGGTGCCGAAGCGGCGGGACCTGGTCTGGCTGTCCGTCGGGCTCGTCGGAGGCGTGGTCGGCCCGATCGGACTGGGCGGCCTCAGTGCTCTCAACACGCTCCGGCCTGGCTTCGTCAGGCCCCCTTGCGCGCAATCGAGGGTCCTGCACCCCCCCGCGGTCGTCCTGCAGCCTCGGGCCGGGCGCCCGGCCGGCCCCACCCGGCCG
>JBBSIS010000002.1:0-45936 GCA_038231955.1 Acidimicrobiales bacterium
CCCGCACCCGGCGCTCCAGTTCGACCCGGGTGGTCTCGTCCAACACGATCGGCGCAGCGACATAGGGCATACTCGGCTCCCTCCTGTGAATGACAGGAGTGAAACTACACGCGTGTGTTCAGCGGTTCGCCGCACTAGTAGTCGCCCCTCGACCGTCAGGCCGCCCGCTCCACCCGCCGCGGGGTTCCGACCGGCGCCGGCATCGACCGAGCGTGCCGGCGGCCACGCCGAACAGCCAGGCACCGGCCACGCAGACCAGGGCGGCCAGGGCGGCCAGGTGGGCGGCCGGGCCCGCCGCGGGCCCGTCGGCGCCGGCCGCCTCGACGACGACGCCTGCGACGAGGCCGGCGAGCAGGAGCACGCCGGCCGCCATCGGTCCGACTCCCACGAGAACGGCGCCCAACGTCGCCAGCCCGGCGACCGGGGCGGCGAGGAGGATGACCTGACGGGGCTGCGGCCGGTCGCCGGAGAGCCGCCAGTACCGGGCCTTGCCGGTGCCGAACGCCCAGTACTGGCGGACCAGCCCGGCCAGCGACGACCGGGGGACGTAGTCGACGGTCAGGTCGGGGTCGAACCACACCGTGCCGAAGCGGGCCAGCCGGCGGTTGAGGTCGAAGTCCTCGTTGACCGCGAAGTCGGTGCGCCAGCCGTCGGCGGCCCGCAGGTCGGCGCTGCGGTAGGCGCCCAGGTAGACGGTGTCGGCCTCGCCACTGCCGCCGGCGCTCCGGTAGCGGGCGAGACCCATGCCCCAGCGGTTGTTGAGAGCCCGAGCCACGCCCACCTCGACGGCCCGGCGCCCGGTGGCGACCGCCCGCTGGCGTCCACCGACCACGGCGACGTCGGCCCGGGCGTCGAGGAGCGCCAGGCAGCCCCGCAGGTAGTGCGACGGGATGCGGCTGCGGGCGTCGACCCGGACAACCACCGGCGCGGTGGCCGAGCTCAAGCCAAGGTTCAAGTTCGATGACCGGTCGCCGGCGGCGCAGTGGAGCACCGCGGCCAGGGCCCAACCCCGGCCGGCCAGCAGCCGGCGGGAGACGTCGACCGTGGCGTCCGACGAACCGCCGTCCACCACCAGCACTTCGACTAGGTCGGCCGGAAAGTCCTGGGCGGCCACCGAATCGAGGCAGGCGGCCAGCCGGTCGGCCTCGTCCCGCACCGGGATGACCACCGTGACCCTGGGCGCGGTCACCGTCCACCCCTTCCCAGCACGCTGCGCAGGGTGCGGCCGGTGATGCGCAGGTCGAGGGCCAGGCCCTGGTGCCGCAGGTAATAGAACTCGTACTGGAGCTTTTCCAGGGCATCGCCCTCGGTGGCGCCGTAGGGGTATTTCACCTGGGCCCAGCCGGTGAGGCCGGGGCGGACCAGGTGGCGGAGCCGGTAGAAGGGCAGTTTGGCCTCGAGCTCCTCGACGTAGTGGGGCTGTTCGGGGCGCGGTCCGACCACCGACAGGTCGCCGCGCAGGATGTTGACGACCTGAGGCAGCTCGTCGAGGTGCGATCGGCGCAGCCACGCGCCGAACGGGGTGATGCGGGGGTCGTCCTCGGCGGTCCAGGTGGAGTCGGCGCCCTCGGCGGCGGCCCGCATGGTCCGGAACTTCAGAATCTGGAACTCGCGCCCTCCCTTGCCCACCCGGGCCTGGCGGTAGAGGAGCGGTCCCCGGTTCCCGAGCCGGTTGCCGATCCACACGAAGGGGGCGACACCGGCCAGCACGCCCAAGCCGGCCACCGCTCCGCAGGCGTCGAGCATGCGCTTGACACGCCCGTATCGGGCCCGGTGCAGCTCGCCGATGTCGAACAGGAGGGAGATGCGCTCCAGCTCCGACAGCGGAAGCTTGCCCAGCCACTGGTCGTAGAACAGCGAGAGGGTGCGGATGCGGACACCCGACTCATGTAGGCCGGCGGCCTGGGCGACGATGGACTCGTCGGCCAGCGCCACCCGGTCGAGGACTACGGCGGTGGCCCGATGCTCCCGGACGGCCGCCACCAAGGGTTGGCGTTCGCCGTCGCTCACCGCCTCGTGGGGCGACAGGACGCATGCCAGTACCGCCGGCCGTTCCGGCTGGCCGTCCAGCTCCTGGCGGAGGTGGAAGCTCTCGTCGAGTTCGGCGACGGCGACGACCCGGTCGCGCTGGCCGTCACGCGCCCGGCCGTCTCGAGCCAGGGCGCCACACAAGACGGCCAAGGGCACGAGGATGGCAGGCGTGCCCAGGACCACGAATCGGGGCAGAAGCGCCGACCCAGTGACCAGTTGGAGGACGGAGAACGCCAGGGCGGCGGCGCCGGTGGAGGCGGCGGCGCCCAGGGCGGCCGACCGGCGGTTACGGGGCAGGTCGGGAAGGCCGGCCCCATAGGCGGCGCCCACGAGCAGACCCACGTAGGCGATCGACCAGGCGAACCGGGAGGACGACGTGTAGTCGTACCCGTGGGCAGCGGCGTGGGCTTTGCTAAGACCTAGGACGGTGGCGACCGTGCCGGTGAAGAGCACGAACCTCGCCACACGTCTCACGGTGGTGGTATCGGCCCGTTCGAGCCAGCAGTTGAGTCAGACATCCTCCGGCGCTCCGCGGCTCGGCGACCGCTCGACCGAATCTCAGGCCCCGTCGCATCCCATAGCGACGTTCAGCGCCTCGCACATGCGGGCCATGACGGTCGCATCGAGCACGGTCACGAGCCCACCCAAGGCCGTGACGTCGACAAGCGTGACGTTGTCGAGGTTGGCGACGCAGGGCTTGGGCAGACCCTCGTCCGGCCCGAGCGCAACCTCCGACGGCAGGTCGCGCACCGTGGTCGTGCACGGAGCGACTACTACTGAGCGAAGGCGGCCGATCACGGCCTGCCTCGTCAGCAGGACCACGGGCCGGGTCTTGGTTCCCAGGTCGGCCCACCGGACCTCACCTCGTTTTACCAATCGAGGTCGGCCCACACGTCACCGGGCCGGTCCTGGCCCCGTCGTTGGCGCCCGCCGTCGATGTCGTCTACCTGCGCGGGTTGGTTGGCGTAGGCCGCTTCGTATCGTTCGTCGGCGGCCGACCGTCGACGCTCGGTCAGCAATGCCGACACTGCCGTTCGTACCGCCTCGGCACGCGAGGAGAACTCGGCTGGTACCAGCCGGTCCAGGGCATCCACTTGCTCATCCGGGATGACAACCGCGATCTGCATGCAGCAATCATACGCCTTGTGGATGGCTGTGACGACGTGAACTGACCCGGTTTGGTACAACCAAACCGGGTCACCGGCGTCCGAGATGCGGGCGCGGGCCCGGCCCGACAGGAGAGCAGGGCTACGCGCCCTGCTCGCCTGGAGGGGCGTCATGCGAAGAGGGCGCTCCATGTCAGCGGGCCGACGACGCCGTCGGCGTCCAAGCCGTGCTCCCCCTGGAAGGCCTTCACGGCCGCCTCGGTCTGCGGCCCGAAGGGACACCCCGAGATCTGGTCGATCGACTGCCCCTGGGCCCGCAGTCGCGTCTGAACCCGGCCGACGTCGGCGCCGGAGGCGCCAGAGGAGAGGATGCCGGGAAACGCCGGCGCGGCGGCGTTCTCGGCGACACTCGCGGCGTTGCCGCGCAGCTCACCGAGCCGCTCGAACGCGTTCCTGCCCGGACAGGCCGTGGAGTTGACCTCCCGATGACCCTGGACGGTGGGGTCGCCGGTGACGAACCCGAGGCGCTGGCCCTCGGCGATCATCTGACGGATGGCGTCGACCTGGGCGTCGGTCATCTTCTCGTTCTCGTAGTTGCCCACCAGGCACATCGCGTACGAGGTGGAGTTGTGCCCGAGCGTGTGGGCGCCGACCGTGCCGAACCCTCGACCCTCATAGACGTTGCCCGTGGGGAAGATCAGGAACGAGTAGCTGATGTCGCTGAAGTCCCTGCCGAAGGCGATCTGCTGCACCTCCCTCATCAGTTCCCCCTCCCGCTCCCGCGGCCCTGACTCCGTCACCGTGTGGTGAACGAAGATCTCCGAGACCGGCCCGGTGATCCGGCCCAGCGCGGCATTCGGGGGCGCCGCCCCCCACTCTGCTCTCGAGATGACCTGCATGCTCCGCTCCTTTGCGCCGACCGCCCACGGGCGGTCTCCGTGCCGGCTCCAGAGATGGGTCGGCACCCTGAAGGCGTGAAAGCACAGGGAACGATGTGGCGATGAAGGGAACGCCCGGCTACAGCTTCCAGGTGATGGCCGAGGGATCCTCGGGGGCATAGGAGCAGAAGACCCCTGTCCGGAGCGACACGCTCAGGTGCCGGCCGAGCGTGGGGTTTCCCTTCTCGATCCGGCGCACGGCCGACTTGATGGCCTTCGTCACGTTCACCCGGGCCCGCTCGGCGGCCGACGCGGTCATGCGGTCCCGCCCCCCCAAGCCGGTGCTGCGGGTCAGCTCGTCGACGATCTGGTCCAGCTCCTCGCGCAACGCCGAGGCGCGGGCGGTGTCCGCCCAGCGCTCGGCTTCGTCGATCTCCTCTTGGAGATCGGAGAAGCGCCGCCGGTACTCGGCCTTGGCCCGCTCGTCAAACACGGGGCCGGCGTGACCAAGACCGGTGCCGGCGCCCGCGGTGGGACGCTCCGTGGAGGCGACGCCATCCGCTCGCGTGGTCACCAGGTCGAGCACGTGGGTCTCCCGGCCCGGGCGGCTGAGGAGCTGGGCGATGTGGCGCAGCCCGACAGAATCCTTCATGTGCTGGACGCCGCCCTCGTAGGCGATCGTCCAGCACTCGTCCTGCCGGCGGAAGATGGCCTCCGGTCGACCGCCGCCGATCTCGGCGGCGGGATCCGTCAGCCCTGACCGATAACGGTCGATCGGGCTCCCGGGCACCGCGGTCGCCGCTCCGGCCCGGGCCGCGAACTCCCGGATCAGCGACCGGGTGACGCCGGGGTCAAGCCAGCCTTCTCCTCCGGCGATCGCCCGTATCGCCGCCACCAGCTCGCCCGGCACGGCGTCCTTGAGGAGAAAGCCCGACGCGCCGGCGCACAAGGCCGAGTAGATGGCGTCGTCGAGGTTGTAGGTGGTGAGCATCAGGACGGCGACCGGGGCCCGACCCGTTTCGTCGGGGGGAAAGTGTCCGGTGATGCGGCGGGTGGCCTCCACCCCGTCCATCCGTGGCATGCGGACGTCCATGACCAGCACATCGGGGCGCAGCTCGATCGCCGCATCCATCGCCGCCGCCCGTCCCCGACCTCGGCCACCACCTCCACGCCGGGTTCGCACGACAGCAGCATGGCGATCCCGGACCGCACAAGGGGCTCGTCGTCGGCCAGGACGACCCGGATGGTCACGGGCCTGGGATCGTCAAGGGCCTGGGACGGGTCAACTGGAGGGCAGGCCCGAAGCCTCGGGCGTGGCGGGGCACGACGCCGGATCGGCCAGCGGGAGGACCGCCGTCACCGTGAAGCCGTGGGCCGTGCGGTCGACCTCGAACGCTCCTCCCGCCACGGCGACTCGCTCCTGAAGCCCGAGGAGCCCATGCCCGGTGGACAGCTTGGTCGAGGGAGGGCCGGCGCCTCGCCCGTCGTCGTGGACCCGCACCACCAGCGTATCGGCGGTCCACCGAAGGGTGGCGGTGCCGCGTGCATCGAGACCGGCGTGCTTCCTCACGTTGGTCAGCGCCTCCTGCACCACCCGGAAGGCGGCCAGGTTCACGCTGGTGTCCAGCTGCCGCCTCTCCCCGATCTGTTCGAGCCTCACGTCGAGATCGGTTTCCCGCAGACTCTCGATGAGCTGCGGAAGGTCGTCCACGCCGGGCAGAGCGGCCGAATCGGCCATGTGCGCGTCGTCGTCGCCGGCCCGCAGCACGCCCAGGAGGCGGCGCAGCTCGCTCATCGCCTGTACCCCGACCTCCTCCACGGTGGCCAGGGCCGCCTCGGTACGAGCCGGATCGTGGGCGAGGATCCGCCGGGCGCCCGACGCCTGGAGCACCATCACCGTCACGGCGTGAGAGACGATGTCGTGCAGTTCCCGGGCCAGGCGGAGTCGTTCCGCCTCGACGGCCTGACGCGCCTCGATCTGCCGGCGCTCGTCCATGAGCGTCAGCCGCTCCCGGGCCGCCCGCGCCCAGCGTCCGATGCCAGCGGCGACCAGCACGACAAGGGCGTAGCTGACGCCCAGGAAAACGGCCACGGAGACCCGATCCACCTCCGGGCTGACTCGCACCTCGTCGGCCGCCCAGGCACCGGCGGTGGCCAGCGCCAGGGCGATGCCGGCCATGACCGGGCGCCCGGTTCTCCGGGAGGCCAGGGTTCCGAGGGCGACGCACACCGGAAAGATGGGTCGGTAGGTGAGGAGCAGGGCCGTGCTGGCGGAGACCGCACATGCGCAGACCAGGACTCCCACAGGGAACCGCCGGCGGGGAACGAGCAGGACCAGGTTGGCCAAGCCGGCCAGCAGCATGACGGCGGTCGACGACCGGTGCTGGGTGACATTCGAGGACAGGAGCAGGTCAGACCAGACGAGCAGGTCGAGGGTGGCCACGAAGACCGCCAGCGCGACGTCCCTGACCCGCTCGGGAACCCTGATCCACTTGTCCCTGACCTTCGACGTCAAGATCACGTGCCGACCCCCCTCACATCACGGGGTTCGGGATGGTCGCGCTGGCGGCGGCCCTCAGCACCACGGAACGAACCGGCACCACGAGGACCGTTCCTCGGCCACGAGATGGAGCACGACCTTCCGTGCACCCCCAAGCGTCGGGAACCCGCTCGACGTCGCCTCTCGAATGCCTTTGAGCACGTCCTCCGCCTCGGGCCACACGTCGGCCTGAGGAGTGGCCAGGAGCGCCTCCACATTGATGTGCAACCGGTCGTCGGTGTACGGCATCTCGAGCCGAAATGCGGCCTGGAACGTGTCGCCGTCCAGGCTGTGAACCTCCTCGCAGTGGCACCGTATCCATTGGGCCATGACGGGATACGCCGCCGGTTCATCCAAAACGATCGCCGGGTCGCGGACCTCCCACGGAGCGGGGCCACCGCCCGCGTGCAGCACCATTACCGCCGCGTACGGGCCCTCATGGCGGAGCACCGACGCATCAACGTTCGGCACCAGCACCAGATCGTCGTCACGAAGTGCCCCGCTGGCCAGATGTCCCGAAGACGCTCCGGACGGATGGCCGGGCAATTGCAGAGAAACTCGAACGAACACTGTCGTCTCCTTGGTCCCCGGCGGTTGCGGACGGTTCGACGGGTGGAAATCTTCGGTACTACCTCGACGCCGTGACGCCCCGCCGGCGGCCCGAACCCAGTCCTACGGCCAGAACGACTACGGAGGCCAAGAGGAGGCTGCCCGCCGCGACGTAGGCAACCGAGGTGGCCTGGCCGGCCTTCTGCCCCAGGTTGCCGAAGCCGAAGGACGTGAGGAGCATTCCCCGCACCGTTTCGCCCTACAGGAGGGTCCGACGCTGACCGGTAGCCGCCGCGAGCCGGCGCTGGAGGTCGGCCACGGCCGGGTCGTTCCGGGTCTGGGCCTCGGCGATCTGGGACTCCAGCGACGTCATCACCGTCCGCATCTCGGCGTAGGTCTTGCCCCCGGCGATCTTCTTGAGGTGGCGACCGATGAAGTGGTTCGCGTAGCACTCCGCCTGCTTCCCGGTGGTGAGAGGCTTCCCGGCGTTGTGCACGAGGCACGTGGTCGTCCGCTCCTCGGGGGCGAGCGCCTCGGCGGAGGGGAAGGTGATCCGCTGCTCGGAAAGCTGGGTGCTCAGGTAGTTCTCGGCGAAGCTGGCGTTCCCGTGCATCACGACGCCCAGGCCCAGCACCAGGAGGGCCAGGACGGCGCCTCCGGCGGCGAGACGGAGCCCGGGCGTCCGCCGCCTACCCGATGTGGTCTTCGCTACTACTGCGTACCGCTCGTCCTTCGACATGACCTGCATCTCTCTGCTCCTTGTGTCAGTCGCCCGATGTGGGGGCGATGTCCGTGCCGGTCCATCGGTGGATGCCGGCACCTCCAAGGCGTGAAAGGTCGAGGAACGATGTGGGTCGGGAGGGAACGTCTCCCATGTCACGGGACCGGCTATCCGCCCCTCGCCAGGACGGGCGCCAGGAACTGGCCGGTGTAGCTCTCCCGGGTCTTGGCCACCACCTCGGGTGGTCCCTCGACGATGACCATGCCGCCTCCGTCGCCGCCCTCGGGGCCCAGGTCGACGACCCAGTCGGCGCTCTTGATCACGTCGAGGTTGTGCTCGATGACCAGCACGGTGTTGCCCTGGTCGACCAGGCGGCTGAGGACGGTGAGCAGCTTGCGGATGTCCTCGAAATGCAGCCCGGTGGTGGGCTCGTCGAGGATGTAGATGGTGTGGCCCGTGCCCCGCTTGGAAAGCTCGCTGGCCAGCTTGACCCGCTGGGCCTCACCGCCCGACAGAGTGGGCGCCGGCTGGCCGAGTCGGACATAGCCCAGGCCCACGTCGACCAACGTCTTGAGGTGGCGGGCGATCACCGGTTGGTTGGCGAAGAACTCGGCGCCCTCCTCGCACGACAGGTCGAGCACCTCGGCCACGTTCTTGCCCTTGAACGTGACGTCGAGGGTGTCCCGGTTGTACCGCCCGCCCTTGCACACCTCGCAGGGGACGTAGACGTCGGGCAGGAAGTGCATCTCGATCTTGATCGTCCCGTCGCCGGCGCAGGCCTCGCAGCGGCCGCCCTTGACGTTGAACGAGAACCGACCGGGCAGGTAGCCCCGGACCTTGGCCTCCTGGGTCTGGGCGAAAAGCTTGCGGACGTGGTCCCACACGCCGGTGTAGGTGGCGGCGTTGGACCGGGGCGTGCGACCGATGGGTGACTGGTCGATGTTGATCACCTTGTCGAGGAACTCGTCGCCCTCGACCTTCTTGTGCCGGCCGGGCACGTCCTTGGACTTGTAGATCCGCTGCATGAGGGCCCGGTAAAGGATGTCGTTTACCAAGGTCGACTTCCCCGATCCCGACACACCGCTCACGCACACGAAGCAGCCCAGGGGCAACTCGACGTCGATGTTGCGCAGGTTGTGCTCGCGCGCCCCCCGGATCACCAGCCACTGGTCGCCCGGGTCGCGGCGCATGGCCGGAACCGGGATCGACCGGGCGCCGGCCAGGTACTGGCCGGTGATCGACCGCTTCTCCTTCAGCAGATCCTTTACCGACCCGCTGACCACCACCTCGCCGCCGTGCTCCCCTGCGCCCGGCCCGATGTCGACCACGTGGTCGGCCACCCGGATGGTGTCCTCGTCGTGTTCGACGACGATCACCGTGTTGCCCAGATCCCGGAGGCGGACCAGCGTGTCGATCAGCTTGCGGTTGTCACGCTGGTGCAGGCCGATCGACGGCTCGTCGAGCACGTAGAGCACCCCGACCAGCCCGCTGCCGATCTGGCTGGCCAGGCGGATGCGCTGCGCCTCGCCGCCGGCCAGGGTGCCGGCCGAACGGTTGAGGGTGAGGTAGTCGAGGCCCACGTCGAGCAGGAACTGCATGCGGGCGTTGACCTCCTTGGTCACCCGCTCGGCGATCATTCGGTCCCGATCGGAGAGCTCGAAGGTGGCCAGGAACTCGGCGGCCCTGGCGATGGACAGGTCGCAGACCTGGTTGATGTTGTGCCCGGCGACCGTCACCCCCAGCGACTCCGGCTTGAGACGCGCCCCCCCGCAGTCGGGGCACGGCACCTGGCGCATGTAGCCCTCGATCTGCTCCCGCATGTAGTCGGACTCCGCTTCGGAGTGGCGACGCTGGAGGTAGGGGACGGCGCCTTCGTACTGGGTGAAGTACGACCGGGTTCGGCCGTAGCGGTTCCGGTACTGGACGTGGACCTGCTTGGCGCCCGACCCGTAGAGCAGCACCTTCTGCTGGGCCTTGGTCAGCTTCTTGAACGGCGTGGTGGTGCGGAAGTTGTAGGCCTCGGCCACCGCGCCCAGCACCCGGTGGAAGTACTCGCCCCGGGCGCCGGCCCACGGGGCCACCGCCCCCTCGTCGAGGGTCAGGTCGTTGTTGGGGACGACCAGCTCGGGGTCGACCTCGAAGCGGGTGCCCAGGCCGTCGCAGTGCGGGCAGGCCCCGTACGGCGAGTTGAACGAGAAGTTCCGGGGCGCCAGCTCGGGGAACGACGTGCCGTCGTTGGGGCAGGCCAGGTGCTGGCTGAACGTCATGACCTCGGGCTCGCCCGTGCCATCGCTGTCCGGGCCGCCCTGGGGCACCAGCTCCACCTCGGCCACCCCGTCCGCCAGGCGCAGCGCCGTCTCCAGCGAGTCGGTCAGCCGGCGCTCGATGCCCTCACGGCGTACCAGGCGGTCGACGATCACCTCGATCGAGTGCATCTCGTAGCGGGCGAGCTTGTCGGCCGACTTGTCGGCCAGCTCCCGCAGCTCGCCGTCGACCCGGGCCCGGGTGTAGCCCTGGGAGGCCAGCTCCTCGAGCAGGCCCTCGTACTCGCCCTTGCGACCGCGCACGACCGGCGCCAGCACCTGGAACCGGGTGCCGTCGGGAAGCTGGAGGATGCGGTCGACGATCTGCTGCGGCGTCTGGCGGGCCACCACCGCCCCACACTTCGGGCAGTGCGGCACGCCGATGCGGGCCCACAACAGCCGCAGGTAGTCGTAGATCTCGGTGATCGTGCCGACCGTCGACCGGGGGTTGCGGGAGGCCGACTTCTGGTCGATCGAGATGGCCGGCGACAGGCCCTCGATGAAGTCGACGTCGGGCTTGTCCATCTGGCCCAGGAACTGCCGGGCGTAGGACGACAGGGATTCGACGTACCTTCGTTGTCCTTCGGCGTAGATGGTGTCGAAGGCAAGCGACGACTTTCCCGACCCCGACAGACCGGTAAACACGATGAGCTTGTCCCGTGGGAGCTCGATGGAGACGTTGCGCAGGTTGTGCTCGCGAGCGCCGCGAATCACAAGCTTGTCGGACACCTCCCGAGGATACCGGCGACCCACGACATCGGTGGACCCGTGTACGATTCGTACACAATGAGCGTCCCTGTCACGACCCGTCTCGATCAGTCGACCGTCGAAGCCGTGGACCGTGCGGTGGCCTCGGGGTGCGCAGCTACCCGTGGGGCACTCGTCTCGAAAGCCGTCCGCACCTGGCTCGCCGACCACAGCGAGGAAGCGATCCTGGCGTCCTACCGTCAGCGGTACTCCAACCCGGAAACCGAGCACGATGCGCTGATCGCCGACCTGGCGGCGTTTTCGGCGGGGGCATGCCTTCCCGACCAGACCTGATTCGCCGGGGCGACGTCTGCAACGCAGTCATCCCGGGCGTCGGCACCCATCCGGTGGTCGTGGTCACCCGCGACTCAGCCATCCCGGTGCTCTCGTCATTGGTGTGCGCCCTGGTCACCAGCTCCTTCCGGGGACATGTCGCCGAGATCGGCATCGGCGCCGAAGAGGGACTCGATCGGCAATCGGCAGTCAATTGCGACAACCTCGTCACCCTGCCGACCGCAGTGCTGGGCCGACCTCGTGGCCGCCTTGGGCCAGTCAAGATCCGTCGGCTGGACAACGCCCTTGCGGTGGCCCTCGGCCTCAACCCTCAGGAGGTCCTGAAGACGACGATCTGCCACCCGCCGTAGACGGTGGACGTCTCCTTGGTGACGGACGCGGGTAGGAGGGCTACGTCGGACTCGTCACGGGCCACGAAGGCAAAACGCTCGATGCCCGCAGCCCTCAGACGGTCAACGAGGGCGGCCAAGTCCTCGGGCTTGGATAGTAGCCAGCGTTGGCGGTCGAACGTCGGCCAGGCCATCCGAGGCGCACGCGGCGCCGTCGTGATCAGCACCGGTCGGCCCGGCCCAGCGGTGCGCTCGACGGCGGCGATGATGCCGGCGTCGACTCGGTGCGCCGTCTGCAGGCTCCCCACGGCCATCACACTTAGGGCGAGGGAGCACACCACCAGCCCGGCCACGAGCGGTCGAGAGCCCCGTTGGCGGATGGCCATCAAGAGGACGGGAAGGGCGAGCGGCAGGGCTAGTGCAAAGTACCGGCCCCCCCATTCGCCGGAGCCGCCGGTGGAGTACTGGGTGGCCATCACGCCGAGCGCGAACACCACCGAGGTGACCGCCGCCAGCCGTGCGGTCGTGGCGTTGATAGTCATCCGGTCGATCAACATCACGCCGGCCACCACCACCGGGCAGGCGATCAGCAGGCCGGGGACGACGTTGCTGGGCGCCAGCATGACGGCGCCAACGGCGGAAGCCCCCGCCACGAAAGCCATCGCTCCCACTCCTGGTCGGCCCCGCCGGACGGCGTTGGCGCCCAAAACCAGAGCCGCGACCATGACCAGCAGCAGGAGGTCGACCTCACGGGAAGCGCCGTAGCTAGGCCTCAGCCAAGTGATGGTGAAAGCCTGCCACCGGTCGGCCAGGAACCCCGATGTCGCGGGTGGGCTCACCGCGCCCGTGCCGACGGATGTACCTCCCAGGATCCGTCCGATCCAGACGCCCTCTCCGAGCCGGGCGGTCCCGGCCGCGATCACCGATCCGGCGGCGACGAGCCCGGCGATCATCCGATCCCGCCGGGCCCCGACGACAGCGGCGGCCAGGGCCAGCCCGAGGGCCAGGAACACCGCCTCGGTGCGCAGCAGTACGGCTCCGGCAATGAGCGGCATCACGGCGACAGCAGCGAGGCGGCCTCTGCGCTCGAAGGCGGTCGAGGCGGCCAGAACGGCCCCTGCGGCGGCAGCCCCGCCGAGGGTGTGGGCGATGACCAAGTAGCCGTCGAACAGCAACGGCGAGGCCAGGCCGGCGACCCACAGGGTCGGTCGGGCCAGGTCGGCGTCGATCCGGGCGGCGAGGCCGGCGGCTAGCCCGGCCGCGGCCACCGTCCCGAAAATGGAAAGCAGGACCATGCCGGTAACACCAGCCAGCCGGTCGGCCCCGGCAAGCAGCAGGGCATAGAGCGGGTGCTTCCCGAAGGGCGCCGTACCGAGCGGGCCGCGTTCGGACAACTCCAGCGGGTAGGCCACCCCGGCCGGGTCCGCCTCTGGTACCGGGTGCTCCACCACCCAGCCGCCACCTCGGGAGAGCGACCGGGCCTGGATGATGGCGGCGCCCTCGTCGGCCGAGAACGACGAGCCCGTACTGATGAGTGGCATCAGGGCCAGCAGCACCACGGCCAGCGCGGCCAGGTGGGCCCGGAGCGGTAGGCCCCACAGCCGGCGGGGCGTCAGGGCCCAGGCGGGCGACGGCGAGGGGGATTCCGCCAGAAGGGTCACGAGGAAGTTATCGGCCGGTCACGCGACATCCTTCAGTAGCGGCCTCTCGCGCTCAAGTCCGGGCGTCGATGGACGACAAACAGGCGAGCTGATGGACATGCCGAGACCGGATGCTGTGGGTACCGCTACCGTCCACCGATCGGCGCCGCTTCGCCGGCGCCGATCGTCTCGAGCTGTCTGGGCCGGGACCAGCCTCGGGGTGCTGACGGTCGTCGCCTACCTTCCAGGGCTCGGGAGATCGCTGGACTTCGACAGCGCACAGACGGTCGGGATGTTCGTCAGACCGGGACCGCCGTGGGCCGCATTCCGTCTTCAGGCGGCCTTCAACAACCATCCGTTCTTCTCGTTCCTCGAACAACTCGTTCGCGTCGTCACCGGCCGGACAGACGCCGCCACCATGCGCCTCCTGCCCATCATCTTCGGTGCCCTGGCCGTGGGCGTGCTCACCTGGTTCGCGGCCCGCCGGCTCGGGCTGGCGGCAGGCCTGACGGCGGGTCTGCTCCTGGCATCAAACCCCACCTTCGCCTCCCTCTCCCGAGCCGTCCGCGGCTACAGCCTCCTCGTCCTCTGTGCCGTGGTCGCCACCATTCTCGTGGCTGAGGACCGACCGGGCCGATCCATGCGGTTCGACCTGGCGTACGTCGCAATTGCCGGCATGGGCCTGGCCACCCACCTGTATATGCTCCCGGTCGTCATCGCCCACGTCGGGGCCGTCCTTGCGAAGGGGCGTTGGGGCTTCGGCTGGCGCCTCCGGTTCGCCGGCGTTGCCGCAGTAGGGGCCTTGGCGTACGGGGGGATGGCGACCGCCATGATCGCCACCATGGGTAGTCAGCCCCGCAGCCTCCAGACCGGTCTGCCATGGCGGGTGGCCATGATGGCCACAGGGTTCGGCTGGGCGTCTGTGGTGGTCGCTCCTCTCGTGGTGGGCGGGAGTTTCTTCGTCCTCCGCCGCAGCCGGCCAAGCCGGGGGGCTGCGTTGGCGCTCGCCGCCGCTTTCCTGTTCTTGTGGGCGGGCATGCAGTCGTCAGCTCTGACCGCCCGCTTTTTCGTTTGGCTGGTGCCGGGTGCAGCCTATCTGGCGGGGGCGGCAGTGGGACGGATCGGAGCGGGGTTCCTTCTGAGTGCGGCATCGGCGGCTCTGGCAGTGGCCGTCGCCCTACCGGGCTTCAGAGACGACCCGACCGCCTACCGCCAAGCCGCCGCCGTCATACTCCGGGCCAATGCTGCCGGAGCGAGGAGCTGCGTCGTCGACGTGGGAGTGTCACCGATGCTGGGCTATCTCGACAGCCCCGACGACTTCATCGCCGTGACCGACCCCGCTCAGCTCGACGGCTGTGACCTGGTGGTCGTCGCCGCGTGGTGGCCGACAACAGCCGAGTGGTACGCCCGTGACCGGGTGGTGATCGCCGAGGCCGAACGGCGGTTCGAGAACCGGCGGGTGCTCCCATTCGGCGATCCGATCCTTGTCCTGTCCGGTCAGCCCCTTTCGAACTGAGTCGACCGGTCAGACCACCTGCTTCAGTTCCCGTTTCAGATCGTGGATCTCGTCCCTCAGACGGGCGGCGTACTCGAAGCGGAGATCGGTCGCTGCCTCCTTCATCTCCTCCTCCAGGGTCTGGATGAGGCGGACCAGCTCCTCCTGGGGCAGCTCGGCGAAGTCGGACCTGGGCTTGTCGTGCTTGCGGGAGCGGCGGTCCTTGCCGGGACGGGGCGCCTCGCCATTGCCGTCGGGGCGGAGCATGGCCAGGATGTCGGTGACCGCCTTGCGGATCGTCTGCGGATCGATACCGTGCTCGACGTTGTAGGCCTCCTGCACGACTCGCCGACGGTTGGTCTCCGAGATGGCCCGCTGCATCGAGTCGGTGACCTTGTCGGCGTACATGATCACCTGGCCGTCGACGTTGCGGGCGGCCCGGCCCATGGTCTGGATCAGCGACGTTTCGCTGCGCAGAAACCCCTCCTTGTCGGCGTCGAGGATGGCCACCAGCGACACCTCCGGCAGGTCGAGGCCCTCCCGGAGCAGGTTGATGCCGACCAGCACGTCGAACTCGCCCAGGCGCAGGTCGCGGAGGATCTCGATGCGCTGGATGGTGTCCACGTTGCTGTGGAGGTAGCGGACCCGCACCCCCAGCTCGACCAGGTAGTCGGTGAGATCCTCGGCCATCTTCTTCGTCAAGGTCGTGACCAGGATGCGGTCGCCCTTGTCGACGGTGACCTTGATCTGTTCCATGAGGTCGTCGATCTGGCCCTTGGTGGGCTTGACCACGACTTCCGGGTCGGTCAGGCCGGTCGGCCGCACGATCTGCTCCACCACCTGGGTGGACTGGGCGACCTCGTAGTCCGACGGTGTGGCCGACAGGAAGATGCACTGGTTGACCCGCTGGTACCACTCGTCGAAGCGCAGCGGCCGGTTGTCGGACGCTGAGGGGAGACGAAAGCCGTGGTCGACGAGGGTCTCCTTGCGGGACCGGTCGCCTTCGTACTGGCCATGGAGCTGAGGGACGGTGACGTGGGACTCGTCGATCACGAGCAGGAAGTCCTTGGGAAAGAAGTCGAGCAGGGTGTGGGGCGGCTCACCGGCGTCGCGGCCCTCGATGTGGCGGGAGTAGTTCTCGATGCCGTTGCAGAAGCCGACCTCCTGCATCATCTCCAGGTCGTAACTGGTCCGCATGCGCAGGCGCTGGGCCTCGAGCAGCTTTCCGTGCTTTTCGAAGTACGCCAGCCGCTCCTGTAGCTCGTGTTCGATCCGGGTGATGGCCTGCTTCATCCGCTCCTCGCCGGCAACGTAATGGGTGGCGGGGTAGACGACCACCTCGTCGAGGCTGGCCAGGACCTCGCCCGTGAGAGGATCGACCCTGCTGATCCGCTCCACCGTGTCGCCGAAGAGCTCAATGCGGACGCCCTGCTCTTCGTAGGCGGGATGGACCTCGATGGTGTCCCCCCGCACCCGGAACTTGCCCCGGATGAAGTTCATGTCGTTGCGGTCGTACTGCATGTCGACGAGCTGGCGGAGGATGGCGCGCTGGTCGATCTCCATGCCCCGGCTGATGGGCAGGACGTGCTTGGTGTACTCCTCGGGGGTGCCCAGGCCGTAGATGCACGAGACGGACGCCACCACGATCACGTCAGGCCGGGAGACGAGGGCCCAGGTGGCCGAGTGCCGTAACCGCTCGATCTCGTCGTTGATCGAGCTGTCCTTCTCGATGTAGGTGTCCGACGAGGGGATGTAGGCCTCGGGCTGGTAGTAGTCGTAGTAGGAGACGAAATACTCGACCCGGTTGTGGGGGAAGAACTCCCGGTACTCGTTGGCGAGCTGGGCGGCCAGCGACTTGTTGGGGGCGATGATCAGCGTCGGCTTCTGGACCTGCTCGATCGTCCATGCCACCGTGGCGCTCTTCCCGCTGCCGGTGATGCCCAGCAGGGTCTGGAACCGGTCGCCCCGCTCGACGCCGGCGGCCAGCCCAGCGATGGCCTTGGGCTGGTCACCGGCGGGCTGAAAGTCGCTGACGACCTGGAAGGGAGGCATTGGACCAGGGTACCGAGGGCCTGTGACAATGCCGCCCGGGACACGGGTGACGTTCGGACACGCCAGGGCGTGTTCGAACGTCACCAGTCGGTTTCTCATCGCGCCGGTA
The DNA here is from genome assembly GCA_038231955.1 of Acidimicrobiales bacterium. Classification (GTDB taxonomy): domain Bacteria; phylum Actinomycetota; class Acidimicrobiia; order Acidimicrobiales; family AC-14; genus CADCTB01. The sequence continues at coordinate 16,794 of JBBSIS010000002.1, forward strand.
TAACATGACATCATATGGAAAGACTTATAACGACACTGGCTGAGTGGCAGCATGGCCTCTTCACCATCGGTCAGGCCCGTGCAGCAGGCTTCTCCCGGTCGGCGATCCGCCACCAGCTGTCGACCGGCCGTTGGGAGGTGACCGCAGCGGGCGTCTACCGCCTGGTGGGGACGGCCCGGTGCTGGGAACAGCGGCTCAACGCGTTGGTGCTCGCCTCCGGTCCGGTGGCCGCGGCGTCACACCGGTCCGCAGCCGCCCTCCTCGGCATTCCCGGCTTCGAGCGGGCGGGGATCGTCGAGGTCGTCACGCCTCGGCCTCGGCGCCATCGTGATCCCCACGCTCTCGCACACCGGTGGCGGGTCTTGCCTCCGCATCACCTGACCGAGGTCGAACGCATCGTTACGACCCGCGTGGCCCGGACGTTGGTCGACCTGGCCGGCGTGCTCCACCCGGCCCGGACGGAGCGCGCCGTCGACAATTGCCTGGCGGCGCGAACGGCGACGATCGGCGCCCTGCGCGCCGTCTTCATCGACTTAGCCCGACCAGGGCGGAAAGGGATCGGCGTCATGCGCAGGATCCTCGACGAGCGCAGCACCGGGTACGTGCCACCGGCGAGCGAGCTGGAGGCCTGCTTCCTGGCTATCCTCGCCCGGTACGATCTTCCCCAACCCGAACGGCAGCTCGACGTCGGGGATGCCGAGGGCTGGATCGGCCGGGTCGATTTCGCCTATCCCGAGGTCAAGCTCCTCATCGAGCTCGACAGCTACCGCTTCCACTCGTCCAAGCTCGACCAGGAAGCCGACGCGGCGCGTGACCGCCGCCTTCGCGTCGCAGGATGGCGGGTAGAGCGGTTCGGTTGGTCCGACGTAAGCCACCCGCAGAGGATCCTCGCCCTGTTCGACGCGCCTGGCCTTCGCTCTGGTGACGACCCGACACGCCAGAGCGTGTCGGGTCGTCACCAGTTGGCTGGGTGAGGCGACGGACTCAGTCGGCGACGGCACGACCCAGCGCCTGGCAAACCCGCGCCATCCGCTGGGGGCGGCCGGCTATAGGCTGAGGATGAGAGCCAGCGCCTCGTCGACGGCCCCTAGCTCCGCGGAGTCGAGCCGCCCGGCGGACGCGCCCAGCCGCTGCGGATCGACGACCGTCGTCTGCTCGACGATCACGCGTGTTTCCCGTCCCATCACGGTGATCACGGGCCGGAAGCTGGCCGGTCTGGCACTGGTGGACGTCGGTGCAACCAGGGTGGTCGAGAGCCCGAGGAACTCGTCCGCCTGCACGACGATCGCGTATCGGGCGCCGCGCTGCTCGTGGCCCCGCCTGCCCCGGGGCGCCGGCAGATGGAAGATCTCCCCCCGCACCATCTCAGTCCGCTGACGTCGGCGCCAGGTCGGCCATCTGCTCTCGGATCAGGCGCATCTCGTCGTGATCGGCCTCGTCCCCGGCAACTCCCATCACCTCGTCGCGGAGCGTGGACCGCAGCCGGCGGCGGGCTGCGGTCTCGCGCAACGCGGTGCGGACGGCTTCGGAATCACTCATGCCACCGGCGCTGACGACGGCCAGCGCGGCCGCAGAGGCAGCGTCGAGACGGACATGGATCGATCTGGTCATACCTCACCGTAGCATGAATCGTGCTACAGCGGCTAGGAGCGGTCGCGGCCCGCTCCGGCCACCAGCTCGGCCCAGACCCGGTCGACGGCGACGTGAAGGTCGTCGACGGACCCGGTGTTCTCGATGACGAGGTCGGCGGCGGCCAGCCGATCGGCCCGCGACGCCTGGGCGGCCATGCGCCGGCGGGCGTCGTCCTCGCTCATGCCGCGGCCGTCCACCAGGCGCCGGAGAGCGACCTCCTCGGGGCAATCGACGACGATGACCGCCACCGTCCCGTAGGACCGACCGGACTCGACCAGCAGGGGGATCTCGACGACCACGACCCCGGCGCCGGACGCCCGATGCGCCATGACCGACTCGTCGATGCGAGCCCGTACCGCAGGATGCACGATCGCGTTCAGGTCGGCCAGCGCAGCAGGGTGCCCGAAGACCACCGCGGCGAGCGCCTGGCGGTCCAGCGAGCCGTCGACGCCGACCGCGGCGGGCCCGAAACGGTCAACCACGGCGCCGAAGGCGGGTGTCCCCGGCTCGACCACCTGGCGGGCCACCACATCGGCGTCGATCACCGTCGCTCCCCGGGCCGCCAGCAGCGCGGCCACGGTGGACTTCCCCGAGCCGATACCGCCGGTGAGGCCCACCACGAGCATGGTGGGAGCGGACCGTATCATCGGCTCATCAAACTCGACCCTCTCCTCTTCTCGCCCCGTGCCGACGACCGGCTGAAGGCGGCCCAGGCCCAGCACAAGAAGGCCCGCGCCCTCCTGAGCGACCGGGTGCACGACTGGCCGGCGAACTCGCCCGGCTCGCTGAACGCCTGGCTGCTGCTGGTCACCACCAAGCCCCCGGTCTGGCGGGATCCGATGATGAGCTGGGTGGAGCGCCCCCTGACGCTGGGTGACACCAACGAGAACTTCTTCTACCCCGACCCCCTCGGCTTCTGGACCGAGATCCGCCGGTGGGCGCTTGAGCTGTTCCGGCTCCGCTACCCCACGTGGGGCCTGGGTGAGGCGCTGGCCCTGACCAGCCTGCTGCACGTGGGCGACGAGCCGGCCCGGCTGACGACGGCCATCGACCTGTTCTCGCCGCGGGTGATCCTGTTCCTCGACGAGGCCTCGTGGCACGCATCGGGGCTGGCCGTCACCAAGTCGGTCAGCCACTACATCAAGGATCCGCACCGGGCCGGGCAGGTCTACGAGGGCTTCTGGGGCGAGATGGCCGACGGCGTGGCGGTCGGCAAGGCCCCGCAGCACCCGACCACCCACAACCTCTACCGGGCCGACGACATGGCCGCCTACCTCAAGGGCGTCCCGCTGCCCTACTGAGGACGAGGCCCGGCGCGGTCAGGAGCGGTAGATGTCCCGCCGGTGGTCAATGTCGAGGATACGGACAGTAAGAGCGAGATCGTCGATCTCGTAGCGGATGCGGTACTCGCCCCGGCGCGCCCGCCACTGCCCTTCGAACGGCGCCCGCAGGGGTGCCCCCACCCGGTGAGGACTGGCGGCGAGCGGCCCCGAGATGAACTCCCACGCGGCGAAGGCGGCCGCCGCGGGCAACAGCTCCGTCAGGGCCCGGCGGGCTCCGGGCCCCACGACAAGGCGGTAGGGATCCTCACCGCTCGTTGCGGCCACGACGTCGCTGCTCCATCAGCTTTCCCATCTCCTCACCGGTGGTTCCCTCCCCGCTGGCGATGTCCGCCTGCGCCTGACGGACGCGTTCCATGGCGGGATGGTCGCTCAGCAGTTCGAGCGTGGCTTCAAGTGAGTCAAGGTCCTCCGCTGAGATGAGCACGACGTACGACCGGCCGTTCTTGGTGATCTGTACGCGCTGATGCGTTCGGTCCACGTCGTCGGCGATCTCCGACAGCCGAGCTTTGGCGTCTGACAGGGGAATGGTCTCCATAGCGCCGAATACTAGTCTATGCGGTCGGGACGGGCGAAGCACCGCCTCATGGACACTCAAACTGGACGGCGTGTCGGGTACGGAGAATCGGCTTGATCAGCCGCTCGATCAGGTCGAGGTGGCGGGGATCGGTGGCGTAGCGCCGGTAGGCGTCGACATCGTCGAAGTCGGCGACCACCGCGAACTCGTCGTTGCCCGAGGCGAGGCCGGCGTCGGCCCCGAACCGGTAGGACCGGATGTCGGAGATCAGTCCGGGCAGGGTGGCCAGGCCCTCGTGCAGCGCCCTGCGCTGGACGTCGGTGACGCCCGGCTTCCAGGTGAAGAGCGCTACGTGGGTGAGTCGTCCCATTGGCAGATACTGCCAAGGAAGTCGGCGACCAAGTCCGGCCACCGCCGCACGGCCGCCAGGTCGGTGGCCACGTGCAGCTCGCTGAGGACCATGAGCTCGGCCAGGGACTCGGCGGTGGAGACGGGGTGGGCGGCGTCGCCCGTCCAGGCCAGGATCAGCGTGGGCATGACGATCGAGCGCACCTCATCGCGTGTGGGCAGGTCGGAGGACGCCGCGCCCCGCAGGATGGACGGCATGGCCTGGTGGTCCATGCGACGGAGGTGGCGCAACCAGATCTCACGGGACTCCGGCAGCTCCTCGGCCAGGATCCGGGGCTCGCCGACCGACTGGAGCGCCTTGAGATAGGCGGGCACACCTCGGCGCTCGACCAGCCGGGCCGCGGCCTCATAGGCCTCGGCCTGGGCCGGCCGGCCCTCCCACGCGGTGGGAGGAGTCACCAGGACCAGGCCCTGCACCCGTCGAGGCGCACGGGCCGCGGCGTAGATGGCTGTGGCCGCCCCCATGGAGGCGCCCCCTGCTACGAAGGGTCCCTGTCCTGGCGCCCGCAGCATGTCGTCGACGAGGGCCGACCACCGGTAGGCCCGGTCCTCGAAATAGGCGCACTCACACCCGCCGTGGCCCCGGGCATCGTAGCGGACGACCCGGGCCACCGCCTCGGCCGACGACCAGTCGTACAGGCCCAGGTCGTCCTCATGGGCCATACAGCTGTTCAGTCCATGGGCCCAGACAAACGTGCAGCGATTCACAACGATCGACGTTCCCTGCTTCAGCGGAGGATCAACCTCTTGTAGACCATCGGCGGACCCTCCGCAATAGCTGTCGGGGACAGCTATATGCTCCTTGCGTTTAGCCCACCAAGCCAGGCGTCCCGCATTTCAGGGCGCGTGCCGTGACGTCGGCACCGCCGACGTCCAAACCGAGGACGGACAACAGAGGCGTGAGGACGCGGCTGTCGACCTGGCCGACCAGCGGCCTCAGGGCGGCCATGGTGGTGGAGACGATGGTCCCGAGCAGGGGCAGCGCAACGGCGTTCAGAACGGTTGGCGTTCCCGGCGTGAACGTCATCAGCCCGTCCAGGCCGACCGGAGTAGAGCCCGCATGCTTGGAGGTCTCGGTGCCGAGGGGCGGCGGGAACTGGGAGGGATAGTTGAAGACCAGATCACTGGGCCCCCCGTCCGTTGTCGGCACCACGCTGGTCGTGGGGATGTCGAGGATCGGAATGTTCCCGACCAGGATGACGTCGGCGTAGACTTTCAACGTCGTCGAAATCGAACCGGAAAAGGCGCTCGGGTCGACCCTGACAGTCATGGTGGACGGCGTGCCGCAGCTGACGTCGGCCAACGTCCCGGTCGCTCCTGCGCCGATGATCTTGATGGGAAGATCCTGCTTCACCCGTGTCCCGACCAGGCCCACGACGCTGATCGGCAGGTCGAGACTGGGTGTGACCGTGAGCTCCACCTGCGATGTGGTGACGCCCCCGCCCTTGGGGCCGAAGTAGAACTTCGGGGGCTCGATGACCTTGAGGGCGGCCTTCGTCGTCAGCACGCCAGGGACAGTGATCCCGACGTCGGAGACGTTGATGAGATTGGTGCCGTTGGCCACCTGGGCCGAAGCGGTGACCAGCTGGAAAACATTGAGCGTCGAGGCGAGCGCCATGTCGTTGGCGCCTTGGTCCACAGTAACGAACCGGCCCAGCTTGAACGTGGTCAAGGTGGTTGCGGTGATCTGGCCCCGGAGGGTGTTCAAGATGGTCGCCTGGGCCGCTCCCGTCGGGCCCTGGGCGGTCAAGGCCTGGGCCGTGGCCTGGAAGAGCTGGGAGAGCGATATGTTGGCGTTCAGTAGTTCGTCGACTGTCCCGACGCTGAAGCCCATGGTGCCGAGCTGGTAGCGCAAGGCTTCGAGGGTGACGTTGCCCGTGACCAGTCCCTGCCAGCTGACGAGCCCGGCACTGATGCTGCTACCCCGCAGTATCCCCCCCATGAAGCGGTTCAGAATGGCCGATCGGTCGGTGTCGATCGTGGCGAGAGCCGAGCCGATAGAGAACCCGCCCATCGGCTCGCCCGAGGCGACGGCGCAAGCCTTCACCGTTCTGGCAATCTGGCTCACCAGAGGAAAGAAGGGTTTCCGAGGTGAGGAGACAACGACCTCGACGGCCTTGCCGGCGACGTTGGGAACGACCTTGGCGCCGCACGCGGCGCCGGCGGGAGCCACGTCTCCCAGAACTGCGCTCACGGTGTAGCTGGAGTCGGAAGGCGTTGGGAAGAACCTGTTCCTTGTCGCGCTGTCGGTGGCCCGGGACGAGTAGTCGGTCAGATCGCGAACAGCGTCCAGCGCGGCCAAGTCGGCGACCTTCTGGTTGGACCGCTTGTCGGAGGCGACAAAGCCAGTGTCGACGGCCAGGCTGGCGGCGATCACAGCGATCACCAGGCCCACACCTGCGAGGATCAGGACGGCGCCCCGCTCCTCTTGCCGGTACCTCAGAGGGGACGGCATCCGGATTCTGCCCTTCTCGGTGCTCATGCGTATTGCACCACGGCAGTCGAGCTGACGGTGTTCGGCGTGACCAGGCCCAGGCCGGGCGCCGGCGGCACTACCGGGTTGGTGGCCAGATTGTAGGTGATGGTGACGGTGATGCACTGGTTCGAACCGCAGGCCGCCGTGGAGTACACCGGCGCATATGCGCCCGGCATCCCCAGGGCCGTCTGTACCCTGGCGGTCGCCGCGCTCACGGCGCCGGCAGAGCTGGTCTGACCGACAGCGGCCCTGGCTCCTTCCGCTGCGGCGTTGGTGACCCGCTGCTTGGTAGCCAGGATCATCCCGAAGGCGACGAGGCCGTAGATGATGAACACGAAGAGGCCGATCACTAAGGCGAACTCGACCAGTGCGGCACCCCGCTGGTCCCGCCCGAGTAGCTGTCGCCGGCCCCGTCGCTCGACATCATGTCGTCGCTTCACGCTGTGCTCCATCTCGCGGTTGCCTGACTAGGTCAAGAGGCCTATCGGCGTACGGCCGAGGCATCTTGAGCCCGTCGCATAGGCAATTCGGCCTACAGGTGGGCAGTGGTGCCGCCGAAAACCTCTCTGGGCGACCCCGACGCGGGTGTCGGACCGAACCCACTACCTCGAGAGACCGGAGAGCTCCACATGGGAAAGCGCTCAAACCTGATCGTGACGCTCGGCCTTGCCGTCTTCATCGTCGGCGCCGCAGCCACCTTCCTCGTCGTCCGCAACAGCGGCAGCGACTCCACCCCGACAGCAGGCGCAGGGCGGGTGGCCGTCCTGGTGGCCGACAAGCCCATTCCCGCCGGCACCCAGGGCAGCGCCGCCGTCAACCAGGGGATGGTGAAGTCCAAGGTGGTAGTGGAGAGCGCCCGGCCGGCGACCGCCCTCACCGACGTCTCCCAGCTGGCCGGTAAGACCGTCACCCTGGGCGTGGCCCAGGGCCAGGTCCTCACCACCGACCAGTTCCAGACGGCCCAGACCCGGATCGGGACGCTGAAGATCCCCGACGGCAAGACAGCCATCGCCGTGCAGATGGCGAACGTGGCCGGGGTGGCCGGCTTCGCCGGCGCCGGCGACAGGGTCAACGTCTACGGCGTCATCAAGCCCGGCTCCGACCCGAAGCAGCCCGCCGGTGGATCGCACCTCATCATGCAGAGCACCGAGGTTCTGAACGTGAACGGCACGACGCTGGCGGCGGCGCAGGGCCAGCCCGGCGGCACCGGCCTGGTGTACCTGCTGGCCGTCTCCGCCCCTGAGGCCGAGCGCATCGCCTACCTGACCACCTTCGAGCAGCTCTACTTCTCGCTCGTCGCCAAGGACGCCCTGCCCGTGACCGGGACGCCCGGCTCGAGCATCACCGACGCCCTCAAGCAGTTCTGAGAGGAGACCGCAACCGTGCGTAATCCAAAGATCCTCGTCCTCGAAAAGGACGAAACCCTCGTCGACCAGGTGCGGGGGGTGGCGGCCGAGCTCCGGCCCCGTCCCGAGGTCGTCGGCGTGGACCGGGCCACCGCAGTGGAGGAGGCCCTGCACAGCGACGGTCCCTTCGACGTGATGATCGCCGGCCCCACGATGAGCACCAAGAACGGGCTGAGCGCCCTCCAGGCCATCCACGACGAAACGCCCGCCACCAGCCTGGTGCTGGCCTTCGCCAAGCGGCCAGATGCCACCCTCCGCGAGATCATCCGGACCGGCGCCATCGACCTGCTGCAGCTCCCCGTCGCCGACCGCTCTCTGGGGGAGACCATCGAGAGGGCGGTGACCCACAGCCGGTCACGACCCAGCGCGCCGGCTGCTGCTGCCGTCGACCCGGCTCATGCGGCGGCACCCAAGGGCACGGTGTTCACCGTGTCCTCCGCCACCGGCGGGTGTGGCAAGACGTTCTACGCCACCAACCTGGCGTACTACCTCCACCAGCACACCGGGAAGCGGACGTGCATCGTCGACCTCGACCTCCAGTTCGGCGAAGTCTCCACTGCCCTGCGGCTGCGCCCCCGCTTCACCATCTCCGACGTGCTCTCACGCGATGACATCGACGACGTCGACCTGTCGACCCACATCGAGGAATACGTCGTCACCCATGACTCAGGGGTGATGGTGCTGGCTGCGCCGATGGATCCGTCCGAGGCGGACCGCATCCACCCGGCCGACGTGACCAAGGTGATCGAAGCGGCCCGGTCGAAGTTCGACTACGTGATCGTCGACACGCCGGCGGCGCTCACCGAGATCGTGCTGGCCGCCTTCGACCTGTCCAACCAGCTTTACGTGATGGCCACCCTCGACCTGCCGAGCGTGCGCCACATGGGCGTGTTCCTCAACACCCTCGACAAGCTGAAGATCCCTTCTGACAACGTCAAGCTCATCCTGAACAAGGCAGAGAGCGATGTCGGCCTGGACATCGACCAGGTCGGCCGGCTCTTCCCCCAGGGCTTCACGTCCGTGCTGCCCTATGCCAAGGAGGTCACCAAGTCAGTGAACTCGGGCACGCCGGTGCTGGCCTTCTCACCTACTGCGGACGTGAGCCGCCGCATGGCGACCGGCATGGCCCCCCTCCTGCCCGAGGGCAGCCCGGCCCGCGTAGCTGCAGCCGACGCCGGCCAGCGCCGCAGTGTGTTCAGCCGCTTGTTCCATCCCCGCCTCCATCCCCAAGCGTCCTAGGGAGACAGCTCGCACATGAAACTCTCCGACAAGTTGGCCTCATTGGAGGCGCAGGAGCACATCCAGAGCAGCCGTCCTGCTGCACCGGGTACGGTAGCCCGCCGCCGGCCCTCGCCACCGGCCGGCGCCGGTGCCGAACCCCGCCGGACGACGTCAGCCGGTTGGCAGGCGTCGAAGCGCAAGGTGCGCGAGCTGGTGCTGACCGAGGTGGCGCCCAAGGCCACTGGCCTCTCCAGCGCCGCCCTGGCCACCGAGGTGCGGGCCGCCCTCGACAACATCATCCAGCGGGAGGACGTGAAGGTCTCGCCCCGGGAGCGCCGGTCCTTCGTCCAGGAGATGATCCAGGACACCCTTGGGTACGGCCCCCTCGACCCCCTGCTCTCAGACCCATCCATCACCGAGATCATGTGCAACAGCTATGAGGACATCTGGATCGAGCGTGACGGCAAGCTTCACCAGGTCGGCGCCAGCTTCACCGACGACCAGCAGTACCGGCACGTCATCGAGAAGATCGTGGCCGGCGTCGGGCGGCGCATCGACGAGTCCTCGCCCATGGTCGACGCCCGCCTCCCCGACGGCTCCCGTGTCAATGCGATCCTGCCGCCGCTCTCGGTGCACGGTCCCGTTCTGACCATCCGGAAGTTCGCCGCCGACCCATACACGGTGAAGGATCTCATCAACTTCGGCACCTTCACCCTTGACCTCTCGGTGGTGATGGAGGCCTGCGTCCGAGGAAAGCTCAACATTCTGGTCTCCGGCGGCACCGGCACCGGCAAGACCACCAACCTCAACGTCCTGTCGTCGTTCATCCCCGAGGGCGAGCGCATCGTGACCATCGAGGACGCCGCCGAGCTCCAGCTCCAGCAGTCCCACGTCATCAGCCTCGAGGCCCGGCCGCCCAACGCCGAGGGCGCTGGCGAGGTCCGCATCCGAGACCTGGTCCGCAACGCCCTGCGTATGCGGCCGGACCGCATCATCGTCGGTGAGGTCCGCGGCCAGGAAGCTCTCGACATGCTCCAGGCCATGAACACCGGCCACGAGGGCTCGATGACCACCGTCCACTGCAACGGTCCCCGTGACGCGCTCAGCCGGCTCGAAACCATGGTGTTGATGGCCGGCTACGACCTGCCCATCAAGGCCATCAGGGAGCAGATCTGCTCGGCGCTGAACCTGATCATGCACCTCGACCGCATGCCCGACGGCCGCCGCATCGTGACCTCTGTCACCGAGCTGCAAGGCATGGAGGGCGACACGATCCTGCTGCAGGACATCTTCAAGTTCCAGCTACATCCCAAGATCGACGGCAGTCGGACCACCGGAGAACTGGTGGCCAGCGGGCTACGGCCCAAGTTCCTCGACAAGTTGGCCGAGGAAGGAATCGAGGTGCCGGCGTCGGCGTTCCGTTCCCCCGGCCCTCCGACCCGTGCCCAGCCCCCGGTCTCCCGCCTGCGGAGCCGCCGTCTCCCCTCCCCATCCGAACTCGCAACTGCGGAGCGTGCCAGATGAGCGTGACCATTTTCGCCATGATGGCCGTCGGCGCCGGTCTGGCCCTCGTGGTCGGCGGGCTCCTGTGGCGGGTGCGCGAGCGGGAAATGGCCCTCGCTGACATCCTGGAGCTGCCCTACGGCGAGCGCGATGTCAGTCCCGACTCGCTGACCGAGAGCTACAGCCCGCTCGTCGAAGGCTCGATCGGCTTCGCCGGCAAAGTGGTCGACCAGTTCGACGAAAAGGGCGCAGTCCGGGCTGCCCTGGAACGGGCCCGCATCCCGATGCGCCCGGGGGAGTACGTCTTGATCGCCGGGGCGGGCGGCATGGCCGTGGCCGCGCTGCTACTGGGCCTGACCGGCGTGTGGATCTTCGCCCTCGTCGGCTTGGCCGCCGGGCCCCTGGGGAGTGCCCTGTACGTGCGTCGCCGCATCAGCAAGCGGCGCAAGGCATTTGAGGCCGCTCTTCCCGACGCCCTCACCCTTATCGCCTCGTCGCTGTCCGCCGGGCACACGTTCTTGCGGGCCATCCAAATGATGTGCGAGGAGGCCGACCCGCCGATCTCGGAGGAGTTCGCCCGCTTGGTGGCCGAGACCCGCCTGGGCGACCCCGTGGTCGAGGCCATGTCCCGGATGGCCAAGCGGCTTGAGATCCGCGATCTCGACTGGGTAGTGCAGGCCATCCGCATCCAACAGACTGTCGGCGGGAAGCTGGCTGACCTCCTGCACACCCTGGCCGACTTCATCAGAGCCCGAGAAGAGGTGCGCCGAGACGTTGCCGTGCTCACCGCCGAAGGCCGCATTTCAGCCTGGGTGCTCACCGCGCTGGCCCCGCTGATGCTGTTCGCCGTTCAGATGATGAACCCCGACTACTTGGCGCCGATGTACCGCGGCTGGGGTCTGGTCGTCCTCGGTCTTACCGCCGGGATGATGGCCGTGGGTTCATTCGTCATCTTCCGTATGACCAAGATCGAGGTTTGACATGCCTGCTCTCAGCATCGTCTTCGCCGGCGCCATGGCCATGGCCGGCGCCGCCATCGTCGCCGTCGGGGTGGCCCGTTCCCGCCGGCCCGCTTTCGACGTCGCCCACTACTTCCACGACCTCGACGAGGGCAACGGCGCCACCGACGAGTTCGAGCGCACCCTCGCCCAGCCGTTCTGGATCAGGGTGGTGCGACCGTTCAGCGGCCGGGCGCTCAAGGGCGTCACCCGGCTGACCCCGGGTGATTACCTGGAGCGCACCCGGCGCAAGCTGCTGCTAGCCGGGCTCACCGCATCTATGCGGGCCGAGGAGTTCGTCATCGCCCAGGCCGCAGCCACCGGCCTGCTCACGGTGGCGTCGCTTCTCTACCTGGTCCTGGGCCAGCCCGCACCCCGGATGGGGGTCCTGATCCTGATCCTCGGACCGGTGATCGGCCTGTGCCTGCCGGCGTCGTGGCTCAGCCGCAAGGTCACCGAGCGGCAGGGCGCGATCTTGAAGGATCTTCCCGACACCCTTGACCTGCTGGCCATCTCGGTCGAGGCAGGCATGGGCTTCGAAGGCGCCCTCGACATCGTGTGCCAGCACTTCAACTCGCCGCTGTCGGAGGAGTTCGCCCGCACCCTCCACGAGATGGAGCTGGGCCTGCCTCGCCGCGACGCCTTTCAGAACCTGAAGAAGCGCACCGACGTGCCAGAACTCTCCAACTTCGTGCTTGCCCTCCTCCAGGCGGACGCCCTCGGCATCCCGATCGGCCGGGTCCTGAAGACCCAAGCGACGGAGATGCGGTCGAAGCGGCGGCAGTGGGCCCGAGAGAAGGCGGCCAAGCTCCCGGTGAAGATGCTCTTTCCACTGATGCTTTTCATCTTCCCGGCGATCATGGTTGTGGTCCTGGGGCCGGCAGTGGCCGGCATCTCTGAAGCCTTCAAGTAGGGCCGGACCGTGCCCTTGGCCCGACTGGCTGTTGGCGTCCGCTGGGCCGCCCTGTCCATCGCCCTGGTCATATCGGCCATGGCGGGACGGCTTTCCCTCGCCGTGGCCGCCTGGGCCCTCGTCCTGGCCGCCGTTGCCTTCTGGCAGACGCGACACACGCGCCGGTCCAAGGAAGGCGACGGTCAGGCAACGAGCTTTGTAAAGCTGCCGTTGGCGTTGGTAATGGAGGTTGTCGTCGCCGCTGTCGCCGTCGCAGCCACGGGCTCGTGGGCATCGCCTCTGGTGTTCTGCCTCCTTGCCGCGGTGATGGCCGCCGGGTTCGGCCGAGGCTTCGCTCTTGCCTTGCAACTGGCGGTGGCTGCGACCGTCGTCGACGGCGTCGTTCTGGGACTCCAGGTGGGCGGGGTGTCGCGGCCCAGCCTGGCCGCTGGGGCGCAGTGGGCGGCTGAGCTCATGCTCGTAGCCCTCCTTGCCGGCTACACCCGGCGCGTCTTCGGCGAAGCGGAGTGGCGCTATGCGCAGGCGCTCGACCGGATGAACCAGCTCAGCGAGGCTAACGAGCTGCTGGTGTCGCTGCATCGGGTGGCCCAGAGCCTGCCCGCCTCTCTGAACCTGGACCAGGTGCTCGCCTCCACCATCTCCCGGCTGCGTAGCCTCATCGACTGCGACGTCGTCGGCATCCTTCTACGGGATGAGTCGACCGCAGGGTGGACGATCGCCGCCAGCGAGGGCGCCGCATTGATGGGCACCATGACTTCGGCAACGTTACCGGGCCCGCTTCTGGCTGCCACCGCTAGCAGCGTGGCGTCCCTCGTCGTCAGCCTCGGCCCCGGTGAAGGCCTCGGCCCCGAGATCCTTGCCGGGTCGGGGCTCTACGCTCCGCTTCACGCTCGGGGCGAGCTCATCGGTCTTCTCGCGCTGGAGCACCATGAGGCCGGCTTCTACGCCCGCCGGGATCTTCGCCTCGTCGACGGCTTCATCGAGCCGGCCGCCTTGACGATCGACAACGCCCGGTGGTTCGCCCGACTGCGGACGATCGGCGCCGACGAGGAACGGACGCGCATCGCCCGCGACATGCATGACAGTGTCGGCCAGTCCCTGGCCTATGTCGCCTTCCAGCTCGACCGGCTAACCACCCTTGCCGAGGCCGGACCATTGCGCTTGGAGCTCGACACCCTGCGAACCGAGGTCCGAGGGGTATTGACCGAGGTGCGCGACACGCTGTGCGATCTACGGACTGACGTGACCGACGCGTGCGACCTGGCCGACACGCTCGACGCCTTCCTGGACCGGTTCCGCCAACGTGGGGCCATCAAGGTGAGCTTCCTCCGCTCTGGAACCGGCCGTCTGCCGGTGGTCCAGGAGCAGGAGCTCTGGCGGATCGCTCATGAGGCGATCACCAACGTGGAGCGCCACGCCGAGGCCCAACAGCTTCGGATTACTTGGGACTGCGACGGCCACCACGGGCGGCTCACGATCGCCGACGACGGCCGAGGTTTCGCAAGCGGCAGCCCGGCCCGAGCGGACGCCTACGGGATCCAGGGCATGCGTGAGAGAGCCGAAGCAATCGGGGCGGCCCTGGAGATCCGCTCCGCTCCGCTGGTAGGGACGACGGTCGATTGCCGTTTGCCGGCCATCAGGGGGGCAGTGGAAGCCGCCTGATGACCACGAGTGTGCTGCTGGTCGACGACCATAGAATGCTTCGGGACGGCCTGCGCCGATCGATGGAGCACCACGGCTTCGTCGTAGCGGGGGAGGCCGACAATGGCCAAGAGGGGGTTTGCATGGCCGTGGCCCTGCGACCCGATGTGGTGTTGATGGACGTCTCCATGCCGGTGCTCGGCGGCGTGGAGGCGACCCGCCAGATCCGCCTGACGTCACCGACGTCGCAGGTGGTCATGCTGACCATGCACACCGACGGCGACGTGATTGCGCGGGCCATCCAGGCGGGCGCTATCGGCTATCTGGTCAAGGACTGCTCCACCGAGGAGGTGGTCGCCGCCGTCCGCCTGGCCGCGTCAGGCGAGAGCGTCCTGTCCGCCGGACTGGCCGGCTCGATGCTGTCGGCGGTCAAGAAGGGAGGGCGGCGAGATGCCGACAACGGGGGATCGGTCATCAGCGCGCGGGAGGAGGAGGTGCTCCAGCTCGTCGCCGACGGACTGTCGTTGCCCGAGGTTTCGGCTCGGCTTTACATCAGTGCCAAGACGGTAAAGAACCACCTGGCGTCCATCTACGCCAAGCTCGACGCCCGCGACCGGACCCAGGCCGTCCTGCGCGCCGTTCGCATGGGAATCATCCGCCTCGACTGATCGACCTTGGGAACGGGCTGAATGAGGCAAACGGCCCATCAAGTCATCGCCCACCGGGCCGATACATCAATTACAAGCAAAGCCCCGGATCGGGGCGATCCGAAACTAGGAGAACGACATGGACCTGTACAAGAGCATCGCCCCCTACCTGCGAGCCCGCTTCGGCGACACCGAGCGTGGCGCCGCCCTCGTGGAGTACGCACTGCTGCTCGCCCTCATCGCCGTGGTCGCCATCGGCGCCCTGACCCTGCTGGGCAAGAACGTGAACAGCAAGTTCACCTCCATCGCCAACTCGCTCAACTAATCCACTACTGACCTTCCCCCGGTCAACCAGGAGGGAGCGGACCTCGGTCCGCTCCCTCTTCGCGTTCCGGCGGAGTTGGGCAGATGAGCCGAACGGCCCATCAATCTCCTGCCCGGCAGGCCGATACATCAAGTACACGCCAAGCCCCCGAACGGGGCGAGTCAAACCCGAGGAGAGCTACCCATGGACCTGTACAAGAGCATCGCCCCCTACCTGCGAGCCCGCTTCGGCGACACCGAGCGTGGCGCCGCCCTCGTGGAATACGCCCTGCTGCTCGCCCTCATCGCCGTGGTCGCCATCGGCGCATTGACCCTGCTGGGCAAGAACGTCGACAGCAAGTTTACCTCCATCGCCAACTCGCTCAACTAGCGCCGACATCCGGCCCTTCCCCGGTCGCGAGCAGAAGGGAGCGGACCTCGGTCCGCTCCCTTCTGCGCGTCACCCGGTCAGCGCTGGAGCACCACGTAGTCCTTTTCGCCGAAAGTTTCCCGCCAACCCTTCGCCAGTAGGATCTGCACGATCGGTGCCTTGCGGCTCCAGAGCATCACGTCGATCTGCCGACGATCGATGACGCCCATGGTCCCTGGTCCGGGCATCAGGAGCGCCTCGTAGTCTCGTGAGACCGGGAGCGGGTACATGTCGAAGCGGTCATCGATGAAGACCCGAGCCCTGGCGCCGTAACGCAGTGTGAGGTAGTTGCCGACGAACTCCTGCTCGGCGAGGCGGTGGGGCTCGGCCAGCAGGCCCTGCTCCTCCAGCCACGTCACCGACTTCGTGGGATATCCGACCACGTCGATCGGCTTGGACGTGAAGATGAACGTGGCGAAAATCGCAAAAGCAGCCGCGACCGTGGTCAGCACGGCGCGGTTCATCCGGGGATTGCCGCCCGACCGTATCGGAGCGGTATCGGGGCGACGAAGAGCCCGCCCTAGCGCCGGCGCCAGCACCACCGCCATCGGGCCGATGTTGCGGGCGGCGAGGAGAGCGGCGGCGATGAACCCGACCACCGGGAGGACATCGCGCCAGTTCAGGCGGGCGCGCAACAGCAGGACTAGGGCGACGGCGAGCGAGCCCAGGACGAGATATCCACCGGTCCGGGAAAAGTTCGGCGACCGCCATTCGACGATGTTGCGGAACGCCTCGCTCTTCTGGCCGAGGGTCAACGGGAAGGCCAGGAGGCGCCAACCCAGCGGGTTGAGTACCGAGATCACCAGGCCGGCGGCGAACCCGCCGACATAGCGCCAGGTCTCTCGGGGCCAGGCCCGCCAGTCGAGCCCTTCCCCGACGGCCCGGGCCCCCAGCCACGCCAGGCCGAGCGGGAACGACCCGTGGCTGTTGACCCAAACCCAGGCCACGGGGATCAACAGCCACGGGCGTTTGCGACGCTCAACGATGGTGATCGTGAGGGCCATGCAGACCAGGCCGAACAGGAGCGGGCGGGGGCTCCACAAGGCGACGCCGACGCCGATTGCGGTGATCCCGGCCAGGGCGGTGCGCAGCGCAGAGCCGGTCCGGGCCAAGCGGACCATCAGCAAGGCCAGCACGGCCAGAAGAACGGCCTGCTCGAGAACGACCAGCCTGAACCCGCCGAGACGGTAGGCCCAGCCGTAGGTCCATTCCGGCAACCAGCTCTGCACCACCCAACGGGTGCCGGCCGCAGTCCAGGAGTAGGGATCGGCCCGGGGAATGGCCCCGGTCCGGGCCATGTCGATCCCCGTGCGCAAATGGGTGAGCGCTGAGTTGTCGCCGATGGACTGGGCCCCGACCCTGAAGCCGAAAAGCACGAGGGCCGCCATGAACAGCGACTCCATGCTCGGAGCCCGCACGAACTGCTTCAGCTTCGCCATGCCGCCGTTTCCGTTGGGACGGGCGCGACCGGCCGCCCTTGTCGGCTTACTCGGCCGCGGGCGCCTCGCCACCGTCGCCCGTCTCGGCGGCGGCGTCGATGGCCTCCGCAGGCCCGCCCGCCTCAACCGGGGCCTCCGCGGGCTCGGGGGGCTGGGGCGTCGCGTCCCCCGCGTCCGCAGGCGCCGCGTCCCCTGCCGCGGGCGCCGCGGCCCCGCCGACCTCGGCCGCGTACTCGGCCCAGGCCGCCTGGGCCTCGGTCTCGGGGGTGAACTCGCCGCTCGGCCCGAAGTCCCCGGGGGCATAGTCGCCGATGTAGTTGCCCTGGTCGTCGTAGGCGTGCTCGCCGAAGGCTTCCTGGTACTCGGCGGCGACGACACCACCCTCGGCGGCCTGCTTGATCGACAAGCTGATGCGACGGCGCTGGAGGTCGAGGTCGATGATCTTCACCCACAGCTCTTCGCCCGGCGTGACGACCTGCTCGGGGAGATCAACGTGGTGGGCGGCCATCTCCGAGATGTGGACCAGGCCCTCGATGCCCTCGCCGACCTGGACGAAGGCGCCGAAGGGCACCAGCTTGGTGACCCGGCCGTAGACCAGCTCGCCAACCCGGTGGTTGTTGGCGAACTCCTGCCACGGATCCTGCTGGGTGGCCTTGAGCGACAGGCTGATGCGCTCGCGGTCGAGGTCGACCTCGAGCACCTGCACCTCGATCTCGTCGCCCACCGCCACGACCGACGCGGGGTGGTCGACGTGCTTCCACGACAGCTCGGAGACGTGCACCAGGCCGTCCATGCCGCCCAGGTCGACGAAGGCGCCGAAGTTGACGACCGAGGACACGGTTCCCTTGCGGATCTCGCCGGGCTTGAGGTTCTCGAGGAAGTCCTCCCGCTGCTCCTTCTGGGTCTCCTCCAGCCACGCCCGGCGGGACAGCACCCCGTTGTTGCGGTGCTTGTCGAGCTCGATGATCTTGGCTGCGAGGGTGCGGCCGACGTAGGGCTGCAGGTCGCGCACCCGGCGCAGCTCCACCAGGGAGGCGGGCAGGAAGCCCCGCAGACCGATGTCGAGGATGAGACCGCCCTTGACCACTTCGATGACCGGGCCGGAGACGACGCCGTTGGCCTCCTTGACCCGCTCGATCGTGCCCCACGCCCGCTCGTACTGGGCCCGCTTCTTGGACAGGATCAGCCGGCCCTCCTTGTCCTCCTTCTGGAGGACCAGGGCCTCGATCTCCTCGCCCATGGTGACGATCTCGCTGGGGTCGACGTCGTGGCGGATCGATAGCTCGCGAGCCGGGATCACGCCCTCGGACTTGAACCCGATGTCGAGCAGAACCTCGTCCTTGTCGACCTTGACGACCGTGCCGGTGACGATGTCGCCGTCGTCGAAGTTGACGATGGTGCCGTCGATGGCGTCCTCGAACGACATGCCGCCCAGGTCGTCGTCGACCACGCTCCGGAACGTGTACTCACCGGCCTCGTTGAAGGTGCCGGGCTCGCCCGCGACGGCTGGCTCGGCGACTGGTTCAGCGGTTTCAGTCGGGGCAGAATCGAGGGAAGTGGTTTGGTCGGACATGGGTCGGTCGGCCTTCTTTCCGGGCGGGAGCTCGGGAGGCGGCGTCGGTCGCGGCACTCCCACCGGAAATTCTACCAGTGAGGTTCTGGGTGGACCTAGGACGCGATGCCCGACGGACAACCGATCGCTTCGGTTGTGGCCGCGCAGATCTGCTCCATGGTGGTCTGTGTCGCCTTCCCGACACGACGGACGAGGCTCTCTCGCGGGAGGAGTTGGAGATTGTCGAGGTTCACGACGCACCGCCTTCGGATGCCGTCGGCCTCGCCCAACTCGACCTCGGTCGACAGGCCCCGGATCGTCGACGTCACCGGTCCGATGATCACCGAGTCGAGGAACCGACCAAGCGGATCGCGGGTGAGCACCACCGCCGGCCGCCGCTTGTCGAGCTCGGCCAGCCAGATCTCGCCCCGCCGAGGTGTCGGTGTCGCTACTCGTTCTCGGGCCATTCGGCGTCCCAATCTGTCTCGTCGTGGAGGTCGTTCCACCCGGGCTGCGCCCGCCCCAGGGCAGCCTCCTCGGCAGTCGGGGGAACCGCGGCGTAGGCCTCGACGTCCCGGCGCAACCGGCCCCGACGGATGACCTCGGAGATGGCGATGTCGACAGCGGCCGACGTCGACCCGGCCCCCAGGAGCTCCCGCGCCTCGGCAAGCTTGGCCCGATCGATGGTAATCGTCGCCTTCTCTTTCGCCATACTTCCTATACTACCGCGCCATGCCTCCCATGAACCGGTGGCACTCAGGGTCGCCTAACGACGCTGACCGAAACCAGTTCGCTGAAGGAGGCCCGTGCCGTCAGCCTTTGGCGTCGGCCCAGGAGGCGCCCCACGAGAGGTTGACTTCCAGGGGTACGGACAGGTCGGCGGCGCCCCGCATGGCCTCGAGGGTCAGGGCGGCCACGGCCTGCTCCTCCTCGGGCACCACCTCGAGGATCACCTCGTCGTGCACCTGGAGGACCAGCCGGCTGGTCCGACCCTGCTCTTCGAGCCCGCGGTCGAGGCGGACGAGGGCGACTTTGAAGATGTCGGCGGCAAGGCCCTGGATGCCTGCGTTCATGGCCTGGCGCTCGCCGGCCTGGCGCAGGCGGTAGTTCGACGAGGACAGCTCGGGGATCTGCCGGCGCCGGCCGAACAGGGTCTCGGTGTAGCCCCGGTCCCGTGCTTCGGCCACGGTGAGGTCCATGTAGGCCCGCACACTCGGGAAAGCCACGAAGTAGGCGTCGAGGATCTGGGCCGCCTCGGCGGTGGGGATGGCGAGGCGCTGGCCGAGGCCGAAGCTCTCCATGCCGTAGGCCAGGCCGTAGGAGACCATCTTGGCCTTCGACCGCTGGCCCAGCGTGACTGCCGATGCCTCGACGCCGAAGATGCGGGCCGCAGTGGTCTCGTGGATGTCCTGGCCCGACTCGAAGGCCTGTATCAGGCCGGGATCCTGGGCCAGGTGGGCGATGACCCGCAGCTCGATCTGGTTGTAGTCGGCAACGAGGAAGCGGTGGCCGTCAGACGGGATGAACGCCCGCCGGATGCGGCGACCCTCCTCGGTGCGGATGGGGATGTTGTGCAGGTTGGGCCGGTCGGAGCTGAGCCGGCCGGTGCGGGCCACGGTCTGGTTGAACGACGCGTGGATGCGACCGTCGGGGGCGACCTCGCCGAGGAGGCTCTCGCCGTAGGTCGACCGCAGCTTCTCCACCTCCCGGTACCTGAGCAAGGGCTCGATCACGGGGTGGAGACCCCGCAGCTTCTCCAGCGAGGCCGCGTCGGTGGAGAAGCCGGTCTTGGTCTTCTTTTGCGGGGCCAGGCCGAGCGTGTCGAACAGCACAGCGCGCAGCTGCTTGGTGGAGTTGACCAGGAAGCGCTGGCCGCAGACATCCTGAATCTCCTCCTCCAGGCGCTTGCCCTCGGCGACCAGTCCGTCGTAGATGCGGCGGAGAACGTCGACATCGACCCGCACCCCGACCGTTTCCATCCGGGCCAGCACGCGGACCAGGGGCCGCTCGATGTCGTCGTACAACGGGCGCAGGCCGCGGCTGTCGAGGGCGGCGGCCAGGACGGGGGCAAGGCGGGCGACGGCCACGGCCCGGCGGGCGGCCTGGTCGGCCGGGTCGGGGGCGGTGCCCGACAAGTCGAGCTGGCCGGGCGGCGGGGCCTCGGGCGAGCGGATGTCGAGACCGAGGAACCGCACGGCCAGGTCCTCGAGGAGGTACTGGGACTCGGCGGGATCGAGAAGGTAGGCGGCGATGGCCGTGTCGATCCCGAGGTCGTCCAGATCGATGCCCCTCAGGTCCAAGGCCCGCATGAGCTCCTTGGCCTTGTGGGCGTGGAACGGGCCGAGCTCCGCCGGCACCAGCTCGCAGGGGATCCACCAGGCTTGTCCGACGTCGGCCTCCCCGCGCTCTGCGTCGCCCGGGGTCGCAGCCGCCACACCCAGTAGCGGGCTGCGTCCCTCTGCGCCCTCCCATGCCGCGGCCAGGCTCACGCCGGCCTGCAGCGCCTGTGCCGCCTCCTCCAGCGACGTCACCCGCCGCACCGCCACCTCGCCCAACGTCTCGCTGGCCTCGGGTGGCGGCGTGGAGGCGCCGGTGGCCTCGACGAAGCGGGGGTACAGCGTGTTGAACTCGAGGAAGACGAACAGGTCGCGCACGGCGTCGGGATCCCATTGGCCCATGCGCAGGCTGGCCAGGTCGACGTCGAGGGGGACGTCACGGACCAGCGGGGTGGCGGTGGCGTTGCGCCGCACCTGAGCCTCGTGGGCGAACAGGCTCTCCCGCAGCTTGGGCGTGTTCTTCTCGACGTTGGCGAACACACCGTCGAGGTCGCCGTAGGTATTGATGAGCTTGGCCGCCGTCTTGGGACCGACGCCGGGAACGCCCGGGAGGTTGTCGGACGGATCGCCGCGCAGGGCGGCGTATTGCGGGTAGTCGACCGGCGCCACGCCGGTGCGCTCCTTGATGCCGGCCTCGTCGTAGAGCACGTAGTCGCTCACGCCCCGGCGGTTGTACAGGACCTTGACGTGGGGATCCTCGACCAGCTGGTAGGCGTCGCGGTCGCCGGTGACCACGATGACATCCTCTCCCCGGTCGCGGGCCTCGGTGGCCAGGGTGGCGATCACGTCGTCGGCCTCGAAGCCGGGCTTCTCGACGATGGGGATCTTCAACGTCTCTACGACCTGGCGGACCAGGCCGAGCTGCTGGCGCAGGATGTCGGGCGCCGCCTCCCGGCCCGCCTTGTAGTCGTCGACCAGGGCGTGGCGGAAGGTGGGCTCGGGGCGGTCGAAGGCCACTGCGATCTGGTCGGGCGCGTGGTCCTTGAGCAGGTTGATGAGCATCGAGGTGAACCCGAAGACCGCGTTGGTGACCTGGCCGGAGGCGGTGGCCAGGTCGGTGGGCAGGGCGAAGAAGGCCCGGTAGGCCAGCGAGTGGCCGTCGAGGAGCATCAGTGTGGCGATGCTCGAATGGTACGACCCAATGTCAGGACCGGGCGCGAACTGTCGACGGGGAGCGGCCAGGCACTGAGACGACCGGCGGCCGGTACCATGTCCGGCGTGGCTGACGGCTTCCATCCCCCGCTCGAGGAGTACCTGGAGGCGATCTGGGAGCTCCAGGAGGAGGGCATCCAGGTCATCCAGGCCCGCCTGGCCGAGCACCTGAGCGTGTCGGCGCCCTCGGTGTCGGAGATGATCCGCCGCCTGCGGTCCGAAGGCTGGGTCGAGGTCACCGACCGCTTTCTCACCCTCACCGACAAGGGCCGGGCGCGGGCCATCAGCGTGGTGCGCAAGCACCGCCTGGCCGAGCGCCTCCTCACCGACGTGATCGGCCTGCCGTGGCACAAGACCCACGTCGAGGCATGCCGGTGGGAGCACGTGATCTCCGACGAGGTCGAGGAACGCCTGGTGGTCCTCCTCGGAAACCCGGCCACCTGCCCGCACGGAAATCCCATCCCGGGATCCGGGGGGCCCGAGCGCGATCTGTCGGCCCTGGCCATGTCGGAGCCGGGCGACCGTGTCCGCTTGGAGCGGGTCACCGAGCAGGTCGAGGTCGACCTCGACGCCCTCATCTACCTCGACAGCCACGGGTTCATCCCCGGCTGCAACGCCGAGGTGCGCGCCAAGGCCCCCGACGGCACGCTGACCCTCGCCCTTCCCGAGGGCAGCATCGCCCTCGGTCCCGCCCTCGCCGGCCAGCTCTTCGTCGCCCGGGTGTAATTCGGCGCTACTCCGGCGGCGTGCGAGACAACGGCGCGGTCATTGTTTGCGGCCGTGCCGATCTGAGCTTCGCCGATCGTTCCACGAGCAGAGTGACGAGTTTGTCATCCGCGACGAGAGTCGCCGCCGCGGCCGCGTCCACCGCGGCGTCGAACCGTTCGAGAATGGAGACGACAACATCGCGAGCTTCCGCGAGCGGGACGCCCCAGGCGCGGGCCTCGGCGACGATGTCATCGACGGTGATGCCGTTGATATCGGCGTTGCCGTTGACCCGCATTGAGGCCTCTTGCGACACCAGGGGGTACGCCACAGTCGCAAAGACGTCGTAGGGGGGTGCGAGGACGATCGACCCGGACGAGTCATGGCAGATGGAGATGTTCTTGCCGTGGGCATCAGCGTTGCCGATCAACACGTTGAACGTGACGTACTGCGCAAGCCGAGCGACACCCGCCGGATCGCCCCAGCGCCGCAGCAGCCGGGCAACGTCGGAAAGGCTCGGGCCGCCCTGATGTTCGTACTTGGCATTGGGGCGAACGGTGGAGACGGAGAGGGCTTGGCAGACGTCCTCTTGATGAGTCCGCGTGATCGTGCCGTCCGGGTTGACCGTCCTGTCGAACCGGGTGACTGCGACAACGTCGCGTCCGTCGACCCTCATCAAGCTGACCTCCGGCGCAGACAAGCCAAGGTTTGCTACAACCCGCATGCAGAGCACCTCGTTGCGAGCCGAGCCCGGCAACGCCGGGTTCTCGAGCTTGAGAATGTGGGTGGAGGCCGATCCTTTACCGGGCAGGCCCCACCGGTTGAGGCCAAGCGATGTGACCAGCAGCTTCTGCTGCACGCCGGCCAGTGACGCGCGCACAAGCCCGTCGACGCCAAGAGGGTGGAGGGGCAGATCGCGGATCCGCTGATTCAGATCATCCTCGGTGAGGACGAGCGATCTGGCCAGGCGCGGGACTTCGGGCCCAGGACGATTGGCTGGCTGGATCGTGATCGCCCCTGCGCACTCCCGCCCGAGCTCAGCGAGCAGACCGAACGAATCGCTGTCTTCAACGCCAAGGTCGTACGCAATCGTTCGACGGACCTCACCCTCCGGGAGCAACCCGTCGAAGTACGAATGAGCGATCTTCGACGGGTACCAGCGTGTGGCGACCGGCATGGAGACCGAAACGAGAGGCCGCCCGAGCGCACCCGCTTGTGCAGCAGCGGAGTAGCGGAACTCCACTTGTCGGCTTTTGCGGTTGCGGCGCAGATGGCCGACCAGCTCCTGATGAAGCCATACCTCGAGCGCGTCGGTCAATCGGGCGTCTCCAACACGACCCGAACGTTCAAGGCATGAAGCACTGCAAAAATATGCTCTAGCGCCTCAGTGGTCCTCCCGTTCTCCAGGGCCGACAGGTAGGCGCGATGGATACCGGCCCGGCCCGCAAGATCCGCTTGGGTCATCTCCGCCGCGGCCCGGAACTCCCGGATGGCGAGACCGACCGTGGGCGCAGCGTGGGCTTCGTAACGCATGCCACTACCCCCTGGGCACAATGTCACTGTTTGCGGACATCTTATCCATCCGCCGGAATGTCCGCAAACTCAGACACCGTCGGGGGTGCCACCCGCTACTCCGGCGGCGGCTCGGACTGGTGGGAAGGCGGCGTCCCTTCGGGGGGCAGGGAGCCGTCGATGACCTGCTGGGCAACGGTGCGCATCTTGGCCCGCTGCTGCATGGCCGTCTTCTGGATGAACGAGAAGGCATCGTTCTCGCCCATGTTCTCCCGGTCCATGAGCAGGCCTTTGGCCCGCTCGACGAGGCGGCGGGTCTCCAGCAGCTCCTTGGTGCCCTCGACCTCGGCCTCCAGGGCCTTCATGTCGTTGAACCGGCCAAGGGCCACCTCGATGGCCGGCACCAGGTCGCTCTTCTGGAACGGCTTGACCAGGTAGTAGAAGGCACCGGCGTCACGGGCCTGCTCCACGAGGTCGCGCTGGCTGAAGGCGGTGAGGATCAGGACCGCCGCCCGGCGGCCCTCCGTGATCTGGCGGGCGGCGGAGATGCCGTCGAGGCCGGGCATCTTGATGTCGAGGATGGCCAGATCGGGATGGAGCTCGCGCACGAGCTCGACCGCCTCGTCGCCCCGGCCCACGGCGCCGACGACCTCGTAGCCCTCTTCCTCGAGGGTCTCCTTCAGGTCGAGGCGGATCAGGGCCTCGTCCTCGGCGATGACGATGCGGACGGCCACGACGCCGAGATTAGGGCGGTTCGGCGACGAGTCGGTCGAGAAGCTCGTCCTGGGTGCGCTCGAGCTCGGCGACCTGGGTCACGAGCTGAGCCCGGCTCCGTGTCATGGCGTCGGCATGCCTCTGGGCCTCACGATGCTCCCGGTCGGCCATCGGGGTCTCCGACACCATGGCCCGAAGTCGAGCATCGTCGGCGGCATCGGCCAGAAAGGCCAGTTGCTCGTCGACGACCCGGAGCTCGACCCGTAGCCCCTTCAGACGCTCAGCGGCCTCCGACAGCTTGCGTTCCACCAGCCATCTGGACATGCTCGCCCATTCTACTGTGGGGCCGCGGCTGGGAGGCCGGCATGGAAGGCTGGTGCCCATGGGCCGAGGTTGGCGGTTCCTTCTGGTCATGGGCGTCACCCTGGTGCTGTCCCTCGCCCTGCGAGCCGTCGGCGTCGGCCTGGTCCTGCCGCTGCTGCTGCCCATTCCGTCCCTCGCCATGGCCTATTTCTCTATGAAGGAGCGCCAGCCACCGAAGTGCCCGGCCTGCGAGCTGCGCCTTTCGTACCGGAAACTGGGGCCCCACCACGGGATGCTGGAGTGCCCGACCATGTGCGGCTACCGGCGCCTGGTCGGCGATCCGCGGGGCCCGCAATGAGCTTCCCGCCGCCGCCCGTACACTGCGGCCACGATGGGCGCAGCCGAGTGGGGCATTCAGCAACGTTGGCGCGATGCAACGGGTTCGTGGCACGACATCGCCACGGAGGCCGTCGATCGTGTCCTCGCCTCCATGGGCACGGACGGTGAGGGGCCGCCGCCGCCGGCCCGGGCGCTTTTCGTCCGGCCCGGCCAACCCGTGGAGATCCATGGCCCCAATGTGCTGACCACCGAAGACGGCGTGGAGGTTCGCGTCGACGGCCGGCTGCCGGCCGATCTGCCCTTGGGCTACCACAGCCTGGTGAACATCGATGACGGGGTACGGACCGATGTAGTTGCCAGCCCCGGCCGTTGCCCCCTGCCGGCCAACGCCCCGACATGGGGTTGGGCCGTCCAGCTCTACGCGCTGCGATCGAGGGGCAGCTGGGGCATGGGGGATCTGTCCGACCTGCGAGAGCTGGGCCGGTGGTCGGCCGGCGAGCTCGACGCGGGCCTGCTGCTGGTCAACCCGCTCCACGCCGCTCATCCCACCCTGCCCCAGTCCGCCAGTCCCTACTTCCCGAGCAGCCGTCGCTTCCGCAATCCCCTCTATCTGCGGATCGAGGACATCGACGGCGCCCCGGCGCTGGCCGGCCTGGAAACCCTCACCGCCGCCGGGCGGGAGCTCAACCGGGCCCGCCACATCGACCGCGACGCCGTGTTCCGGCTGAAGATGGGCGCCCTGGAGCAGCTGTGGGAAGGCTTCCGGGGCGACGAGGCCTTCGACCGGTGGCGGGTCGAGCAAGGCTCAGCGCTGGGCGACTATGCCGCTTTCTGCGTGCTGGCCGAGACTCACGGGCCCGACTGGCGCACGTGGCCCGAGGGCGCCCGTCACCCCGACGGCCCCACGGTGGCCGACGTCCAGCATCACAGCTACGGGCGCTGGCGGTTCCACCAGTGGCTCCAATGGCAGGTCGACCGTCAACTGGCGGCGGCGTCGGCCGAGATACCGGTCATGCACGACCTGGCCGTCGGGGTCGACCCGGCCGGAGCCGACGGGTGGCTGTGGCAGGACGAGCTGGCCGAGGGCATGGCCGTCGGCGCCCCACCCGACGAGTTCAACACCAAGGGCCAGAACTGGGGCTTGCCGCCCTTCGACCCGTGGCGCCTACGGACGTCGGGCTACCAGCCGTTCATCCAGACCATCAGAGCCACGCTCGGCCACGCCGGCGGCCTGCGCCTCGACCACGTCATGGGCATGTTCCGGCTGTGGTGGGTACCAGAGGGCGCGGAGGCGAGCGATGGGGCCTACGTCCGTTACCCCTCCGCCGACCTGCTCGACATCGTCGCCCTCGAGTGCCATCGGGCCGGGGCCTACGCGGTGGGCGAGGACCTCGGCACCGTCGAGGACTCAGTGCGCGTCGACCTGGCCGAGCGCAACATCCTTTCCTACCGCCTGGTGTGGTTCGAGGACGGTCCTCCGGAGGGCTACCCGGTGAAGGCTCTGGCCGCGGTGACCACCCACGACCTGCCCACCATCGCCGGGCTGTGGAGCGGGAGCGACCTGCACGACCAGCGGGAGGTCGGCGTGGCCCCCAACGAGGCGTCCACCCTGGCGCTGCGGGAGCGGCTGAAGGACCTGGTGGGCGTGGACGACGACGACGCGGTGGACGACGTCGTGGCCGGCACCTACCGGGCGCTGTCCGCGGCTCCCTCCTTGCTGCTGACGGCCGGGCTCGACGACGCCCTGGGCGTGGAGGAGCGCCCCAACATGCCGGGAACGATCGACGAGTGGCCCAACTGGTCGATCGCCCTGCCTCTGACGCTGGAGGAGATCCAGGAAGATCCCCGCCCGCGTGCGGTGGCCGCCGCCCTCGACCGTCGGGGCCGTGCCAAGGGACGTTCCTGATGGAGATCAGCGGTCTGCGGCTGTGGATCGCCGGAACGAACGCCTGGATCGTGGCCCCCTTGGGCGACGGGGGCGAGTGCGTGCTCGTCGATGCCCCACCCGACCCGGGCGCCATCCTCGGCCACCTGGAGGAACACGGCCTGCGCCTCGTCGCCCTCCTGGCCACCCACGGCCACATCGACCACGTCGGCGGGATCGGCGAGACAAGTCGAGGCCAGGGCCACGGCGTGGCCGTCCACATCCACGACGCCGACCGGCACATGCTTCTCGACCCCATCGGCGCCAGTGGCACCCTCGGGCAGATCCTGGAGTACGAGGAGCTCGACCTCCGCCCGCCCGAGCTGCTGGCCGGACTCGACGACGGCGAGCGGGTGTCGGGGGCGGGGATGACGTTCACCGCCATCCACACACCGGGCCATACCCAGGGCTCAACCTGCTTCCTCCTCGACGTCGAGGGGGAGGCGCCCATCCTCTTCAGCGGCGACCATCTCTTCGCCGGATCCGTCGGTCGCACCGATCTCCCCGGCGGTAGCCACACCCAGCTCATGGCCTCCATGGCGGCCAGGATCCTGCCGATGGACGACGCGGTGCAGGTTCTGCCCGGGCACGGCGAGACCACCACCATCGGCAAGGAGCGGGCCACCAATCCGTTCCTCACCGAGCTGCGCACGACCTCCTGAACCGGGGATCGACCGGCGTTTGGGGCTACGGCAGCCAGTGGTGGGCGCGATACCAGTCGACGTTGGCGGCCACCGCCGCGGGGAAGTCGGTGTGGCGGAACCGGAACCCGGTCGACGCCAGGGCCTCGGTGGAGAGCCGATTGTTGCGATTGGTCTTACCCATGAGCCGAAGACGGTCGGGCGTGAAGAGGATGGCCGGCACCATGGCCTGGGCCTGCAGGTGCTCCCACACCGCCCGACGCCTCTTCTCGTCGAGCCCCTCGCCACCGATCTCCACCTCCATCCCGAAGCAATCGGCCAGGACGCGCCCAACCTCATGGCTCGACGGGTAGATGCCGTCGACCACGTTGAAGGCCCGGCCGGCGGCGGTGCCCGACATGCCCAAGTGCAGCGTCGCCGCCACCAGGTCGTCGACGTGGACCAGCCGCTGCTCCATGGGATCGGCGGAGAGCGCCAGCCGGGGCAGGCCGGCGGCCCGCTCGATCGCGGTGTCCAGAATGGCGCTGGCCAGCAGCTTGGTGGCGCCGGGCCCGTACACCGTCACCGGGCGGAGCACGACCACCGGCGCACCCTTGGCCGCCCGGTCCCACACCGCCTGCTCGGCGCCCCACTTGGCCTTCCCGTAACCCCGGCTCGGGCTGGGCTCGACGTCCTCCGTCACCGGCGAGGGGAGCTGCCTCTCCTCGCCGTAGACCGACGTCGAGCTCATGTGCACGAACCGCTCGAACGACGCGGCGTCGGTGGCGGCGTCGAGCAGTCGACGGGTGGCGTCGACGTTGTTGCGCTCCATCTCCTCCTGGGACGACTTGGAGCTCGATGCTCCGGCCAGATGGAAGACGTGGGTGACGCCTGCGCACAATGCGGCCAACTCCGGCGGGTCGTCGCCGGCCAGATCGGCGGGCCGGTAGTCGACCGAGTCGTCGAGGTGACCGGGGCGGGGCCGGCGTCCCGTCGCCCGGACGCGCCATCCTTCGGCGACGAGGACCGGCACCAGCCGGGCGGCGATGAAGCCGGTGGCGCCGGTCACCAGTGCAAGAGGCTGCGGGCTGGTCATGGTCGTAGACTGCCAG
>JBBSIS010000003.1:0-35664 GCA_038231955.1 Acidimicrobiales bacterium
CACGAGCACGAGCACGAGCACGAGCACGAGCACGAGCACGAGCACGAGCACGAGCACGAGCACGAGCACGAGCACGAGCACGAGCACGAGCACGACGTCGTCGTCGATGCCCCTGGCGCGTGATGCTCCAGATCGGCCAGGATCCCGTCCGGGACGACGGTCGGGGCGGCCTGGGCGTGGCGGACCAGGCTGGCGGCGAGGTCGAACTGGCGGCCGTGCCGGTCACGGCCCTCGAAGGCCCCGTCGCTGAAGAGCAGCAACCTCGTTCCCGCCGGAAGGAACGTCGCCTCGACCACCGGGGTGCCGTTCATGCACAGCAGCAGCGAACCTAGGGTCTGGACGGTGGTGACGGCGCCACCCACGGCGACCAGGGGGAGCGGGTGACCGCATCGGACCCATGGTGACGGAGCCGGCGGCGAACTCGACGAAGACGGCGGTGGCGAAGTCCTCGCCCGAGTCGTCGACGTGGCGGGCGCC
This sequence comes from Acidimicrobiales bacterium, assembly GCA_038231955.1. Classification (GTDB taxonomy): domain Bacteria; phylum Actinomycetota; class Acidimicrobiia; order Acidimicrobiales; family AC-14; genus CADCTB01. Next base: position 478 of record JBBSIS010000003.1, read on the forward strand.
GGCGGCATCGACCAGGCGTACGAGCGCGCCCATGTCGGCCTCGGTGGCGACGCGACTGCGGAACTCGCCCGGCAGGACGCCGCCTTCGCCGTGGGCCGGCTGGCGAGCTCGATCCTGCTCACGGGCGGATCCTGCAGATCCGCCGGCCGTTCCGCGCCGGCGACCAGGTGAGCCTGGGCGGGTGCGAGGGCACCGTGGAGGACATCGACTTCCGGACCGTCGTGCTGCGCAGCTCGACGGCGACCGGGTGCTCGTCCCGTGCGCAGCCGTTCTCACCGCTCCCATCATCAACCACACCGTCCTCGGCCGCCGCCGGACGACCCTGGCGATCGGCGTCGGCTACGACTCCGATCTGGAGACGGCCCGGCGGGTGCTTCTCGACGTCCTGGCCGGCGTCGACGACGCTGCGTCCGAGCCACGGCCCGAGGTCTGGGTGAAGCAGTTCGACGACTCGAGCGTCGCCTTGGACCTGCGCTTCTGGCACCAGCCCGATGTCGCCACGCTCTGGCGCGTCCGCAGCGAGGTCGCCGTCGCGGCCAAGCAGGCGCTCGACGCCGCCGGCATCGACATTGCGTTCCCCCAGAGGGTGGTGCGGTTCGTGGCCGACCCTGACGGGGCCGCAGCCGATCCACGCCGGGCAGGGAAAGCCGCTGAGTAGGGGACGGGCCCATGGCCACGGCCGGGCCGGGGCCACGCGTGTGCGAAGCTGGGCGCTCGCAGGCAGATACGGGCCCGCCAGCCGCGGGCTCCCGAAAGGCGGGCACCCCATGGGCGACATCACCAGCCTGATCCTGGACGACCACGACACCATGCGGCGGGCCTTCGCCGAACTGGACGAGCCCGAACCGGACCTCGGGGCGCTCGCCGACCGGTGGGCGTCGCTGGCCCAGCTGCTGGAGGTGCACGCCGACGCCGAGGAGGCGGTGTTCTACCCCCGGCTCCTCCGGCGGGGCGCCCACGGCGAGGAGGAGACCACCGACGCCATCTCCGACCACAACAAGATCCGCGAGGCCATCCGGGCCGCCGGGGCCGAGGCGGCGGGCAGCGACGGGTGGTGGCACGCCGTGCACGACGCCCGCAAAGAGAACAGCGACCACATGGCCGAGGAGGAGCGCGGCGCGTTGGCAGACTTCCGCCAGCATGCCGACCCGTCGGTCCGCGACGAGCTCGGGGAGGCGTTCCTGGCCTTCAAGCGCGACCGCCCCGATGCCGGGAGCGCCCTGGTGGACAAGGATCCCGATCGGTACATCGCCGAGCACGGCGGCGGGTAGGACCGGCCACGGTGGAGATCACGATCGAACCGCCCAGCGGCCGCCAGCACACGATCGCGTACGGAAGCCAGCGAGCGACGGTCGTCGAGGTCGGCGGCGCGTTGCGCGTCTACTCGGCAGCCGGCGACCAGGTGTTCGACGGCTATTCCGTGGACGTGCGGTGCACCGGGGCCCGGGGCCAGGCACTGGTGTCGTGGCCGAACCGGCTGGGGGGCGGGCGATACTCCTTCGGCGGCGAGGAGCTGCAGGTGCCCCTGAGCGAGCCGGAGAAGGGCAACGCCATCCCGACCCGAAGCCCGAGTCGCGCCAGCAGCACCAGGACGGCGTAGTTCCGCCGGCCCCGCCCGGTCCGCCGGTCACAGCTCGCCAGCAGTCGGGCGACCGTCGCCCGGTCCAGTCCGCGGGCCAGGCCCGTCCCCTTGCGGTTGGCCACCGCTGGCACCGCCTGGGCCAGGGGAGCATCCACGACGCCCTCCACGTGCAGAACCGGAGGAACGAGCGCAGCGCAGCCGCCAGGTTCCTCGCTGCGGCCGGTCTCCGGCGGAGCAGCTCATGAGCGCAGAAGGCGCTCACCTCCGCCATCGCGATCGCAGTTGCACCCACGGCCAACCCGGGGTGCTCGACGAGGAGGAGCGCCGCCACCTTCAGCCACGCCGCTACCACAGGCACCACCAAAGCCGCCAACGGCCCGCCCACCTTGACTCCCGACCACACGGTCTTCATCGATGCCCTTCCTCTGCCGAGCGCTCCTGCTCGGCCGGACGAGCATCCGGCAGCCGGTGGGATTATGCGGAACGCTCACCAGGCGGAGGCCATCGAGGCCCACCGGAGCAGCCCAACCAGCGACCCCGGCCGACCGCTTCCGCATAATCGCGGGTTCCGCATCATGCGCGGCGCGCAAACCATGTTTTGCCGTCTTCAACTTCCAGTAGAGGCCAGGCGGTCGGGCACGATCACGCCCCGGTAGCCGACGAGCACGCCGGTCGCTTCGATGGCAGCGCTCCTCAACGAGATCAACCAAGCCTGCGAACAGGCACGCCTCCGCGGCCTCAACCAGTTGGCCCCCCGGTCACCGAACGCCGGTCGCGGCCCGCTACGAGGCGATGGAGAAGAACACCATGGCCGGCCGCCGGGCGCGACCGTCGAGCAGGTGGCGGAGCACTCCGGCCGCGGACCCATAACCGAATCGCACCGCCTGGTGAGGATGGAGTCGACCGGTGACGACAACTCGATCGGGAGTATCCGCTCGGCGAGGTCGACGAGGATCCTGCTGTTGTCGTAGTCGACCGGGTTTCGGGTGGCGTCGGAGCTGCTTCTCGATCACGGTCGTGGTAGCCATGGCGGCGGTGCCGACGAGCCCGGCGCCAACGGCGCGGTGAGCCCGCGGGTCACGCTCACGAGGCCGAGCCCGGGTGTCGGAAGCGTTCGGCGTCGGCGCGTTTAAGTTCGATGCCAAGTCCGGGGCGATCAGGGTCCGGGCGGAGTGCGCCGTCGACAGGTTCGAGCACACCGTCGAACAGCATCGACTCCAGGCGGATATGGTCGGCGAAGTACTCGAGGTGGCGCAGATGCCACAGCCCGGCGCAGGCATGGGCGCTCACCTGAGGTGCGCAGTGTGACGACACGTCGAGGCATTCGGCGTCGGCGAGGGCTCCTACGCGGAGGAACGCGGTGATCCCTCCGCAGCGGGTGACATCGGCCTGAAGGCAGTCGACGGCGCCGGCGGCGAGCATGTTGCGGAAATAGGGCAGGTCGTAGCCGTACTCGCCGGCGGTGACGTCGATGCCGGCGGGGGCTCGGTCTCGCACGAGTCGCAGCCCGGCGAGGTCGTCGGAACTGACCGGCTCCTCGAACCACCGCACGCCGAGGTCGGCGAACGTGGTGGCCACCAGCAGCGCCTGTTTGCGTGTATAGCCACCGTTGGCGTCGACGAACAACTCGACGTCGTCGCCGATCGCTCGGCGGGCGACCTCGACGCGGTGCGGGTCCGCGGCCGCGTCACGACCGACCTTCATCTTCACCGCCGCGAGGCCCTGGTCGGCCCATCCGCCGAGCTGGTCGGTCAGTTCTGCGTCGGTAAGGCCGGTGAATCCACCGCTGCCGTAGACCGGCACGGCGTCGTGGCTGCGCCCGATCGCATCCGCCACCGACAGCCCGAGCAATTTCGCCTTTAGATCCCACAGGGCGACGTCGACCGCCGAGATCGCGGAACTGACCACTCCGGCGCGCCCCTGGTTGCGGATCGCGTGCACCATCGCGGCCCAGGCCGCCCCGTTCGCCACCGGGTCTCGTCCGGTGACGACGCTGGCGAGGGTGTCGCGCACGATGTTCGCGGCGGCGGGTGCGGCGTAGGTGTAGCCGAGTCCGGTCGCGTCGCCGGCGTGGACCTCGACGACGACGATCGTCGTCGCGTCCCACTTCAGCGTGCCGTCGGATTCGGGCTGTTCGGTCGGCACGGTGAACGCCCCAAAGTCGACCGAGTCGATCGGGGCGAATGCGCCGGCTGCGTCAGAACGGTCCGGGACGGCCATCCGACGCGCCTCCTTTTGTCACCTTCCATCCGAGCGCGCCGCGCCTGCCGATCGCACGAGCAACACCGGCCAACCTCCCCTTCTCGCGGGCGTCGATGCGTGCCAACTGGTTCCGTTCGGTGTTTCCAGCGTCAGTCATGGTCGTGTCCGACTGCGGCGCCCATACGGGCGAAGAGCTGGGAGGCGACGGCGCGGGCGCTGTTGGCGACGACGCGGCGGGCCTCGGGGTCGCCGTGGAGGATCGATTCGGCGACCCCCTTGGCCTGTTCGAAGGTGATGTGGGCGGGGAGAGGCGGGACGTTGCGGTCGGTGTGCACGTCGAGCACTACCGGTCGGTCGGCGGCGAACGCCATCTGCCACATCGATTCGATCGCCGTCGGATCGTCGACGCGAACACCCTGGAGACCGAGAACCTCGGCGTACGCCGCGTAGTCCATATCCTCCACGAGCTGTGCGGTGTCCCAGCGGGGGTCACCGACTTCGCGCATCTCCCACGACACCTGGTTGAGGTCGTCGTTGTGCAGGATCAGCACGATGAACGTCTTGTTCTCCCACTCCTCCCAGTGTCGTTTGACGGTGATCAACCCGTTCATGCCCAACATCTGGAACGCGCCGTCGCCGATCGTGCACACCACTGGTCGGTCTGGGTAGGCGAACTTGGCGGCGATCGCGTACGGCATCGCGCCGAGCATGGTGGCGAGGCTGCCCGACAGGTTGCCCATCTGGTTGCGACCGAGCTTGATGTAGTGGCCGTACCAGTCGGCGGTGGTGCCGGCATCCGCGGTGATGATCGCGTTGTTGGGTAGTTGTCGATTCAGATGGTGGTAGACGAGGCGCGGGTTGATCGGGTCGGCCCCGACCATCGCGGCCTTCTCGGACACTTTGTCCCACTCCTTCATGCCGTCGGCGGCCTGCTGCTGCCAACTCAGGTCGGTCTTCTGCTCGAGGTGGGCCAGGAGTGCAGCGAGCGTCGCCTTGGAGTCGCCCCACAGGTTGACCTCCATCGGATAACGCAGACTCAGATGGCGCGGCAGGAGATCGATCTGCACACCCCGAGCCTGACCCTTCGGCGGCAAAAACTCGCTGTACGGATAGTTCGAGCCGACCATCAGCAACGTGTCGCAGTTCTGCATCATGTCCCAACTCGGCTTCGAGCCGAGCAGGCCGAGCTGCTGGGTGTGATACGGCACGTCACCGGGCACGGCACCTTTGCCGAGCAGAGCGGTGATGATCCCGGCACCGAGGCGCTCGGCGACGGCGAGAACCTCGTCGGTCGCGTCCATCGCTCCCTGGCCGACCATCATCACGACCTTCTCGCCGGCGTTCAACACCGCCGCCGCACGCGCCAACTCGTCGTCGGGTGGCGAGATGCGCGTCGATGCATGGCCGACGCCGGTACGCGACACGAAGTGTTCGACCGCGGGCTCTTCCATCTCGAGGTTCTGCACGTCGGCAGGCAGGATGACCACGCACGGTTGGCGAGTCGCCTTGGCGATGCGCACGGCGCGGTCGACCACCAACTGGGCCTGCATCGGCGTCGACACCGTCTTCACGTACTCGGCGACGTCGCCGAACAGGCGCTCCATGTTCAGTTCCTGCTGGAAGTCACTGCCCATCGCCACCCTGGCCTGCTGTCCGACGACGGCAACGACGGGCTGGTTGTCGCACTTCGCGTCGTAGAGACCGTTCATCATGTGCACCGCGCCTGGCCCCGACGTCGACATACACACGCCGACCTCGCCGGTGAACTTGGCGTGGGCGGTCGCCATCAAGGAGCACATTTCTTCGTGCGTCGGGCGGATGTAGCGGAAGTCCTTGCCATCCCTCTCCGCCCGGCCGAGGGCACCATCGAAGCCCCCGATCCCGTCGCCGGGGTAGCCGTAGAAGCGATGCAGATCCCACTCGATGAGACGGTCGATCACGAAATCACTGACGGTGTACACGATGATGCTCCCCGTTCCGCTGTCACCCAGACACGATGTCCGACCGTCGTCTCGGAGCGACTGCTCACCACTGCCCCGTCCCGGGTCACGGCAAACATCGTGCCTTCCGGCCACGGTGTGGGTCATGACGCAAACGTGTCTGTCGCATGACGCGCCGCAACGGAGTCCACAGGGGATCCCAGTCCGTCGTGGGAACCACCAACGACCACTCGTCGGACCAGACACGTGCAGAAACGTGCTGCGCCTAGCCGAACGTGGCCTTGCCCAAGCGCGATCAGACGAGTCGCGCGCCGCAGGCGGTCGTGATCGACTCGCCCGGCTCGAGCCGGATCACGCCCTCGTCCGTGCGGAACGCGTTGGGCGGGCGCGTCATCGGTTCGGCACCGAGACCGCGTCGGCGTCGGTCGGGTGCGACACGGCGGTCGCGTCTACCATCGAGTTCAGCGGGGGATTGACGGGTACGCATGGCCGGGGCATCGCCGGCATCGAGGAGGTTCTCATGACCGATCAGCTGCCCCGCCGATACGTCGGAATCGACACCGTCGACGCGAATCCCGACGAGGCAGTTGCGCACCCGCTGCCCGCCTACGCGGCGCGGCTGCGCGACGAACTTGCGGCCCGTGTCGAGGGTGAGGTGCGCTTCGACAACGGCAGTCGCGCCGCGTACTCGACCGACTCGTCGAACTACCGCCAGGTGCCGATCGGCGTCGTCGTACCGAAGTCGGTCGATGACGTGATGGCCACAGTCGAGTTGTGTCGGAAGTACGGCGCGCCGATCACGTCACGCGGTGGCGGGACGAGCCTCGCCGGCCAGACGTGCAACGTCGCGATCGTCATCGACTATTCGAAGTACATGAACCGTGTGTTGTCGATCGACGCGGAGGCGAAGCGGGCGGTGGTCGAGCCGGGATGCAACCTGGACGTTCTGCGTGAGACCGCAAAGCAACACGGCCTCACCTTCGGGCCCGACCCGGCGACGCACTCCCGTAACACGATCGGTGGAATGATTGGCAACAATTCGTGCGGCGTCCACTCGGTGATGGCGGAGTTCTACGGGCCCGGTCCGCTCACCGTGCACCAGACGATCGAACTCGATGTCGTCACCTACGACGGCGAACGAATGATCGTCGGCGCCACGTCGGACGAGGCGTACGCCGACATCGTGAACGCTGGTGAGCGGCGGGCCGAGATCTACTCCGGTCTGCGCGGTCTGCGCGATGAGCATGCCGAACGGATCCGGAAGAACTATCCGCAGATCCCGCGGAGGGTGTCGGGCTACAACCTCGACTGGTTGCTCGCGGAGAACGGCTTCCACGTGGCCCGCGCCCTGGTTGGCTCCGAAGGAACCTGTGTGATGGTGCTGTCCGCGACGTTGGAACTGATCGATGCCAAGCCCGAACGGGCACTCGTCGCACTCGGCTATCTCGACGCCTATCACGCGGGCGATCACGTGCCCGAGATTATGAAGCACCGCCCGGTCGGGTTGGAGGGCCTCGACCAGGAGCTGATCGGCTATATGAAGAAGAAGGGTCTTCATCCCGATGATGTCGACCTCCTCCCCGAAGGGGAAGGGTGGCTGCTCGTCGAGTTCGGTGCCGACACCAAAGCGGAGGCCGAGGCCCAGGCGCAGACGCTGATCGACTCCTTCGACGGGGTGGACGACGCCCCGTCGACGAAGTTGTTCACCGATGAGTGGGAGGAACAGAAGCTGTGGACGGTGCGCGAATCCGGGCTCGGCGCGTCCGCGCACGTGCCGGGTATGGCGATGTCGCATCCCGGTTGGGAGGACGCGGCGGTCCCGCCTGAAGCCGTGGGGAGGTATCTGCGCGACTTCCGTGACCTGCTCGACGAGTTCGGCTACCACGCAGCCCTGTACGGCCACTTCGGGCAAGGATGTATCCATTGCCGGATCGACTTCGACCTGTCCACGACCCACGGGGTGACGCAGTGGATGGAGTTCCTCGACCGCGCCGCCGATCTCGTGGTCAGCCACGGCGGGTCGCTGTCGGGTGAGCACGGTGACGGCCAGGCCCGCGCCGCGTTGTTGGTCAAGATGTTCGGACCCGAACTCGTCGAGGCGTTCGGCCGGTTCAAGCACATCTGGGATCCCGACGGGCGGATGAACCCGGGCAAGGTCGTCGACCCCTACCGGCCCGACGAGAACCTGCGGATGGGACCGGATGATGTTCCGGTTCAGCTCAAGACGCACTTCGCGTTCCCCGACGACAACGGCAGCTTCGCGAACGCGCTCGACCGGTGCGTCGGTGTCGGTGCGTGCCGCGACGTCGAGAGCGGGGGCATGTGCCCGAGCTATATGGCGACCCGTGAGGAGGAGGACTCGACGCGCGGTCGGGCGCGCCTGCTGTGGGAGATGTTGCGCGGCGACGTGATCGCGGATGGCTGGCGCGACCCCCACGTTGCCGAGGCGCTCGACCTGTGCCTCGCGTGCAAGGCGTGCAAGAACGAGTGCCCGGTCAACGTGGACATGGCCACGTACAAGGCCGAGTTCCTGTCGCACTTCTACAAGCGCCGACTGCGGCCGGCCGAGGCGTACGCGCTGGGGTTGATCTACTGGTGGGCTCGGATCGCATCGAAGGTGCCGCGGGTCGTCAACTTCGTCGGTCGCACCAAGCCGACATCGACGATCATCAAGAAGCTCGGCGGCGTGGCGCAGGAGCGCACCATCCCACCGTTCGCGTCGCCGACGTTCCGGTCGTGGTTCGAGCAGCGATCAACGTCGCCGGCTCGATCACGCGGACACGGCCCGGGCTCCGGGGGTGACTCCGGGCCCAGGTCGGGTCAGTTGGCCGAGGCGACCCTGACCCACGCCGAGGTCCCCCGATTCCAACGCGAAACCTACGCACACGGAAGCGATCGCCACCGGTCGGGGACACTGCCCGGCTCGTCGCTGAACCCTCACGGCGACGACGCACCGTTCGAGACGACCCGGGTGGTGCTGTGGCCCGACACCTTCAACAACTACCTGATGACCCACGCCGCCAAGGCCGCAGTCGAGGTGTTGGAGGACGCCGGGTACACCGTCGAGATCCCGAACCGGCCGCTGTGCTGCGGGCGTCCACTCTATGACTGGGGGATGCTCGACACCGCCGAGAAGCTGTGGCACCAGACGCTCGAGACGCTGCGCCCGTATTTGCGTGCCGGTGTGCCGATCGTCGGGCTCGAACCGAGCTGTGTTGCGTCGTTCCGTGACGAGTTGATCAACCTGTTCCCCAACGACACCGACGCCAAGCGACTCTCCGAGCAGACCTTCGAGTTCAGCGAGTTCCTCGTCCGCCAGCGGTACGAACCGCCGAGACTCGAACGCAAGGCCCTCGTCCACGGCCACTGCCACCACAAAGCAATCATGCACATGGACGCGGAGGTCGCGATGTTGAAGGCGATGGGGCTCGACTACGAGGTGCCCGACGCGGGATGTTGCGGGATGGCTGGATCGTTCGGCTTCGGCGCCGACCACTATGAGGTGTCGACACGCGTCGGTGAACGGGTGCTGCTGCCCCGGGTGCGCGACGCGGCCGACGACACGTTCATCATCGCCAACGGTTTCAGTTGCCGGGAACAGGTCAGCCAACTGACCGGTCGACGCGGCCTCCACCTGGCCGAGGTGATCGCGATCGCCCTCCGCGACGGCGTAGCGGGCCCGCCTTCGGGCCGTCCCGAAGACACCGTCGAGATCTGAGGAGAATGCCGTGAGAGGCAATCTCGGGTGACGACCAACAGGCGGTGACCCACCTCGACGACCACGTCCTCGCATGCTGCGGCGACGGCCGGATCGGCCGACACGGCCAAGACGGATTCTTCGTCTCCGACACCGGTTGGTGTGTCGCACCTCCGTTCCCACCGCGGTCACGGGTTCCGAGAGATCAGTCGCGCCAAGCGGATCGGAACCTCCGGAGGCGTCCTCGCCTGCACCGCCCAGGGCTACGGACCACCGAAGGTCCGTCACAGACGACGTACACAGGAAGCACGCCATGACAGCCCCACGCATCGAGGACTACGGCTTCGTGTCGGACTGCCATGCTCCGGCACTGATCTCGAAGGAGGGTTCGGTGGGTGGCTGGCTGAGGAGGCTGCGACCACGTGGCCGTCGCCGGATGCCGGCATGTGGGAAGCCCGTGACGACGAGCGCCACTACGTCTCCGGCCACGGTGGTGGCCGAGCGGATCAACTGGACCAGGGGCATGACGGTGCTGCGGGACCGGGTCGCCGAGCTGCGCCCGGCGTACCGGGTGCCCGAGGCGTTCGGGCGCACCGAATACAAGCCCGGTGAGCTGGCCCAGCGGGACCTGTGGTTCCCCGATTACGACATCCCCGTGGGCCACGGCCGGACGGCCCGGTTGCCGGTGCTGGTCGGAGTCAGCGGCTACTCCCGCTCGATCCTGGCCGACATGATCGCCTCCAAGGAGTCCTCCGGCGGCTACCGCCGAACCTTTCCCCCCAGGGCGCGACGGATGGCGGCGCCGGCGACGAGGGCGCCTGCGAGCGCACGGAAGACGAGGGGGGGCCGATTGCGAGGGGCGGGCGGAGGGTCGGAAGCCTCGCTCTCCACCGCTCGGCGCCGGATGCGCGTTTTCCGGTCCTCCAGCTCGTCTCCGCCGCGCAGGTCGCCGCAGAGCTTCCATGCCAGCAACCCGGCCAGGACGGGGAGCACGACCACCATCACTTGCAGGACGCGGGTGAGTGTGGGGATGGCGACTGCGAGCTTCTGGGCGCCGACGTCCTGGCTGCCGGCGAGGAACAGCACGATGTAGAAGGCCAGCACGGCCACGCCGATGGCGGTGCGCACGGGACGGTTCCGGGGGCGGTCGAGGAGGTGGTGCTCGGCCGTGTCCCCGGTGACCCGGCGCTCGAGGAAGGGCCAGAGGTAGAGGAGCCCGAACGTGATGCCGGGCAGGACGACGCCCGGCCAGAAGAGCTCGGAGATCGTGTAGCCGAACACGTGGATGCGCCAGCCCGGGGCGAGCCGGAGCGCCCCCTCGACCCAGCCCATGTACCAGTCGGGCTGGGACGCGGTGGATACTGCTGCCGGCGTAAACGGGCCGTACAACCAGATGGGGTTGATCTGAAACAGGCCGCCGAGGAAGGCGAGGAGGGCGAAGACGCCGGCGAAGAGGCCGATGGAGCGGGCCGCGTACGTGGGCCACAGGCGCGAGCCCTCGATGTTGTCCTCGGTGCGCCCGGGCCCCGGGAACTGGGTGTGCTTCTGGCGCCACAGGATCGCGAGGTGGGCGCCCAGCAGCCCGGCGATCATCGCGGGGACGATCAGCACGTGCAGCACGAATAGCCGGGAGATGATGTCCGGAGAGGGGAACTCGCCGCCGAAGACGAGGAACGCGGCCCAGGTGCCGACCACGGGGACGGCCAGGGCGATGGAGTAGGCGATGCGCAGCCCGGTGCCCGACAGCAGGTCGTCGGGGAGGGAGTATCCGCTGAAGCCGTTGAAGATGATCAGCACCAGCAGGGTGACCCCGATGATCCAGTTCACCTCTCGGGGGCGGCGGAAGGCGCCGGTGAAGAATATCCGGCAGAGGTGGACCACGACGGCACCGATGAAGATCAGTGCAGCCCAGTGGTGCATCTGGCGGAACACCAGCCCCGCTCGCACGTCGAAGCTCAAATGCACGGTGGAGTTGAACGCCTCGGACATCGGCAGGCCCTGCAACGGGACGTAGCTCCCGTGGTAGACGACCTCCTTGGCGCTGGGGCTGAAGAAGAAGGTCAGGTAGGTGCCGGTGAGGACAAGGACATAAAGCAGTACATGGCGATCTCGCCGAGCATGAAAGACCAGTTGTCGGGAAAGATCTTGTCGAGTGCCGTCCGGGTGAAATGGGCGACGTGCAGGCGGTCATCGAACCAGCCGAACAGCCGGCCGATCATCGGGCCAACTGCCGCGGCACCGCCGCCGGGCGGCCCGGTGTCGCCCGTTCGAGGGACCGCAGCCACAGGCCGAAGATGACGGCGGCGGCCAGGACGTAGGCCAGGCCGGCGAACCCCCACATCACCACGCCGGCCAGCTGCTGGTCGGCGAGGGACGGGTAGGCGGCGTACCAGGTCCGCCCGGCGAGGGTCAGCGCCGCGCCCAGCGCGGTACCGGGAAGGGCGGCGACGAAGACCACGCCCACTGCGCCGCCGTGCGGCCGAGACGACCCCAGCCCGACGGCCCACCAGAACGCGGTGGCGGTGGCCACGAAGCTCAGGTGCTCCAGGGCGTGAAGCGCGTCGTGGCGGTTGGCCGCGTCGTAGGCCGCCGGGGTATGCCAGCCGACCATGACGACGCTGGTCACGACGAGGGTGGCTGCGGCCCACACCGGCCACCGTCGCCCGCGGCTGCGCAGCAGCCGCCGCCATACGGCGAAGCCCCGTTCCCGCACCCGGGCCGGGAGGGCCCAGAGCAGCGCCGGCAGCGGCGCTCCGCCCGCCAGCAGCGGCGCCCCCACGACGAGGAGGAGCACGTGCTGGACCATGTGGGCGACCAGGCCGTGGTGGGCCCGTACCGACAGCGGTGGGAGGAGCGCGACAGCCAGAGCGGCGAGGGCAGCGCCAAACCACCAGGCCTGGGACGGGGTGACCAACCGGCCTCGCCCGGCCGCCAGCCAGGCCCGGCGGACCCCCGCCGCGTAGGTTGCCGCAGTGGCGGCCAGGGCGGCGACCACGCCGAAGTCATCCACAGCGCCTCGAGGCCAGGACCAGGAGGTACACCTCCTCCAGCGTGATCAGGGCCACGTTCACCACGCCTACGAGCAGGCCGAGCCGGGCCACGAACTGGGCCCGCCCGCCTTCATCGTCGGCGGACTCGTCGCCGTCCGAACGCCGAAGCATGCGCCCGCACAGCAGGAGGGCGGCGCCGGCAATCGCCAGCGTGACCGCGGTGACGGCATGCATCGCCCAGAGCGACCCGGAGCGGTTGCAGGTGTAACGCACGTAGGCGACGAAGAACACCAGGTGGACCGCCCAGGCGCCGATGCCGCCGAGCAGGGCGAACCAGACCAGCACCGCCTCGCGGACGGCGGAGCCGATGCTGTGCGCCCGCCGGGCCTCCTCGGCCGACGTGTCCACGCTCACCGGAGGTGCGAGGAGAGGAAGAGGGCGGGGAACACGGCCAGCCACACCACGTCGACGAAGTGCCAGTACAGGAAGAACACCTCGGCGCTGGCGTACCGGCCGCGGTCGTAGCGGCCAAGCCAGGCCTTGAGCTGCACGACGACGTTGACGGCGAGGCCCACGAAGACGTGCAGCGCGTGCAGGCCGACGATCGTGTAGTAGATCGACCCGTAGGCGTTGTCGCGCCAGCCGAAGTGCAGCTCGTCGAAGTCGTAGAGCGTGTAGGCGAGGAACGCAGCGCCCATGAGGAAGCTCAGCAGGACGCCGGCCTTCAGGCGGGCGACGTTGCCCTTGCGGATGCCGGCCTCGGCCCAGAAGATCGGGATGCTACTTCCCCACAGTACGAAGCTGAAGGGTACGGCCAACTTCAGCTTCGGCACCTCGATGCCGCCGAGCGGCCACTCCTTCGAGGCGGCCCGCAGGAAGAAGTAGGCGGCCAGCAGGATGGCGAAGACCATGGCCTCGGTCATGATGAGCACGGCCATGCCCCACCAAGCCGTCGGGTAGCTGCGGCGGGTGGACGGCCGGGTGATGCCCGTGCTGACAGTGGCGCCGGCGGCCGTCATCCGGGGGTCCGTTCGGACGGGGCAAGGTCCTCCTCGGTGCGCCACGCCCACCATACGGCGCCGACCACGGCCAGGCCGATGCCGGCGACACCGACCACCGCCCCCTTGATCAGCAGGCCGACGAACATCGCAGCCAGCCCGACGGCGACGATGAAGGGCAGGTACGTCTCGTGCGGGATCTCCAGGTTCCCCTCCGGGCGGGTATCGATCCCGCTCGTCACCGGCGTCTCACGTTTGACCGCCCCCCCGGGGCCCAGGCCACCGGTCTCGGGTTCTTCCCCGGACTCGGCGTACGGCAGGGGGCGCTGGTCCCAGAGCGGATGACGGCTGGCGACGAGTGGGATGGCGGCGAAGTTGTAGTGGGGCGGGGGCGAGGAGGTGGCCCATTCGAGGCTGTCGGCGTCCCACGGATCGGCGCCCGCCGCCGCCCCCCTGCGCCGGCTCCACGCCCAGTTGAACAGGGTGATGGCTGTGCCCAGACCGAAGATGGCCGAGCCGATGCTGACCATGGCGTTGAGGCCGCCCCAACCCAGTCCGTTGTCGTAGGTGTAGATGCGTCGCGGCATCCCGAGGAAGCCCAAGATGTGCATCGGGAAGAACGTGATGTTGAAGCCCACGAACATGACCCAGAAGCTGAGCTTGCCGAGCCGCTCGCTCAGCATCCGGCCGGTCATCTTGGGCATCCAGTAGTAGATGGCCCCGAAGATCGGGAACACGACCGCGCCGTTGAGCACGTAATGGAAGTGGGCCACGACGAAATAGCTGTCGGTCACCTGCCAGTCGAAGGGCAGGACGGCGACCATCACGCCGGTGATCCCGCCCAGCAGGAAGATGAGCAGGAACCCGATGGCGAAGAGCATCGCCGTGGTCAGCTTCACCGTGCCCTTCCACATGGTGGCGATCCACGCGAAGAACTGGACGCCGCTCGGGATGGTGATGATCAGGCTGGCGCCCGAGAAGAAGGCCATGGCCACGGGGGGCAGGCCGGTGGCGAACATGTGGTGGACCCAGACGCCGAAGCTGATGAACCCCACCGTGACCAGGGCGCCGGCCACCCAGAGGTAGCCCGACAGCGCCCGGTGCGAGAAGGTGGGGATGATCTGGGAGATCATCCCGGTGGCGGGGACGAAGAGGATGTAGACCTCGGGATGGCCCCAGAACCAGAACAGGTGCTGGTAGAGCAGCACACTGCCCCCCAGGGCGGGTAGGAAGAACGACGTTCCGAAGAGCCGGTCGAGCTCGTTCAGCCCGGTCGCCAGGGTCACGGCCGGCACCGCAAAGATGGCCATGAACGAGAACACGAGCATTGACCACACGAAGATCGGCATGCGGTTCAGGGTCATCCCCGGAGCCCGCAGCTTGAAGATGGTGACGATGAAGTTGATCGACCCCACGGTGGTGGAGAGCCCGGTGAAGACGATGCCCAGTCCCCAGAAGTCGATGTTGAGCCCGGGTGAGAAGGTGCGCGACACCAGCGGCGTGTAGCCGAACCAGCCACCGTCGGGCACCTTGCCGACGAGAAAGCTGCTGTACATGAAGATTCCGCCCAGCAGGAAGATCCAGTAGCTGAACGCGTTCAGGCGGGGAAACGCCATGTCGCGCGTGCCGAGCTGCAGGGGGATGAGGTAGTTGCCGAACCCGGCCAGCACCGGCGTGTTGAACAGGAAGATCATGGTCACGCCGTGCATGGTGAACAGCTCGTTGTAAACCTGCGGGCCGAGGACGGTGCTGTTGGGCCGGGCCAGCTGGCCCCGCATGACCAGGGCCATGAGACCGGCCGCGAAGAAGAAGAAGAAGCAGGTGTAGATGTAGCGCAGCCCGATGCGCTTGTGATCGACGGTGGAGAGGAAGCCGGGCAAGCCGGGTGCGTCCTCCCACAGCTCCAGCAGCTCCGGTTCCTCGACCGGCGGGGGCGCCGGGTGCTCGGTGACGGCCATCTACTTCAGCCCTTCCAGGTAGGCGACGACCGCGGCGCGGTCCTCGGGGGAGAGTGTGGTCGGGGGCATCAAGTTGCCGGGCTTGACCGATTGGGGCTCGGTGATCCAGCGGGCCAGGCTCGCCGGCGTGTTGGCCAGGGTGTTGGACGCGATTGACTCCCGGCTGCCGAAGTAGCTCAGGTCAGGTCCGATCTGGGCGTCCGCCTGGGTGCCCCGCACCGTGTGGCAGCCGGCGCACGTCTCCCGCAGGAACACCACCTCTCCCCTCGCCGCCAGGTCAGAGGTCGGGGTGAGGCCGGCGCCCGTACTGCGCCGGGTGAGCCAACGGTCGAAGTCGACCGGCGCCTCGGCCACGACCACCATGCCCATGTGGGCGTGCTGGATGCCGCAGTACTCCGCGCACTGCCCGCGGTAGGTGCCGGGTTCCGTTGCCGTGAGCCGGAGGTGGTTCACCTGGCCGGGAATGGTGTCCACCTTGCCGGCCAGCTGCGGCACCCAGAAGCTGTGGATGACGTTGTCCGACGTCAGCTCCAGGTCGACCTGGCGCCCGACGGGTATGTGGATCTCGTTCGCGGTCCGGAAGCCGCCGGCATCGGGGTAGCTGACATCCCACCACCAGCGCTTTCCCACCACCGCGATGCGAAGCTCGCCGTCCTGGGCGGCGCGCAGCGCTTGGGTGGTGTTGACGGTCACCACGGCGAGCACGCCGAGGATGATCACCGGCGCCACGATCCCGCCGAGCCAGACGAAGGTGTCGTCCTTGGGCTCCTTCTTGGACCGTCCGGTGCGCCGGCCCCGTAGGACGGCGATCACTATGAAGCCGGCGACCACGACGTAGACGGCGGCGGCAAGTGCGAACATGAGCCACCAGACGCCTGAGACCGTTCGGGCCTCGGGACCGTGGGTGTTGAGCATGGACGGCGCATGGCCACCGCATCCGCCGAGGGTGAGCGCACCGACGGCGACTGCGGCCAGCGGACCCCGCCGGGTCACGACCGCCGCCAGAACGCCGGGCCCACGGGCTCGGAGAAGTCACCGCGAGCCACGACGAAGCCGTCGGCGTCGACGGCGAGCGGAAGCTGGGGCAAGGGGGCGGCGGCGGGGCCGATCTGGGGGCTGGCGTGGTGGAGGACGTCGAACGTCGACTGGTGGCAGGGGCAGAGGAGCCGGTGGCTCAGCGGCTCGTAGAGCCCGACCGGGCACCCGGCGTGGGTGCAGATCTTCGAGTAGGCGACGAGGCCCTGGGGCGTCCAGTCCTCCCGGCCCGCCTTGGCCACGATCAGGCCCGGCGCCACCCGGATCAGCACGGTCTGCCCATCGGCCGAACCGGGCGAACCCTCGGGGAAGACGGTCACGAGCCCCTCGAGGGGGATGTCGGCGGCGCGAACCCGCCGACCGTCCTCGGTAATCAGGCGGATACCGGCCCGCCACGGGGTCTCCAGCAGCGACCTGCCCGGCCGCGGTCCCAGCGAACGGACAGGAAAGAGCGCGGCCACTCCGAGGCCCCCCACCGCCAGCCCCAACGACCGGGTCACGAGCTTCCGGCGGGTGAGGGCGCCGTCGCGCCCGAAGTCGCCCTCTGCAGCCTGCACCTCCGCTTCGGGACTGGGCAGCTCGTGGCGCTCGCCGACCACGGGCTCGTGCGGCAGGAGCCGGTTGCCCCAGATGACGAAGCCGCACGCCACGCCGGCCAGGGCCAGGCCGAGGAACAGGCCCTCGAGCTGAGGCTGGCCGCCCCGCCAGTAGACGGCGGCGAGCGCCACCGCGCGTACCGCCGAAGACAGGAACAGCGCTCCAACCTGTCGTTCCGCGCGCCGCTCATCCCGCACCACGTCCTTGGTCCGTTCCACCCCTATCCCCGCTCGCCGATCCAGCGGGTGAACAGCAGGAGCAGCGCAAGGGCGGCGAGGGCCATGGCGCCTTCTGTGACCGGGCCAAGATGCCCGAGT
The DNA here is from genome assembly GCA_038231955.1 of Acidimicrobiales bacterium. GTDB lineage: Bacteria > Actinomycetota > Acidimicrobiia > Acidimicrobiales > AC-14 > CADCTB01. The sequence goes on from JBBSIS010000003.1 coordinate 17,794, forward strand.
GGTTGCCCGCCGCGGTCGCGCGGATCGTCGAGGTAGCGCACGTAGGCCACCACGGACGCCACCTGGTCGGCGGTCAACGCCGCAGTGCCGAAAGTGGGCATCTGGCCGGGGCCGACCCGGACCGCCTCGGCGATCTGGGTGGCCGTGGAGGAGTGGAGGGCCGGCGCCTCCCGGCGTAGGAGGGCGCCGCCGTCGCCGGCCCAGGCGTGGCAGGCCGCGCACTGGATGCGGAAGAGGTCGCCGCCCTCGGCCAGGTTGCCGCCTGTCAACCGGGGGATGTCCGGCCCGCCGCCGTCGGTGAGGACGCTGACGTAGTCGACCAGCGCGCTGATCGTCGGTGCGTCGTAGGCCGGGTTGTGCCGGCGGGGGATGATGTCGGAGTCGCCCGCGGCCACATTGGGCAGCGGCTGCAGCGGCCTCCCCGGTTGATCGGCCACCCGCCCCACGCCGACGAGCGGCATGCGCCCGGTCGAGAGCTGGTAGTCGAGCGAGGCGCGCCCGACGCCGACGAGGGTCGATCCCCGGGGCGTCCCCGTGCCGGCGCTCCCGTGACAGACCGCACAGTCAGACAGGAAGAGTTGACGGACGTCGCCCGGCGCCTGTGGAACCCGCTCCACCGGCGCCACTTGGCCTCGGGCGCCCTGGACGCCGAGGGTGATGAGGAGGGCGAGGGCGAGCACGGGCGTGACCCACCGCACGCCCCGGCCGGGCCTGGCCGCGGCGACCGATCTGTGCGGTACGGTCACCGGCGGGTCAGGGCGTGATCGTCTGGTCGTCGAGATCGGGACGTACCGTCCCGCTCTCGTAGTAGGGCTGCCCGGGCGCGCCTCGCTCGCTGGCTTCAAGGCGCGCCTCGAGTCGCTGGATGCGATCCTCGAGGGTAGCGAGCCGGGCGTGGGCCTCGTCTATCTCCAGGTGACCGTGGTCGTCGGCCATGCCGCCTCCTCTCTCATCCGCCGGTGGGTCGATTGGTCAGGGTTACCTTCACGTCCTGCTGCTTGCCGTCCCGGAGCAGCGTCGCCGTCACCGTATCGCCGGGCTGGTGCGGCCGCAGAGTCGAGAGGAACGCTTCCACGGTCTCCAGCGCCGACCCGTCGATGGCGGTCACCACGTCGCCAGGTTTGATGCCGGCCTTCTCGGCCGGCCCCTTGGCCACGACGTCGAGCACGACGACGCCGCGCGCCTGGCCCAGCCCGAGCTGCTGGGCGATCTGCGAGGTCAGCTGGCCGGGCTGGAGGCCGAAGAAGGCGTGTTTGGCCGATCCCGACTTCAGGAGCTGTTCGACCACATCGGTGACGGTGGATGCAGGGATGGCGAAGCCGATGGAGACGGCACCGGTGGACGGCGGCAGGTAGGCCTCGTTGATGCCGATGACTTCGCCATTGGCGTTGACCAGCGCACCACCGGAGTTCCCCGGCGAGATGGCGGCGTCGGTCTGGATGAGGTCGACGAGGGACTGCGTCTGCGTGCCCGAGCCGGGGATGGACCGCTGGAGGCCCGACACGATCCCGGCGGTCACGGTGTTTTCGAAGCCCAAAGGGCTGCCGAGGGCGATAGCGAGCTCGCCGACACGGGGCAGGCCCTTCTGGAAGGTGGAGCCAGGTAGCCCGGTCCGGTCCACCTGGAGAACGGCCAGATCGGTGACGGGGTCTGTCGCCTGCACCCGGCCCGGGCTGTGGCGGCCGTCGGCGAAGGCCACCTCCAGCGTGGTCGAACCGGCGACCACGTGGTTGTCGGTCACCACGATGCCGTCCGAAGACCAGACCACGCCGCTGCCGAGGCCGCTCTTGGTGAGCACGGTCACCACCGAGGGGGCCACCCGCTCGACGTCAGCCGGGATCCCGTCCCCCGAGGCACCACTCGCGGCCGCCGATGGCGAGGTTGCCGTTGTCGGGCTTGCCGCCGGCGTCACGGAGTCGCCGCTGCTGCATCCTCCCGCCACCAGGGCGAACGCCGCGCCGAGGACCAATGCGCAGCACCCGGTCCGGCGTGTGCGCCCGACTTCCCGCATCAATCCTTCCCACGGCCCCGTTCGATGCGACACCATACCCACGGTCCGGTCGGTCTGGTGGCCAGGATCGGATCGATCGACTGGCTGTGCCTGCCCCGGTTCGACTCCCCGTCCTGCTTCGCCGCCCTCCTGGACACTCCGGCCGGTAGCCCATGACCTGTGCGCCGAACGCCTTCGCCACCGGGGGGGGCCTCGAAGTGCTCGAGCCCGGCCAGACCTCTTCGATGGAGTGGGGGATCGCCGCCACCGGGTTCGGCCCGTGAGGTTGGAATCCGCCGGCTCGTCACTCCGGTGACCCCGCCCGGCTCCGGCCCGAGAAGTGCCACGCCATGGCGGGCGGCGACAGCGAAGGCGACCACCAACGCTGGACCGCCCAGGTCACCTCCATCGAGACCGCGGCTTCCGGGGTAGACGCCGTCATCGATCGGGCCGTCCTCGACTTGGCGGCCATGCGCCTTCGACGCCACGATCCCGGCCCCGCCGACCCGGACGGCGGCGAGACATGGGTACCCGCCGCCGGGATCCCACCAGGAGGCGTGGCAGGTCGGCCGAGCCCTCTTCGACGCCGCCGCACGCTTCCAGCAGAACCGGCTGCCGGAGGTATTCGCCGGCCTGGAGCGAGAGGCGGGTTCGTTCCCGGCGCAGTACCGAAGGCCGGCCGGCGGAGGGCGGGCCCGGGCGACCGACGAGATCTTGGGGGGTTCCTCAGCGGCGTCCACCGGGGGTTGGCTGACAGCCAGCGAAGCGGTCTCACCACCGTCTACTGCGGGTTTCGGGCCTATGTTGGCCGTACCCCAAGCTAGCCACCGTGCCCGCCATGGTGATGGTTCGACGCTCAGCTGGACTTGCGCACGAACTGGATGCCCAACAAGACGAGGCCGGCCAGGGCCAGGCCGCCCAGGACGGCAGCCACGAGCGGCCAGGCGCTGTGGTCCTTCGACGGCAACGGCGAGAACTGGGCGATGACGCCGAAATTGTCCTGGGTCTGGACCTGCTCCTCAGCGAAGCGGGTGTCGGCCCAGGCGATGGCCGCGAACTGGTCGGTCGACGCCACGCCCGGAGGTTGGCGGATGTCGGAGTTGAAGCTGATCCCGAAGTTGAAGTTCACCGGCCGGTCGTTGACGACCAGGTTGGGGGCCCAGGTGGCCCCCCCGTCGGTGGTGTAGGAGTACCGGACGTTCACCAGATAATCGGTCTGGTCCCGATTGTCCTGCCACACCACGTCGATACGGCCGTTGGGGGCTACATCGAGCTGTGGGTAGAAGCTGGTGTACTGGCCCTTGGGGTCGTCATCGTTAATGACCACCGGGTCGGTCCACGTGAGGCCCTTGTCGGTTGAGCGCTGGACAACGATGTCGGACCGGCCGGCGTTGGGCGCGGTGGCGGGCGTGGCCGAGTAGGCGAACACGAAGGTGCCCTCGGGGCCGCCCTTGGGCGTCCAGGCCATGCCCGTGAAGGAGCCGGCGGCGTGGTACAGCGGCTTGCTCAGCTCGGACACCGACCAGGTCTTGCCCATGTCGGTGGACCGGGCCACCAACTGGGGCGTGGCCTCGCCGAAGATGCCCTTGTAGGCCTCGGTGGGCGGCGGCTTGTCGTTGGAAGGGCCGCCGCCGGCCACGGCCAGGGCCACGCCGTCGTGGACGGTCAGGTAGGGCGCCCCGAAAGCGGTCTGGAAGTGGATCGGGTAGGCGACGTTGGCCACGGTAAGGGTGAGCTTGGAGTAGCCGTTGAGGTCGTTCGGCGGCCCGAAGGTCTTGCCGCCGTCGGTGGAGACGGAGACGGCCACCTCCCGCTTGGTCTTCAACGGGTTGCCCTCGGGCGCGCTCAAGCTCCAGTCGCGGCTGTAGCCGACGTAGACCACGTCCTGGCTTCCGGAGGAGTCGACAGTCAGACCGGAGACACCGGTGTCGCGCGGCTTGGGGTCGGGCGCCTTGCGGGCGTCGTCGACCAACGTGGTCGTCCAGGTCTTGCCCAGGTCCTGGGTGCGGGACAGGGCGATGCTGGTGGTACCCTCACGGCCTCCCTCGCCCTCCCCGTACGCCTCAAGCGCGTAGTACAGGGTGCCGTCGCGGCCCCACGCCACCGTCGCCTGGGGGAGGCCCGCCGTGCCGTTGGTGCAGAAGGGGTAGGACTCCGGCGCCGGGCGCTCGGCCGAGAAGCTCCAGCTCGCCCCGGCATTGGTCGACACGAGCAGCTGACAGGTCCGGTTGCGAAGGTCGGCGGTGGCGGCGGCGAGGATCCGGGGGTTACGCGGGTCGGCGACCATCGAGGTGGGACCGGCGAAGCCGCGGGTGGGAGCGGTCTCCTCCTTGGTCATCTGGACGCCCGCCGTCACCCGCTGGACGGCGACCTTCTGGGGAGCGAAGGTGGCTTTCGGGAACGCCGCTGTCTGGGCGCCGGCAGCGCCCGAGGACATCGCCGCCATGGTCACGGCGGCGCCGAAAACGGCGGCGCGGCGAGGTGCAGAGTTCACGAATCCTCCAGGTGGGGGAAGCGGCTGAGGCGCCGCGGGAACTGGAACGCAACCGGGCGGGCGGCTATGACGCCTTCACGTCCTCGGCCTTGGGCGGCGACTGGTGGCCGGCGATCGCGCTGGCCCCGGCGGCCAGCAGCAGGCCGGCGGCGGCCACCCCCAGCCCGATGAGGATGTACCCGCCGGCGGCGGGGCCGGAGTCGACGGCGAGGAGGCCGCTCCGGTCGGCCGGCGTGGGTGCCACCGCCGGCGCCGAGGTGTTGACGTAGACAGTGGCCCGCGCCGGGATGCCGACGTTCATGTCGTAGTGGTCCTGAGTGGCGACCAGGATGTGGGCTCCGGGCGACACGTCGGCGGGGATGGGGACGTCGAGGAGGAACTTGCTCGTCATGGTCGACGGCTGGGGCGAGGCGAAGGTGGCGAGAACCGGACCGCTCGGGGAGTCGAGGTGCACGTCGACCGGCTTGGCCCGGGCGAACTCGCCTCCCATCACCTGCACCTTGCCACCGGGCTGCACGGAGCTAGACCCTTCGACCCTGAACAGCACGAGGCCCACGCAGCTCCACGCCAGGCTCGCCGGCACCATGAGCACCACCGCAGCCGCCGCCCCGACCATCAACTTCCGTAACGAGAACCGCACCGCGGCCTCCCTCTTGGTTCGCCTCTCCGATTCCGATGTCCAAGGTCGGTCGCATGACCCTGTGCGGGCGACGTCTCTATGGACATCCTCAGGATAGCCGAACAGGGCCGGGGGCCGGTGGTCACGGCCCGGTACCCCCATTCTCTGCGCATCCAACCCGCGTACCATTCGGCTATGAGGACACGCTCGCCGTGGACGTTGACGGCAGTTCCGGCGGTGGCGTTGCTCATCGGTTTTCCGGGCGCTGGCCCAGCCCAAGCGCACGAAGGTCGCGTGGTAGGCGGCCTCCGCTACGTCGTCGGCTGGGGCATCGAACCGGCCTACACGGGCCTGAGCAACGCCGTCCACGTCAGCGTGTCCGAGGCCGGCGGACCTGCAGTCACCGACATCGGCGACTCGTTGAGGGTCGAGGTCAGCAAGGGTGACCACAAGGTGACCCTGAGCCTCGTGCCGGGGGCGGGCACGGCCGACCCCGGGGCCCCCGGTGAGTACCGGGCCCTGCTCACGCCGACCCGGCTGGGCGCGTACACCGTCCGGCTGTTCGGGACCATCCGGGGCCAGGCCGTGGACCAGTCCTTCACGTCCTCGGCCACGACGTTCGACGAGGTGCGGGACGCGACGAGCGTGCAGTTCCCCGCCGTGGATCCGTCGCCGGGCCAGCTCGCCACCCGCATCGAGCGCGAGCTCCCGCGCCTCGACGCCCGCACTGACGCGGTGGAGGCCCGGGTCGCGACCGCAGCCCACCAGGCCGACCAGGCCCGGGCACTCGCGCTGGCCGCCATCGTCGCCGGCGTGCTCGGGCTGGTCGCCGCGTTGACGCATATCGGACGTCGTCGCGGTCGTCGGGGACTGCCTGCCGCCGGAGGCGCCCCGCCGGCCGAGCGGACGGGTTCCGACGAGGGGGCGACCGCACTGCGCCAGCGACGGTGAGGCGGGGGCGCACCTGGTTGGTAGCCGGGCTGCTGTCGGTGCTGGCCATGGCTTGGGCATCGCCACCGTCATCGGCCCATGCCCTCCTCACCGCGTCCAGGCCGGCCGACGGTGCCAGGGTCGACGAGTCGCCGGTCGAGGTGGTCCTTACTTTCACCGAAGCCGTCGATCCTGCGCTTTCGATCGTGCGGCTGCTCGACGCGTCCGGCCACCAGGTCGACTCCGGCACGGCCGGTTCGATCGACGGGCAGCCCGCGCAGGTGCGGCTGCCGCTTGGGGCGCCAGGATCACTGACCAAGGGCAGCTACACGGCGACGTGGCGGGTGACCTCGCCCGCCGACGGGCACACGACGGTGGGTTCCGTGACCTTTGGCGTCGGTGTGCCCGCCGTGGCCAGGGCTGACCGGGCTGAGGCGGGGGTCCGGATCCCCGCCCCGACCGCGGGCGGCATCCTCGGGCGTTGGCTGTTCTACGCAGGAGTCGTAGCGCTGCTCGGGGCCGCAGTCGTGGGTGTGGTGGTGGCGTCGGACCCGGCGGCTGTGTCCGGGCGGGCGCTGCTGGCAGCATGGGCCGCCGCAGCAACCGGCGTGGCGATCACCGCCGCTGCCCAGCGGGCCAGCGCCCAGGCCAGCCTCACCACTCTGCTCTCGTCGTCGACCGGGCACCGCTTGGCGGTCCAGGCCGTCGCCATCGCCGTCGCCGGAGCCGCGGCTGTGTGGGCGCTGCGCCGTCCGGGCCGGGCGTCGATGGCCGCAGTGGGGTTGGCGGCGGCAGGGGCGATGCTGGCTCGGGCCTTGGCCGGTCACGCCAACGCCTCCTCCCCCCGGTGGTTCACCGTCGGGGTCCAGTGGGCCCACCTCGTGGCGGTGGGGGCGTGGATCGGTGGACTCCCGTGGTTCCTTTTGGCTCTGCGACGGGGCGATCCAGGCCGGGGCCCCGGCCTCGCCCGACGGTTCTCGGCGGTGGCTGCCGCCATGCTCGGCGTGGTCCTGGTGTCAGGGACGTTGCGGGCCCTCGACGACGTCGGCGCATGGTCGCGCCTGGTCGAGACCAGCTTCGGGATCACGCTCATCGCCAAGGTGGCGATGGTCGCCGCCCTGGTCGGTCTCGGGGCCCGGAACCGCGTCCGTCACGTCCCCGCCGCCTCCGTCGCCGGGGGTCCAGTTGGCGGCATCCAGCGGCTCGTGCGAGCAGAGGTGGCGGTCGCCGCCGGCGTGCTGGGCGCGACGGCCCTGCTCACCGGCTTCCCCCCCTCGGCCGTCGTCGCCGCCGCGACGAGGGAAGCGCGGGTCCCGGGGGTCACGGTGACAGGCAACGACTACGCCACGTCGGTGCGCATCCGGTTGGATGTGAGCCCGGGCTCGCCAGGCCCCAACCGCTTCGATGCGATCGTGCGGGACTACGACTCCGGCGCAGCCGTGGCCGCGCAATCGGTGTCGTTGCGCTTCCGACTCGCCGATCGGCCCGACGTGAGCGCAGCCACACTCGACCTGTCCCGAGAGGGCGACGGTCACTGGCAGGGGACGGGAAGCGCCCTGTCGATCGAGGGCCGATGGAGCGTGGTCGCCCTGGTGCAGACCGCGAGCGACGCCGTCGAGGTGCCGATGGAGGTGCTGACCCCCCGGAATGGGTCTACCGACACGTCCCGGCCGGGATTCCCGGTGGGTGGCTGCGCAGGCGGTGTAGCCGATGCCAGCTACACCGTCACCAGCGACGCCGACCCCGACCCGCCCGCGGCGGAGGCGACCACCTTCCGCCTGACCGTCCGCCACGACGGCCAGGCGGTGACGGGCGCCAGAGTGTGCTTGCGCACCGACATGCCCGACATGACCCACCCCGGGGTGTCGGCGGTGGCGACGGAAGCGGCAGGCGGCCAGTACGACGCCCGCCTCAAGTTCGACATGACGGGAGGGTGGGTCGGGTCGGTGGTCGTGACCGAGCCCGGCGGGCGCGCTGTCACCATGCCGATCAGGTTCGAGGTCCGGTAGGTGTGCAGGCGCCACGACCTTCAGATCGTCGTGCGTGGCGCTATCGGGTTCCTCGGGCGGTGTTCCCGGCAGCGGTGGCGTCGACGGCCAGGTGGGACGCCGCGGGTGGTCGAAGGCATGGCGCTGGCGGTATGGCAACGGTCGGCGGCGATGACGCTCAGGCTGCCGTCGGTCTCCAACACGACGGCAGCGACCAATTCGAGGTCGCCGCAACCGCTCGATCTGATCGCCTGACACACATCGCCATGAGTCAACCGCATCCTTGACAGCACCACATCTTCGAAGCGACCATTCTCGAACACGACCGTCGCTTCGGCTTGTACCAGCCGCTGCGCCACAGACGTGTGCACCGACGCCCACGACACCACCCACTGGGCGGCGACCAGCAGCGTGATCACTGCGACACCATCGGCCAAGGACACGTCGCGCGACAACGCGATCGTGGCCAGCACTGAACCGAGGGCGACAGTGACGACGAGGTCGAACGCGTTCAGTTTCGCCAGGGGTGCGCTTTCCCGATACACGCAGCACGATCACCATCACCGCGTACGCCGCCGCGCCCAGCGCCATCGCCCGACCGAGATCAGCCCAGCCATCGAACAACATCGAGCCGGTCACGGCCCCGTACTTGCAGCGGCGTCGTCCACCACGAGCCCATACGAACCGAGAGACCGCAACCGGTCAATTTCGATCGGGCCCGGATCGGTCACGACGTGCACCATAACTTCTGGATCGGTGTCGAACTCGACATCGGTGACGGAGCCGACCTCACGCCCATCGACCGTCAGGATTCGTGCGCCGGGCATCTTCACGCATCCTCACGGCGGCTTTCCGGTGGTCGTTGTCGATCGTCGACCGGATCGGCACCCGTCATGGCCATCACGGGATCAGCACCCGAGCGACTTCACGCCGACCAGGTCAGCAGACTGCTGTCGTAGGCGACCGCGCAGGCTTCGTCAACGGTCGACGCGAGACTCATGACGGTTCCTTTCGTGCTGGTCGGAAACCACAAGGCGTACAGGACAGTCCTTCCCCGGAGCCCGATCTCACACGGGCACCGAGTCGGATCCGACGGGACGGGCGCCGCGGCGTCTGCCGCCGCTACTCGGGCCCGGCGGCGCCGAACCGCTTGCCGTGGGCGACCCGGACGTGGTCAAGGTCGACCGGCAGTACCCCGGCGGCCGCACAGCCGGCGACCACGAGCCCAGCCTGCGCCGCCACCAGGCCGGCCTGTGCCGGCCGGCCGGCGTCAGTCAACGACTCATGGATCAGCGCCATGGCCTCCAGCAGGTAGACGCAGACCGTGGGCAGGCCGGCGGCGGCGAGACGCACCTCCTCGAAGGCGAGCGCGACCACCTCGTCGTGGGTGTACTGCTGGTCGAGGACGACGTGGCGCCCGTCGTCGCTGTCGCGCACCGACTGCGGCGGGCTGCGGCGAAGGAGTTCGAGCAGAACGGATGCGGCGTGGAAGATGGCATCCTGGGCCGTCGTCGGGTCGTTCACGCCGGGTGAGAGCGCCTTGAGGGCCACGTCAACGAGTTGGCGCAGCCCGTAGGGCGCGTCCTGTTGCATCGTCCTGGTAGCACCGGTGACCACGGTGGCGCGGATCCGGCGTTCCGTCGCTTCCGGATCATCAGGGCGCGGCACGACGGCGCAGATCGGGGTCCCGGCGACGGCGTAGCGACCCGGGCGGGTGCTCACGTGAATGACCCCGCCCGGCGTCGCGCAGTCCGACAACGCGCCCACATCGATCTGCTGAACCCAACCGGTCCGGGTGAAGCGCACGACGTGGCTGGGGCGGTCATCGACGGGACGCCTCGCCACCGCCGGCGCCTCCAGTGGCCACTCGCGGCGAATGTGACCGAGCGCCTCGGTGCTCACCCGCTCCAGGATCTCGCTGACGTCCATCGTGTGGGCGCTGTGGTCGATGAAGGCGACGAGGGCGAGGATGGCCGTGACGCCCAAGACCACGGCCACGGCCACGGAGAGGTTGGGGATAACCGGCGTCCCGTTCTGTTCGAACGAGGAGCGCACGGCGCGCAGCACGACGAGGCAGAAGGCGAATGTGCCGACGACGAGCCCCATGACCCGCTTGTTGAACGGATCCCGGAAGAGGGTGTGGACGACGCGCGGCGAGTACTGGCTGGACGCAAGCTGGATGGTGAGCACCGATACGGAGAAGGCGATGCCGGCGAAGCTGATGGTGGCGGCGGCCACCGTACTCAGCACCGCCCGGGCGCTCTGGACCGTGGAGCCCACGCCCAGGGGGAGCTGGGGGCCGCTCAGGTCGAGGCGGCTGTCGGTGAGGATACCGACCTGGGCAAGGACGACCGCGACCACGACCGACGCCATCGGCACGAAGAAGAGGCTGACGCGCAACCGTTCGGACAGCGAGCTCAGACGGACGTGCACAAGCCATTCTGCACCGCGCGCCGCGCGCCCCGCCGGTGCGGGTATGAAGGGGCGCCATGTCGTGTCGACACTGTGACTGCACTGGCCAGGCGGGACGGCGCTCACTGAGTACTGCGTTCGGCGACGCCGTACAACCTGGCCGCGGGCCCGGATCAGCGCCGCCAAACCGCGTCCCGTCGACCTCGACCAGCGCCATTCCGCCGACGATGACATGGGGTCCAGACGTCCCTCACGCCCTATCAGCGAAACGTTGCGGGCTCCGATCATCGGGTCACAGGTCGCGGACGACGGCCACCACCGGGCGCTGCGTGGCGCGGATGGCGCCACCCGCCGCGGCCGAGACGGCGGCGACTGCGACGGCACCGACGATGGCCAGGTAGGACCACGGAATCGCGAGCGAGGCGGGAGGCGGGTCGAACACGCCGGTGAGCACCTTGACGAGCATGTGCGACAACGCCCACCCGCCGCCGGCGCCGGCGGCGAGGCCACCGATGGTGACGAACAGCGCTTCGGCCCACACGAATCCGCCGAGTTGGCGGGCCTTGGCGCCGAGGGCGCTGATGATGGCGAAGCTACGGCGCCGCTCGGCGAGGCCGAGGGCGAGCACGAGGCCGGTGGACGCGGCGGCGAGCACGAGGGCGAAACCGAGCTCGACCCGCGTCAACCCGGCGAGGTCGACGGCGGTGAGGCTGGAGCCGACGACGCGGCGGCTGGTGGTGAGGTCGGTGACCTGGGCTTGAGCGCCGACGGCAGCGCGAACCCGACCGGCGACCGCGGCGGGGGAGTTGCCGCCGGTGTCGATGAGGAAGGCGCCGACGGCGTCGCTGCCCGTCATCTTGGTCACGGAGTCGGCATTGGCGATGAGGAAGCTGTCATGGGGGGCGGTGGGGAACTCCTTGGCGATCCCCGCGTAGTGGAACGCCACGTTGGTGAGCTGCTTGGTGCGACCGTCTTGCAGGCGGAGCATCACCTGGTCGCCCGGATTGAGCCGGAAGTCCTTCGCTGTCTCGGCGCTGACGAGGACGGAGTCGGGAGCCGAGGCCAACGTGGCCATGAGTTGTCGGGCGGTGCCGCCCTGGAAGTACGCGTCCTGCAGTTTGGTGGCATCGGTGATGGTGCCGGGCCGCACGCCGTACAGGTCTTGGAGGTCGGCGCCGACGTAGGCGAAGCGGTGCTGGATCGGCTCCACCGATTTCACGCCGGGGATGTGCGAGAGCTCGGTCGCCCCGGCCGCGCCGATGGTGGAGCCGGGCGACTCGGTCACGGTGACATCGGCGCCGTTGGTGAGGCGGGCGTCGACCTGCGCCTGCTGCTGGTAGGTGGCGTCGAACACTGCGGTCGAGGCGGCGAAGGCTACGGTGAGTGCGACCAGGACCAGCGCCCGGGCCAGGAGGCGGCGCTGGCGGGACATCGAGGCCGCCACGGTGCCGGAGAGGCGACCCGAGACGGGTCGGATCAGGCGCCCGATGAGCGGGCGGCCGCGACCGAGCACGAGATCAGCGATCCGCCAGACGAACAGCCCGGCGCCCGTCCAAAGCAGGGCGGGGCCGGCGAACGCCCAGTAGCTGACCGAGATGGTGGGGACACCTTCAGGAGCGAGGACGAGCTTGTAGCCGCCCCGCCCGGTGAGCCAGAACACGAGCCCTCCGGCGCCGAGCAGGACGAGGTCGAGTCCGTAGCGGGCCCAGCGAGGCGTGCCGGCGCGGCCGATGGGCCGCCGGCCGGCGGCGACGGTAACCCTGCGGGCGTCGCGCCACGCCGGAATGGCGATGGTGGCGGCGGCGATGACCAGGCCGGCGGCGGCGGAGCCGGCGGCCCAGCCGATCGCCGCGACCGGGGTTGCTCCGAACCCGAACGTTCCGAACGCGGCCCGGCCGAGGGCCAGGGCCAGACCCAGGCCGGCGGCGGCGCCGGCGATGCCGACGGCGGCCGCTTCGATCATGCCGAGCCGGACGAGTTGGCGGTTGGTGGCGCCACGGGCCCGAAGCAATGCCTGCTCCTTGCGGCGCCGCTCTGCCCCTGCGCCCGCGACGGCGGCGGTGAGCAGACCGGCGAGTACGGCACCCGGGAGGCCGAGGAACAGGAACAGGATCTGCGCGTAGAGGGCGTCGGAGCGCGCCGCGCCGAGGGTGGCGGCCAGGTTGTCGCCCACGAGCCCGGTGCCGGCCAGCCTCACTTCGAGGTTGCGGGCCCGTCCGGATACCTCCGCGTAGGCGGCTGACGGGTCGGTGGGCAGGTGGTGGGTGAGCCGGGCGTGGATCTGGGTATGCACCAACTCCGGTCGGGTCTGGGCGAGCGGGTCGAACAGCTGGTGCCACTGGTCCCCCGGGACGAGCAGCACATTGTCGGGCGGCGCCTGCGGTTGGGCGCCGACCGGGGCGCCGACGGTCTGGAAGAGCGAGTCGGCCTGGGGCAGGTCGACGACACCGTCGACCCGCAGCGCTACCGGGTCGAGCCCTGCGCGCCCGACGGTGACGGTGTCGCCCGGTGCGGCGTGCAGGTTGGCCGCGGTCTGCTGCGCCAACAGGACGCCGGTGCCGGAGCCGGCCAGGTCGCGGAGCTCCCCGGGGAAAGCGCTGCGGTAGCCGGGTGGGAGGCCGACGACGACGCCGGGGCCGGTGCTCTGGGTTGACCCGTTGACGGTGGTCTGCAGGCCGGTGGTTGCCGCGAAGCCGACAGGCGCGGCGATGGTGACACCGGGCGCATGCTCGACGGCGTCGAGCACGGCGCCGGCATCGGCACCCGTCTGGGTTTGGACCTGCCAATCGACGGCGACGTCGGCCGCGGCCCGGGCGGTCATGGTGGCCTTCGAGGCGGACAGGAAGGCGCCGATCGAGGCGAGGAGGGCGACGGCGATGGCGACGCCGCATGCCGCGGCGGCGAGGCGGCCGCGGCGGCGGGCGGCGAGGCCGCGGAGCCAGGTCAGGCTGAGCACGAGGGGTTCCCTTCGATCGGGAGGTCGGCTTCGACGAGGGCGCCGTCGGCCATGGTCCATCGGGTGGTGAGCCGGGCGGCGACGAGCGGGTCGTGGGTAGTGACGACGAGCGCGGCGCCAAGATGGCTGGCGGTTTCCACCAGGGCGTCGACGATCACCGCGGCGGCCGCGTGGTCGAGCTGGCCGGTGGGTTCGTCGGCGAGGATGAGACGAGGGCGCCCGGCGAGGACCCGGGCCACCGCGACGCGTTGAGCCTGGCCGCCCGACAGCTCCTCGGGCAGCTTGGTGGCCAGTGCGGAGAGATGGAGCCGGGTGAGCGCGGCGGCGGCCGCCGCGTCGGCGTCGGCTTCGCTGGCCCCTCCGAGTAGCAGGGCAAGCGCGACGTTCTCGGTCACGTCAAGGGGCGGCAGCAGGCTGGGCCCCTGGAACACGACACCGACGGGCCCGGGACGCAGGTCGCCTTTCGCGCCGAGGGCGGGCCAGGTCACGACGCCGGCCGTCGGCTCATCGAGCCCGGCCAAGAGGTGAAGAAGCGTCGACTTGCCCGATCCGGATGGTCCGGTGATGGCCAGGTGCTGGCCGGCGTGGATCGCACAGGAGATGTCGTGGAGGGCGACGACGGCGCCGAGGCCGGCCCCGAAGGTGCGGGCCACGCCGTCGCAGCGCACCAGCACGTCCGGCCCTACGGCGCGGGTCATGAGGTCACCCTCCCGTCGGCCAGGGCGATCGTGCGGTCGGCGGCGGCGGCGACTGCGGGACTGTGGGTGACGATGACCACCGCTCCCCCGTCACGGGCGCGGCGGCGCAGCAAGTCGAGGACGCGGCTCTCGGTCGTCGAGTCGACCTCCCCGGTCGGCTCGTCGGCCAGCACCACGGCAGGGTCGTTGGCGAGCGCGGCGGCCAGTCCGGCCCGGGCCGCCTCGCCGCCGGAGAGTTGCGACGGGTAGGAGCGGGCGCGGTCGCCGAGCCCGAGGTAACCCAACAGTCGTGCCCGTCGCGCCGCGTCGGGGCCGCCGACGAGGCGTTGGGCCAGCTCGACGTTCTGGTCGACGGTGAGGTGTTCGAGCAGGTTGGCCGACTGAAACAGCATCCCGATGTGGCGAGCGCGCAGCACAGCCCGTTGAGATTCGGATCGCCGGCTTACCACCTGCCCGGCGACCCGCACCATGCCGCCGTCGGGCTCGTCCAGACCGGCCAGGCAGGCCAACAGGGTCGACTTGCCGGATCCCGAAGGCCCGGTCACGGCGATCATCTCTCCCGCCTCAACCCGCAGGGATACGCCGCGCAGCGCCAATGTCTCCTCGTCGCCGGCGTGGAAGAACCGATAGAGGTCGCTGGCCTCCAGCGCCGCGGTCATCACTGCCATCCGAAGGAGTCGGTGACGATCCGCCACGGGTCCACGTTGTCGGCGCCCTGGGGCCCCGACAAGGTGAGAACGACCTCGGTGCCGGCCTTCCAGAACTCGTAACGCTCCACGGCGTCATGGACGACCTTGCCGGTCACCGGGTCTGGCGCGCTATCCGCCCCGTAGGTGATGAGCACGGCGTTGCCCGCCTTGCGGGTCACCGATGTGACCTTTCCGGCCTTGAAGTTCACGGCCGCGGCCTGGATTTTCGGGACCTCGTTCTGCTGGGCGGATTGAATCGTCGGCGCCGTCGCCGCCGCGGCCGTCTCCACCCGGATGCTGTTCAGCTTGTCGGTGAAGGTCACCGCCCCTCCGGCCTCGACGCGCGCCCATCCCTCAGGGATCTTGACGCTGAACCCGCCTGACGGCGGGGAATAGGCCACGAAGGCCTGGTTGTCGGGGATGTCACCCGACGGGTTGACCTCCGGCCCGCTCGGGGCGACCTGCCCGGCGACCGTCGAGTTGGCCGACCCGGCCGACGTGGCGGTCTTCGCGCTCCCGCCGCAGGCGCCTGCCGTCAGGGCAACCGCGGCCGCGGCCGCGGTGATCAGGGCGATGTGTTTCATTCCAGTCTCCTCGGGGTGGTGTTCTCCTTCGATCGTACGAAACCCGAGGTCACCGGCCGCTACGGCCAAGGTCATCGCCACCTGAACTCTTCGACCTGCTTCCTGGGGGCGGCTGGGCCCCAGCCTCAGCGGCGTGCGGGGTCAGGAAGAGGCTGGATCGAACCGGAGATCAGCCCGCTAGGGGAGCCTCACCCACCGGGGTGTCGGCGACGTTGACGCCGTCGCGATCCTGATGGTTGGCCCCGCCGACCTCGGGCGCCTCGGCCTCCTCGTTCGCAGCTTCGGCCGCCGTGTCCGGGGTGGTCTGGGTCGTGGCGGGTTGATGAGCCCACAATGACGGGGAGGTCCTGAACGCCCGCTGACCGGGCCTCTGAGCCTGCCTCCTACGCTGGAGCCAGTGAGCACCCGCATCCTGATCGTCGAGGACGACCCCACCATCGGCGTCGGGCTGGTCACCGCCCTGCAAACCAACGGCTATTTCGCCGACTGGGCCGAGACGGGTTGCGACGCGCTTCGGCGCGCCGACGCTGACGCGCCGGAGCTCATTCTCCTGGACCTGGGCCTCCCCGATCTCGACGGTATCGAGGTGTGCCGGAAGCTCCGGGCCTCAGTGCCCGAGGCAACCATCGTGATGCTCACTGCCCGCCACGACGAGATCGATGTCGTCGTCGGTCTCGAAGCCGGCGCCGACGACTATCTGACCAAGCCGTTCCGGCTCGCCGAGCTGTTGGCCCGGGTGCGCGCCCATCTCCGGCGGCCTCGCTCCACACCTGACAGCACAGCCGCCGACCAGGTCCAAGTCGGCGATCTCCGCGTCGACCTGGCGGCGCGCCGCGTCTACGTGGCCGACCACGAACTGGCGCTCCGCCCGAAAGAGTTCGACCTGCTGGCTCTGCTCATCGTCGACGCCGGCCGCGTTGTGAGCCGGGAACGGATCATGAGCGAGGTGTGGGACGAGCACTGGTTCGGGTCGACCAAGACCCTCGACACCCACGTGTCGGCGCTCCGCCGAAAGCTCGGCCCGGGCCCGGTCGGTGATCGGATCGCCACGCTTCGAGGCGTCGGCTATCGCCTCGAGGTGCCATGAGTCGCCGCGTTCTCGTTGCCATCCTCGTCGTCGCCGGGCTCGCCATTGTCGGGTTTGGGGCACCGCTCGCCGTCGTCGTGCAACACCTCTACCGAAGCGAAGCGCTCGTACGGCTCGGTCGCGAAGCCGCACGGGCCGGGGCGCAGGTGCCCGCATCGTTCCGCACCTCGGGAGACCCCGTCGAGTTGCCCTCGCCTGACTCCGACACCCTTCTTGGTCTGTACGCACCCGACGGCCGACGCCTCCAAGGCGCCGGGCCCGACCCCGGCGGCCTGGAAGTGACACGAGCAGCGAACGGGCGAGTCGCCGAGCGCACTCGGGGCGCCCTCGTCGTCGCCGCCCCGCTGACCAGCGAGGAGCACGTGTTCGCGGTCGTGCGAGCCGAGCTCCCGGCCTCCGCCGTCAACAGCCGTGTGCAACGCGCTCTACTCCTGATGGGCGCACTCGGTCTGCTCGTTGTGGGCGCTGCGGCCCTGATCGGTCGCATCCTCGCCCGGCGCATCGCCAAACCGGTCGCCGACCTGGCGGCCGCGTCGGCGCGACTCGGACACGGAGACTTCACCGTGCGGATCCCCCGCTCTGGCATCGCCGAGCTCGACATCGCCGCCGACAGCCTCGACACCACCGCGGCGCGCCTCGGCAGGCTCGTAGAGCGGGAGCGCGCTTTCAGCACCGACGCGTCCCATCAGCTCCGCACACCCCTCACCGGCCTCCGCCTCCACCTCGAGAACGCGCTGGCCAACCCGTCTTTGGACGCCGCCACGGCGATGACCGTCGCCCTCGGCGAGGTCGACCGGCTCGAACGCACCATCGACGACCTGATCAGGCTCGCCCGAGACACGCACTCCGGGGGCGGCGACACCAACGTTCAGGACGTGTTCGACGACGTTGAGCGCGCATGGCATGGCGGGCTCGCGGCGACCGGGCGCCCCCTGCGAGTCGAAGTCGGCAGCGACGCAGAGACGGCCCATGCGTCCCCGAGCGCGGTCCGCCAGATCCTCGACGCACTCATCGCCAACGCCGTAGCGCACGGCCGAGGCACCGTTCAACTGCGAGCCCACAGCGTTGCCGGTGGAGTCGCGATTGACGTCAGTGACGAGGGGCCCGGCGTCCACGAAGACCCCAGCGAGATCTTCGAGCGTCGCTCCGGTAGCGAGCCCGGCCACGGCATCGGACTCGCGCTCGCCCGTGCTCTTGCGGAGGCCGAGGACGCCCGCCTCCTTCTCGTCAGGGCGGGACCACGTCCGACCTTCCGGCTCTTACTGCCTGCAGGCGACCTCACGCGCTAGTGCTCCCGCGCGTTAGTTCCGCGCGTGTTCACGCCGCCGCCACCTTCAAGGGCTGACCGGAATAAGTCCAAGCGAAGGGCTTGGCCGTCTCGTTGTAGGAGGCGATGTAACGCATGAGCTTCGATACCAGATCGG
>JBBSIS010000004.1:0-35005 GCA_038231955.1 Acidimicrobiales bacterium
TCCCCGAACACCCTCCAGGCCAAGGTGGGCGACACCATCACGGTGCAGAACAAGGATTCTGCCGAGCACACCGTCACCGCGGTCGACAAGACCTTCGACACCGGTCGCTTCGCCTCCAGCACCAAGACCTTCGTGGTGAGCAAGGCGGGGCGCTTCGAGTTTGAGTGCACCGTGCACCCCTACATGAACCACGCGTTCATCCAGGTGAGCAGCTAGCGTCGAACAGACACTGAAGACAGTTGAAAGAATGACCACGACAAGTGGGTGCATCGCGTCACCCACGAGAAGGAGAGCCGATCGGGTGAGGATCGAAGACGGAATGAAAATTGACACGGCAGCCTTCGAGGTGCTGATGGAGGAGTCGAGAGACCTCCAGGTCGACGCCATGAGGACCGCCAAGGAGTCGCTGCCGGCGCTGGCCCAGATCCGTGAAGAACGGAACGGCGAGGTCAACACAGACGAGATCGAGCACTTCAACGACGCTCGGCGCGGCATATTGGCCAAGATGGGCTACGGAGTCGGCGGCGTCGCCACCCGAGCCCTCCTAGGTGGCGGCTTCGGCGGCCTGTTTGCCGGCCTCCTGGCCACCCCGGCCCGGGCCGACACCGCCCTCGACGTCCAAATCCTACAGACCGCTTCGTCGCTCGAAGCCTTGGCCGTTGCCACCTACACCATCGCCCTGGGCGAGGGGCCGGACAAGGCCAACGCCCCTGCGGCCAAGGCTGTGGCTGGGATCCCCGTCGCCAGTGCCAAGGCTACCGTCGCCGCCTTCGCCATGGAGACCCGTCGCCAGCACACCGAGCACAAGAAGGCGTTCCAGGCCCAGACCACCACCTTGGGGGGCAAGTCTCAGGACTCACCGAACCCGAAGTTCCTCGACACGGTGATGAAAGCCGCGCCCGACCTCACCACTCCGGCCAAGGTCGTCGACCTCGCCGCCACCCTCGAGAAGGTGGCGACCGACACGTACCTGGTGAACCTCACCCTCCTTCAGGACCAAAAGTCGAAGGGCATCATGGCCAGCGTCATGGCCATCGAGTGCCAGCACCTTGCCACTCTCCGAGCCGTTGCCGCCCTCCTGGCCGGCGGCGCCCCCGAACTGATCGCCGTGCCATTCCCCGCGGCCGACATCCCGAAGCTGCCCGCCGCCGCCGGCAGCGTGGCGTTCCCCAACGCCCTGGAGCAGATCATGCCCGAGCTGACCGCCGACCCCACGTCCGGAGCCGTCAAGTGACCCAGGAGACCCAGGAAAGCATGGAGCAGGAGCTCACCATCAACTCGCTCACCTCGGCGGCCGTAAGCCGCCGCCGCTTCTTGACCGGCACGGCGGTCGCCGGCGGGCTGGCCGTCTTCGCCGCCTGTGGCAAGGACAGCAAGAGCAGCACCGATGCCGGGTCGCAGACCAGCCAGCCCGGCAACACCACCGCGACCACGGCGGCCAACGCCAACGGCGACCTCGACGTGGCCGCCGCCGCGGCCGGGCTGGAGAAGCTGGCCACCGACACCTATGCCGCCGCCCTGGCTGCCGCCACCGCCAACAAGCTGGGCCCCGTTCCCCCGGCCGTCGCCACCTTCGTGACCACGGCCCAGAAGCAGCACCAGGAGGCGCTGGACAACTGGAACAAGGTGCTCACCGGCGCCGGCAAGCCGGCAGTCAGCGCTGGGAGTGCATCCTTGAAGCCCACCGTCGACGCCGCGTTCGCCAAGGTGAGCACCATCCCGGAGGCGGCCACTCTGGCCCTGCGCCTGGAGGACTACGCCTCCCAGACGTACCAGTCGGTCCTCCCCACGTTGAAGAGCCCGGACGCCATCAAGCTGGCCGCCCAGATCAACGTGGTCGGATCGCAGCACCAGGCCATTCTCCGCTACGTCCTCGGGCTCTACCCGGTGGGTGCCGGTCCGACGAAGAGCAAGACCGGATTGGCGAGCGTCGACTTCGCCCCCTCCAATCCCACGCCGGCGCTCATCACCGGCTAATCCCGCCGCACACTCCGGTACGACGACAGCCCGCCCTTCGGGGCGGGCTGTCTCGCGCCCCGGCTCAGTAGTCCGTGAGGTCGTTGATCTTGGATTGGATGGCCTTGTACTCCGGGCTCTGGGTGAGGGGGAGCAGGGCCATCAGTTTGCCCATGTTGCTGCCAGGGACCACCTTGATGCGGCCCTGCATGAAGGCGGCATTGGGTTCGAGCTCGCCACGCTGCATCTTGACCGCGTCGTCGTAGCTCATCGACAGCGTGATCTCGGCGTCGGCGTCGTCGCCGAGGGTCGACTCGAGCAGCTTGCCGTTTTCCACGACCCAGTAGTAGTGCACGTCGCCCGACGGGGTACCGCCCACCTGGTACTGGAGCCGGGCGGTGGCGCCGGCCCGCTCGGGGAACTCCTGGGCCAGCGCCCGGCCGGCATCGAGCCACTCTTGGGTGAGGTAGGAAGGCATGCCCGGGAGATTACCGGTCGGCCACCCCGGCGAAGAGGTCGTCCTCCAGCTCCCCGGCTGCAACCTCCCCCACCAGCGACCGGGCCAGGATGAAGTCCTCCCAGGGATAGGCCGACGTCACTTCGGGCGGGGCGCCGAACCAGAACGGCGAGTCGGGGTCGATCTGGGTGGCGTGAGCAAGAAGGGCCTCTTTGCGGATGTCGTCGCGCCCGGCCACGTCGATCTTGGTGGTGATGCGCCCGTCGAGGCCCGGGCGGTCGAGCCACTTCTGGTCGAACGGCGATTCGAGGCCCAGCTCCAGGAACTTCTCGTGGATGGCCGCCATCCTGGCCTTGGCCCAGGCGCTGTAGTACAGCTTCAGCGGCTGCCAGGGCGCCCCGGCGTCGGGAAAGGCGTCAGGGTCGCCGGCGGCGTCGAAGGCAGCCACGCTGATGTCGTGGACCCGGAGGTGGTCGGGATGGGGGTAGCCCTGCTGGTCGTCGGGATAGGTGACGACCACCTGGGGGCGTTCCCGGCGGATGACCTCCACCAGGCGGCCGACCGCTTCGGCCTCGTCGGCCCGGGCGAAGCAGGCGGGGTTCTCGTTGGCCGGGCTGTCGGCCATGCCGGAGTCGCGGTAGCCCATCATCACCACGTCGTCGAAGCCGATGATCTCCGTCGCCCGCCGAAGCTCGTCCATGCGGACCTGGTGCAGATTGTCGCGGATCTCGGGACGGTCCATGGCCGGGTTGAGAATCTCACCCTCTTCCCCGCCGGTGGCGCAGACGAGCACGCACCGAACGCCCTCCTTGGCGTAGCGGTGGACGGTGGCCGCCCCCTTGGACGACTCGTCGTCGGGATGGGCGTGCACCGTGACCAGGCGCCGCCGGGGCCGTTCGCCCGGGGCCGCCGCCTGCTGCGTCGTCTCCTGCTCGGTCATCCCCGCCAAGCTACCCGTCGCCGGAGAGCTGATCCCTTAGCATTCCGCCATGCCGCCCGGGAATCCGAAAGAGAAGTTCACCGACGCCATCGTCGTCGGTTGCGCCCCGCAGGGCTCTCCGCCGCCATCACCTGGCCCGGTACGACCGGACGGTGGCGGTCTTCGACGCCGGCCACGGCCGCTCAACCCACCGCCAGGTGAACTACAACTACCTGGGGTTCCCGCGTGGGGTGGCGGCGGTCAAGCTCCGGGAGTTGGGCAAGGCGCAACTGGCCAAGTACGAACAGGTCGACTTCGAGGCCCACAAGGTTCTCGACTGCGTGCCCGATGGCGACGGGTTCGTGGCCTGGGGCCAGTTCGGCAGCTACCGGGCCAGGCACGCAGGGAGCGACGCCCCAGGTGGATTTGGCACTGGACCTTGGAGTGGCCCTCGCCGACAACGGCTACATCGAGACCGACATGGAGCAGAAGACCAACGTCGCCGGCGTGTACGCCGGCGACGATGTGACCCGCATCCACGGCCACCAGGTCACCACCGCGGTGCACGAGGGAGTCACCGCGGCCTCGGCCGCCAACTACTACATGTACCCGCCGGAGCTCAAAGCTGATTAGCTGCTGCGATGAAGATCGCATTCGTCGGCTCGTTCTCCACCGGCAAGACCACCCTGGCCAACCTCTTCGCCCACGAGTGGGACTACCCGCTGCTGCCTGAGGTGGCTCGAGAGGTGGTTCAGCTCGGGTTCCCGCTCGACCAGAGCGCCACGGCCGAGACGGAGACGCTCATCTTCCTCAAGCAGTGGCGCGCCGAGACCTCCCACGAGCGCTTCGTGGCCGACCGGTCGATCTACGACGTGCTGGCCTACGCCGACTGGGTGATGGAGCACCAGGACGGCGAGCGCAAGGAGAACCACCTGTGGTTCGAGTCGCGCCAGCTCGCCACCATGGACCTTCGCGCCCGCTACGACCACGTCTTCTACCTGCCGGTGGAGTTCCCCATCGTGCTCGACGGCCTGCGCCCCGACGACGCCGCCTTCCAGGCCGATGTCGACCGTCGCATCACCGACCTCCTGAAGGGCGCCGATGTCGGCTTCCACACCCTCACCGGCTCGGTGGAGAGCCGCCAGGCCCAGGTCCGTCAGGTGGTCGGGCCCGTCACGGGGTGATCTCGGCGCGCTGTTATTCGGAAGGCGTCGTCGAAGAAGTCGACCCCGCGTCGGTCTCTGACGCGATCAAGCATCCCGACCAGCTGGTGTGGGTCGACGTCGCCGGGCCCACCGACGCCGACCTCGCCCTCCTCGGCGATGAGTTCTCCCTGCACCCCCTGGCCCTGGAGGACGTCAGCGAGCGCCATCAACGGCCCAAGCTCGAGCAGTACCCCAGCCACGCCTTCATCGTCGCCTACACCGCCGAGCGCAAGGAGGTCGACATCTTCGTCGGCCCCACGTGGCTGATCACCATCCGGCAGGACGACACCGACGCTCAAGGATCCTTCGTCGACGGCGCCCGGGCCCGCTTCGAACGTATCCGCCCGGAGCACGCCACCGTCGGCTTCCTGCTCTACGTGGTGCTCGACGAGCTGGTCGACGGCTACTTCAGCCGCAACGACGAGGTGGAGGACGAGCTGGAAACGCTGGAGAACCGCATCTTCGCCGAAGGGCCCTTCGACGAACGCTCGATCCAGCAGGAGCTCTTCGACGTTCGCCGGCGGCTGCTCACGTTCCGGCGCGTGGTCGTGCCCCTGCGAGACGTGCTCGCCGCCCTGCTCCGGCGGGAGGTCGAGTGGGTCGACGACAACGCCGCCACCCACCTCCAGGACGTCTACGACCACGTCCTGCGGGCCGTCGAGATGGTCGACAACCATCGCGAGCTCATGGGCAACGCCGTCGATGCCCACCTGGCCATCATCTCCAACCGGATGAACAAGGTCATGAAGCGGATGACGTCGTGGGGCGCGATCCTCCTCGGCTCGACGCTCGTCACCGGCGTCTACGGCATGAACTTCGTCCACATGCCGGAGCTCGAGTGGGTGTGGGGGTTCTGGTGGGCGCTCGGCCTCATGGCGTTCATCACCGTCGCCGGCTACCGCTGGTTCCGCTCCAAGGACTGGCTTTAGGCCGTCGGGGCACCGGCCAGCACGAGCTCGTCCCGGCCGGTGCCCTCGTCCGAGATCAGGACGTAACCGCACAGCTCGGCCAGCAGGGCGTGACCCTCGTCGGGCCCGGTGGCGATGAGCTGGTCGCCGGCCTCCAGCACGGCGGCGGCGCGCGGACGGTACAAGTAGCGACCCCCGCGGCGGATGGCGAGGAGGTAGAACCCGGTCTCGGTCTCCATGCACAGGCTCTGCAGCGACTGGCCGGCCGCCGGGGATCCGGGCGCCACCGGCACTTGGACCACCACCTCCTCGGCGTCGCCGAGGGCGATGGCCAGGATCGGGTGAAGCTCTTCGCCTTCCTGCACCAGCCACACGAGCTGCTGGGCGGCGTCGCCGATCTCCTCGGCGGCCTGAGCCAGGTGGAGCAGGCCGCGCAACGCCGAGGGGTCGAGCTGGTCCTGGGCGCCCCGCAGCACCCACAGCTCCAGGCGCTCCTTCATCTCGTCGAGGCGGTCCTCGAGGTGGTTGACCTCGGCGGCCAGACCCTGGTCGCGCAGGACGAGGGCCGAGTAGGCCAGGCCCACGGCCACCTCGGAGACGTTCTTCATCTCCACCAGCACGTCGATGGCCCGATCGAGGTCGGTGAGCACCGGCTCCTCGTTGAGCTGCGGTGGCTCCCATTGGGGCGCCCCGGCCAACCTCCGCAGCTCGGCAATGCCGGCGGCCGCACCCTGGAGGAACAGCACGTCGCCGGGGAGCAGGATCAGGTCGCCCTCGACGTCGGTGATCCAGTCTCGGTCCCGGCGCACGGCCACCACGCTCATCCCGACCTCGACGGGCAGTTCGAGATCGGACAGCGGGCGGTGCGCCATCTCGGAGTCGTCCCGGACCCGCACCCGATGGGAGATCTCCTCGGCGGCGGACAGGTCGGCGACGAGCGCCCGGGGGATACCGAGGCGGTGGGTGACGATGCGCCCGATGTCGACGGCGGCGTTCCCGAGCCGCTCGATGGCGCCCACTACCTGTAGCACCGAGGCCATGGCGTCGGCGTCGCGCGGCGAGCGGGCGGCCAGCACGCATACCGCCCGCATCTCGTGCACCAGTTCCGACAGGCGGCTCTCGAGCTCGTAGACCTCCTCGGCCATGGCCGTGTCGCTGAAGTACACCGCGGCATAGCCCAGGTCGATCATCAACTCCGAGGTGTCCTTGGCCTCTGAGAGCATGGTCTTGAGATTTCGGGGTCGGTCGTCCATAGGGACGGTTACAACCCTAACGCTCAGGCGATGCCGAGGGTGACGATGACGACGATGAGGGCGACGGCGCCCACGAAGTCCACCGACGACGTGACGAGCGGCACTCCGTAGGTGTCGGGATCGGCGCCGAAGCGCACGGCGGCGATGGTGCCGTAATAGGCCACGGCCAGAACGAACAGCACCGACAGCAGGCCTCCCAGCAGCGAGGCCGCCGCCATCGGGACCAGGCCCGGACTGGCCTGACCGAGCAGGCGGCCGACGAAGTGGGCCCCGACGGCATTGAACAGATAGATGGGTACGCCGAGCAACAGGATCAGCGACCCGTCGGTCCGGGCGTCGCGGCTGGGGAAAGGCGCCGGGGTCATGAGCCCGAGGTGGAGCTTGGTGGACAGGCGACTGGACAGGATGCCGCCGAGGGCGCCGGCGCTGCTGATGAAGGCCGGAAAGAGAATGAGAAGGGCGGGATAGGTGGAGAACGTCGTCAGGCGCTTTTCGATGGTGATCCCGGCCATGGTGCTCAGGCAGGCGGCGGCGACAAGGATGGGGGTCGATTCCCGCACGACGCGCCGCAGCACCTCCTGCTGGGACTGCCAGGCGACCACGAACACCCCGGCGCCCAGCACCACGACGACGATGCCGAGGACGTGGGCCACGACGTCGAGATCCAGAAGAAGGCTGGCGACGAACAGCGCGGGCAGGGTGAGCACGTCGCCCAGCGTCGACACGAGGGGCGCGATCAGATTGTCGAGATCCCAGCCGAAGCGGACCGAGCCGCCAGCCAGGGCGATGGTGGCCACCAGCACCACGACCGACGCCAGGGCGCCCCCCACGATGGAGACGAGGGCCAGGTCGAGCACCGAGATGGTGTTGATCACGCCCAGGGCGACGGCCACCGTCTTGGCCACCACCGCCAGCACCAGTGACAGGGCCAGGGTGAGGACCAGGGAGGCGGCCACGTTCTGGCCCATGAGGGTCTGGCGCCGAACGGAGAGCCGGAAGTTGCCCAGGTGAATCGCCGTGCTCAGCCGGTTCCCGAGGGCCGAGAAGACATTGCCGCGCAGACCGATTGCCGCCGGCACCATCACCAGGAGCCCTGGGAGCCGCTGGAAGGTGTCGGTGATCGACCCGAGCACCGCGCCGGCCACCAGGCTCGTGCTGCTGTTGAGCGTCAGGCTGACCAGGCTCTGGCGGACGACATCGCCACTCGGACCGAGCAGAGAACGCAGGCGGTCGACCAACCGGAGCCGTGGTCGCCGCCGCCGTGACGGCGCCGAACGACGTGGCCGGCCGGCCTTACTGGCCGGTTCAGGGCCGGGCGGCGTCGCCCGCTTCTGTGATTCGTTGCGGGCCATGACTCGGGGGCTCCATCGTCACGGACGGCAACCCAGGGCGGTCCCGAGGACGCCGTAGACCTCGTGCATCCGGGCCTCTTCCGAGAGGCGCACTGCGATCTGCACTGTCATGCATCAGCATACCAAGTCGTCGAGTTCCCCTGATCCATCCCTGGCAGGGCCGCTACGCCTCGGCGACGACTCCTCGAAGCGCGTCCTCGATGGTGGCGACACGTGCGCCGTCCACCACTTTCTCCCCGTCGGCATCGACCACGTAGAACACGTCGACGACCTCCTGGCCCGCCGACGCCACCTTGGCGTGACGAATGTCGAGGCCGAGGTCGGCCAGGGTGCGGGTGATGCGGTACAGCGTGCCGATCCGGTTCGGCGCCCGGATCTCGACCACGGTGGCGGTGTTCGACGCGTCGAGGTCGACACGGACATGGGTGCGGGGAGGCTCGGCGGACAGCACACCGGCCCGCCCCGCGTACTGCCGGGCCCGATCGGCCAGGCGGGACTCGAGGGACAGCTCTCCCCCCATCGCCTTTGTCGCGTCGATCGCCACCGCAGCCCAGTCCGGCTCCTTGCCGAATGCGGGCTCGATCCTGAACTCCTCGAGGGCCATGCCGTCGGTGATCGACCACGCCCGAGCCGACAGCACGTCGAGCCCGTGCAGGGCCAGCGCGCCGGCGATGATGCAGAAGAGGCCCGGCCGGTCGGGCGCGGCGACGGTGGCGTTGTGGCCCACGGCGTCGATGACCAGGCCGTCGGCCCGGCGGGCCCGGGCCAGGACGGCGACGTGGGCCGGTGTCGGGAACGGGGCCGTCGAGACCGGGGCTGCGCCGGCCAGATGGCGGTCGACCCGCTCCACCAGGGCCGCCACCAACCCGGCCTTCCACTGGCTCCATGCCGCCGGGCCGGTGGCCTGGCTGTCGGCCACGGTGAGCCCGTGGAGCAAGCCGAGCAGTTCCGAGGTGCCGACGGCTCGGGCAACGTGTTCGACGGTGGTCGGGTCTTCGATGTCGCGGCGGGTGGCCACGTCGGGCAGCAGCAGATGATGGCGCACCATGGATACGAGGACGGCGACGTCGTCGGGCGCGAAGGCCATCCGGGTCGCCACCTCCTCGATCACGACCTCGCCGGCACGGGTGTGGTCGTCGCCCCGCTCGCCGACGAAGCCCTTCCCGATGTCGTGCAACCAGGTGCCGACGAGCAGCAGATCCCGGCGGGCCACTGTCACGGGGCTGACGGCGGCGGCGGCCGCCGCCTCGCACAGGTGCCGGTCGACGGTGAAGCGGTGGTAGGCGTTGCGCTGGGGCCGGCAGCGGACCGCGGCCCACTCGGGCACCAGGCCCACGAGCAGACCCCGCTGGTCGAGTGCTTCGAGGACACCGATGGCCGCCCGGCCCGCGCCCAACAGGCCGACGAGGTCGGCGCGGGCCGCCTCGGTCCAGGTACCGGCCATGGTGGCCGGGGTCTCGACCGCCAGCCGGTCGAGCGCCCGACGGCTGAGGCGGGTGTCGGCCTTTGCGGCGGCGGCTGCGGCCCGCAGTAGCAGTCCGGGATCGCCGGCAGGGTCGGCATCCTGGGTCAGCTCGACCACACCCTCCCGTACGACCAGGCCCTCGGCCACAGGTTGGTCGGCGGCCGACACCCGGCCACGGGGCCCGCGCAACGAGGAGGCGATGCGGTCCCAGGCCTCGTCGCTGGTCCATGCGATCGTGCGCGCCGCCGCCGACAGCCGGCCCATCATGGCGTCGGCGTCGGCGTCGCCCAGGGCCTCGGCCACTGCGTCCTGCTCCTGGAGCACCAGGCGATCCGAGCCTTTGCCCGTGCGCCGCTGAAGCTCGACCCGTACTTCGAGCACGGTGTCATGGGCGCCAGCCAGCGCCTCGTCGTCGCCTTCGAACAGGATCCGTCGGGCTGCCTCGGCCCAGTGCAGGGCATGGACGTCGCGCAGTCCACCCCGACCCTCCTTGAGGTCGGGCTCGAGGAGAAAGGCCACCTCGCCGGCCTTGGCGTGGCGCTCGGCGACCGACTCGCCCAGGGTGCGGAGCCAGCGAGAGCCGGTGGCCCGCCACTGCTCGGTGGCCCGCCGATGGAGGTCGTCGGCCAGGTCGGCGGCGCCCGCGATCAGTCGGACGTCGAGCTGGGCGGTGGCGGTGTTCAAGTCGGTGGCGGCCAAGGCCAGGGCCTCCTTCACCGTGCGCACGGCGTGGCCCAGCTTCAGCCCGCTGTCCCACAGGGGGTACCAGAGCCGCTCGGTCGTGGCGGTCAGCTCCTTGCGGTCCCCTTTTCCCCGGTGGAGGAGAATGAGGTCGAGGTCGCTCGTCGGACAGAGCTCGCCCCGGCCGTAGCCTCCGACCGCCACCAGGGCCAGTCCATCGGTCGACGACCGGGCGACCGGAGCGGTGGCCGCCGCAAACAGGTCGCCCAGCCACCGGTCGGCGGCCGCGGTATAGGCCCGGCAGAACGCCGCGCCGCGCAGGGCCCGGTCGGCGCGTACCTGGGCCAGGCCTTCAGAGGGCGTCGTGGCCCATCTCCCCCGTCCGGATGCGGGTCACCCCCTCGACCGGCACCAGCCACACCTTTCCGTCGCCGATCTTGTCGGTGCGGGCCGCGTCGACGATCGCTTGGGCGATACCCGGAGCGTCGTCGTCGTCGGACAGCACCTCGACGCGGACCTTGGGTACGAAGTCGACGGTGTACTCGGTGCCCCGGTACACCTCGGTGTGGCCCCGCTGCCGCCCGAATCCCTGGACCTCGGAGACGGTCATACCGGCGATGCCGAGGGCGCGCAGCGCATCCTTGACGTCGTCGAGCTTGAACGGCTTGATGACGGCGGTCACCATCTTCATGATCCCAACCTCACGATCCGAGTCTTCCCATCGATCCGAAGTCTCCCAGGGCGTAGCCCGTCTCGGCGTGCTGGGTGACGTCCAGGCCCTCGGCTTCCTCGTCGCGCGTCACCCGGATGCCGATGGTGGCGTCGATGATCTTGGCGATCATGAAGGTGACGACGAAGGACCAGGCCAGGGTGGCGCCGACGGCCAGGAGCTGCTTGCCCAGCAACGAGACGCCGCCGCCGAAGAACAAGCCGTCGGCGCCCAGGGCGTTGATGCCCTTGTCGGCGAAGAGGCCGACCATGAGGGAACCGAGTAGCCCGCCGACGAGGTGGACACCTACGACGTCGAGGGCGTCGTCGTAGCCGAAGCGAAACTTGAGCTGGATGGCCATGAAGCACACCATCCCGGCGACGAAACCGATGATGAGGGCCGGGCCGGTGCCGACGAAGCCGGCGCACGGCGTGATGGCCACCAGGCCGGCGACCGCGCCCGACGCCGCGCCCAGGGTCGTCGCATGGCCCCCCTTGAGCCGCTCCACGAGCAGCCAGCCGAGCATCGCCGCCGCCGCCGCCATGTGGGTGTTGATCAGGGCCTGGGCCGCCAGCCCGTTGGCCGCCAGGGCCGATCCGGCGTTGAACCCGAACCACCCGAACCACAGGATGCCCGTGCCCAACAGCGTCAACGGCAGGGAGTGAGGCGCCATGCCCTCACCCGGCCAACCCCGGCGTTTGCCGATCACGATGACGAGAGCCAGGGCGGCAATACCGGCGTTGACGTGCACGACGGTGCCGCCGGCGAAGTCGAGGGCGCCCCGCTTGAACAACCAGCCGACGGGGCTGAACACCCAGTGGGCAATGGGCGCGTACACGAAAACCAGCCAGGCCCCTACGAAGACGACCCAGGCCGAGAACTTCATGCGGTCGGCGATGGCGCCGGTGATGAGTGCGGGCGTGATGATGGCGAACATCATCTGGAAGGCGACGAACGCCATCGGCGGCACCGACAGGGCGAAGTCGTCGACGTAGCCCGGCAATGCGGTGGCCACGTTGGCCAGGCCTTTGAGGCCCACGAAGTCGAATCCCCCCAGCAGGCCGCCACCGAGATCCTTGCCGAAGGCCAGGGTGAACACCACGAGCGCCCACAGGACGCTGACCAGGCCCATGCAGAAGAAGTTCTGCATGAGCATGCCGAGCACGTTCTTCGACCGCACCATGCCGCCGTAGAAGAACGCCAGTCCGGGCGTCATGAACAGCACCAGCGCCGCCGACACCAGCACCCACGCGGTATTCCCGCTGTCAGGCTGCACCGCTTTTGCCCTCCCCGTCGGTCTGCCTCTGTCACGCCGCTTCGAAGCCGAAACCTACAGGCGGTTCACCTTCGCGTCACCAGGGAGAGGGCGGGAAATGATGAACAGTATGTTTCGTCACCGGGCGTCAACGAGCGTTCCTCAGCGACGGAGGGCGCCGAGCAGCTGAGGCGACGAGATGACGTTCGCCCCCATCGCCGCCGACCCGTCGCGCACCCGCCGGTCGCTGGAGGCGACGAGCACCGGACGCGACGGTGGTAGGGCCGCCACGCGCTCCAGGATGACGTCGTCGGCTTCGACGTCGACGGGTGAGAACCCGACCTTGACCAGTCGCGCCGTGGTCGGCGCTGCCGCCGGCCACGGCAGGTCGGCCCCGTCGAAGACGACCGAGACGTCGACGCCGGTGCGGGCGACCAGCTCGGCGAGGGCGTCGGTCAGCCGTCGTCGCTGCTCGGCGATGGTCAACTCCGGCCATCCGGTCTGCGACGCGTTGTAGCCGTCGACCAGCAGCGTCATACCCGGCACCCGCACCAAGTGGTCGGCCGCCTCCACTGAATCGTCCAGGACGCCGGGCGGTATGGGCGCCGGGGCCCGCCGGGGCGGCTTCGGTCGCCGGATCCGCGCCAGGCCCGGGGCGAGCCCGCTGGCGGACGGCGGTGGCGTCGGCGCCTCCGCGCCCATGGCCAGCGCCGCCGTCTGGAGCGAGGCCGCCATGGCGCCGGCGGCGGATGCAGCGGCGAGCAGCGCGGACGCCGCCGCCCGCAACCGCTCACCGGCCACGTCGGGCGCCGGGGCGTCCGGCGCCGTCGGCTCCAGTCGTAGGGGCGGGGCCGGGGGTCGGTCCCGTAGGTCGTCCAGCGACCGCTTGAGCTCCGCGGCGCGCTGTTGGGCCCGGTTCGCTTCTTCACGGACGCGATCACGGTCGGCCCGGGCCCGGTCGCGTTCCGTGCCGACCTGCTCCAGTTGCGCGGCCAAGGCCTGGGCCTCCTGGGTCGCCGCCCGCCGGTCCCGGCGCTCCTCGGCCAGCGCGGCGGCGGCCCGAGCCGATTCGCCAGCGGCGGTGGCGGCCGCCGCCTCGGCCCGCTTGACGGCCGCCTCGGCGCCGGCCAACCGCCGCCGGGCCTCGTTCTCGACCCGGCGGTCGGCGTCGGCCGCGCCGGCCTCGGTGACTCCGCGCTGCAGCGATTCGAGATCGCCCTCCCACCCGGGTGGGCGCGTCAGCCACAGCCAGCCGGCGCGTCCGACATCGTCCTCGGCGACCACCTCCGCCACCCGGGCCCGGAAGTCGTCGTCGGTGTCGATGGCCCGGCGGGTGGCGTCGACCGCCCTGGCCGGGAGCTTGGCGAACTGCAGGAAGGGCCGGAGCGGGACGGGAGCCGGGACGACGGGCGTGGCCTCCTCGCCGGCCCGGGCAACCGCGACCGCGGCCTCGAGCGCGTGGCGCAGGAGCTTGTCGAGCGCCGCCGTCGTCAGTCCCCGGGCCCCTTCGGTGGCCCGGGCTCCTGCCCGGGCGCCGAGCCCACCAGCAGCGCAGACCCCTCCGGGACGTCCACCAGCTCGACCGCTCGGCCGGAACCACACCACCGGCAGGCCACCTCCTCCACCGTCTCCGCCAGCACCTCCTCGTCCTCGACGACGAGGTCGCCGCCAAGGGAGTAATGGTGGAAGGCCCGCGTCCGCCTGGTGAGGGTGACGTCGAACCGGGTCAGGTTGCCGCAGGCGGCGCAGCGGTAACGGAGGGTGGTCACGAGGCGCACTGTACCCGCCTCCCTTCAGCGGCCGTCTGGTGAGGGACAGCGCTCACGACGGTGCGGGATGACTTCCGCAACCAAGACCGGCTCCACGCGGGCCCCAGGCTGACGTGGCCCAGACCGGCGGCACATCGACGCAACAGACGTGCGCGCGGCTGCGAGACGCCGATCCGCCCCAGGTGCCTGGCGCGGACCGATGTGGGCTCCGTTAGCGCAAGCTGGACCTTCCAACTGCAGCGGGCCACCGGCGTGACTCTCCGCTGCGGCAAGAGAGCACGAATCCTTGACGCTTTCGTGCTCGCCCTCGACGCCTGCCAGGCCCGTAACGCCCAAGGGCCGCCATCACCCCGGGGCGCTCATCGAAAAGGCGCAGTTCCTCACCGGCGCCGCCACGTCCCGCTTGGGCTCGACCTCCGACCCCTCCGCCCTCCTCGAAGCCGGGCTCGGGTAAGCCACCTCCGCCCGCGGTGAAGGACGCCTGGCGGTTCGCCAGCATCAAGCGGACACGATGACGGACACGACGAAGTCTATTTCCCCCACCAGGTCAATACAGGGGCAGCGGTCAAGTACCTGGCGTGGGACGCCTCCAATCTCGACCCGGCCCACGCCCACCGCCCGATATCGGTTGTTGTCCAGGTTCCTGGTCACAGGAACCACCACGCCCTCATAGCCGTCTCGGGGGCTAAACCCGGTGACGGATAGCGCCGGCCGACGTCCACCGACCGGTACGACGTCGATCTGGACGATGCGGCCCACCTTCACCTCAACAGTCGAATCGGTGTCGCCACCAAGACGGCCGGTGAAGCGCGTGACGTCCGATGAACCGAAGCCGAATACATCCGCCGGAGAATCGGCCTGACCCGCTACGACCAAGCCAGCCAGCATCAACAGGACAAGCAGCAGTCGACTACGGAACATCCGTCGCACGAGAATGAGTATCCCCCGCAGAAGTCCCAGGGGCGGTGCAGTTGCGGCCCGCATGCTCAGCATCCTCTGATGAGCAGCTCCAAGGCTGGCCTCGAGCCCTTCCACCTCGCTTGGCGAGGCCCCACGGCCGCTGGAACAAGGAGGCAGTGGCGGGCTGTGGGGGCGTTCGGCCCCGTCGTAACGGGCGACGAGCGGCATCCACTCGGCGCCGTTGCGGACCCGGGAGATGATGAGGGTCAGGATCCACTGGACGTCGGTGAGGGCAAGCCTCGGGTCGGCGATCATCCGCTGGGCGGCGGTGGGCGGAGTTGGTGCAGCGTCCAGTCCGTGCCCAGTCGGGCGTTGGCGCGCTGCAGCGCCCTGCGCAGCACCTCGGTGCCCGCCCCGTCGAGCAGGCGGACGCCAACGACCGATGGGATCGTGTCCACTCGGCCAACCTGCTGACCGTCAACGCGCTCACATCTCTCGAACTCACATCGTCCCTCTCGTTTGCCTTGAACTCGACCACTGGACCACCTCGGACTGCCAAAGCTGGGGATGGGCGAACGAGCGGCGGACTCGCCCTCACTGGTGCGGTCTACAGCTCGCCCTCAAATGTCTTGGACGCGGCGCGAGAAACCTGGATAATGGACCTCCGGCGAGCGGAGGCGATCGTGGGCACGGAGGAGCTGATATGCGCACGGGACGACGTCCCCACCCGGCTGCGCTGCGTCAAGTGCGAGGCCGGCATCTGCCCGACATGCATGGTCCGCACCGCGGTTGGCTACAAGTGCCCGACGTGCACCGGGGAGAACGGGCAGGCTCGTCGTCGCCAGCCGTTGCTCCTCGCACTGGCGGCCGTCCTGATCGCCCTGTTCGTGGGCGTCAGCCTGCTCCGGTCACCGTCCAGGCCGGCCCCCGATCCAGTCGCCATCGAAGGTCCGGGCGCCGCTGCTGATGCCCCTCCGCCGGGGCGCCAGGCTCTCATCGGCGACGAGGCTCGCGACGGCCAGCTCAGTTTCGTCGTCGACGACTTCTCCTGCGCCGCCAAACCGCCTCCGACCGGTTCGTCGGGCGGCCCGCCGAGCCAGGGCAAGCTCTGCACCCTGCGAGCGCATGTGAAGAACACCAGCAACTCTCCGGCGACGTTGCTCGGGCGGTTCCAGTACCTGGTCGACGCAGGGTCGAAGACCTACGGCGCCGACGACGACCTGACCCGGGCCGTGCCCGAGAACGGGAACCGCCGCCTTGCCGAGCTGAACATCAACCCGGAGGTCACCGTGCCGCTGGTGCTGGTGTACGACGTCCCCGAGACGGTCGAGCCCACCGAGGCCCGCTTCCGGGGAACGGGCCGCAGCCGTTTCGGTGTCAACGTGCGCCTCGAGCGCCAGGGCTGAGCGGTGCCTGTCGAGCCCGGCTCCGCCACCGCAGGACTCACCGCGTCCCTTCATCCCCCGGTCCTCGACGTCGAGCCGGGTGGATCGGCCAGCACCGAGCTCCGGGTCGCCGGCGGAGGCCACGCGACGACCGACCTGCGCTTCGAGGTGCTGGGCGACGCCGCCCCCTGGTCGTTCGTCGTGCCGCCCGTCCCGGGCACCGGTCCCGCCAGCATGGTTTCGGCGCGCGTCGTCGTCCGACCGCCCCGCGCCGCGGTCCCGTCGGCAGGATCCTCGGCGCTGGCCCTACGGGTGTGGGTCGATGGGGTCGACCGGGTCGTCAGCCAGACGCGCGCCGAGGGCACCGTGACGATCGCGCCGTTCACCGACATCGCCGCCTCGCTCGAACCACGGGTCGGCGAGGGTCGCTCGGCGTCGCAGCACGAGCTCCAAGTCACCAACCGGGGCAACGCGTCGTCGACGGTCACGTTCGGCGTCACCCAGGGTGCGTCGCTGAGCGTCCATCTGCACGACCGGACGCTCGTGGTCCCCGCCGGTGGCGCGGCCACGACCAAGGTGGCCGTCCGCCCCGACAACCGCCTCATGCGGGGCCCGGCCCGGGCCCATCCGTTCCGCCTGGAGGTCACGCCCGAGCACGGTGCGGCCGTCAGCGCCATGGGCGAGATGCGCCAGCAGCCACTCCTCGGCGCCCGGTCCGCCGTCGCCCTCGCCGCGGTGGTGCTGCTCGGTCTCATCGCCGCCGTGGCCGGCAGCCGGGCCACGTCGTCCGGCCCGAGCCCGAGCGACGCCGGGAGCACCGCAGCGGCCTCAGACTGCCCGGCGGCCGGTCATCAGGACACCTTCGTCAGCGGCCTGACACCGGAGCGGATCCCTACCCTGCCCTCCAGTTTCTCTTTCAGCGCCACCAGGGCCGATGGCTGCTCACCCGTGCGCTTCGACCCGTGCCAGCCCATCCACTACGTGGTCAACCCGGCCCAGGCGCCCACAACCGGCGTCGCTGACGTGGAGGAGGCGTTCAACCGCCTGGCCCGGGTGACCGGGATGACCTTCACGAACGACGGCGCCACCGACGAGGTCCAACGGCGCGGCCCCTACGTGCCCGACCGCTATCCCGACCGGTGGGCGCCCATCCTGATCATGTGGACCCACCAGTCCGGGGGCCGGGCCAACATCGAAGTCGTGGGGTCCGGGTTCCCCGATCGGGCGCAGGATGTCCTCGTCTCCGGGACGCTGACCCTCAACTCCGACGCCATCGTCAATCGGGCCAAGAACACGCCGGTCCCCGGGGGCTTCGGCTCGGGCGGCGGACCTGGGATCGGCGCCATCGGGGCCGAAAGCGTGACCTGGGGACGGGTCATCCTCCACGAACTGGCTCACATCGTCGGACTCGGCCACACCCGTGACCGCGATCAGCTCATGTACCCCGATACCGCCGAACAGACGTCGCACACCACCGACTACCGCAGCGGCGACAGGGAAGGCCTCCGCTGGCTGGGCCGGAGCTCGGGCTGCCTTCCAGCGACACCCACGCCCGGATCGACGCCGATCGGGCCTCGTTCGTAGTCGGCCGGCCGGGCGCCGGTCATTCCGGGGAGGCCAGGTACGCCTCGCCCAGCCAGGAGCGCAGGCGCCGTCAGCCGGCGTCGGCCTCGTTCTCTTCCCGGGCCTGCTCGGCCGAGGCCTTCACCAGTCGGTCGAGGACGGTCGCGGCCCGGCCCTCGTCGACCGACGCGGTAGCGGCGGCCAGGCCGTCGGCCAGATTGTCGGCCACGCCGGCGGCGACCAGTCCGGCAGCCGCGTTGAGCAGGACGAAGTCCCGGCGGGCGCCGGCTTCACCGTCGAGCACCCGTCGGGCCAGCTCCGCGTTGGTGGCCGGGTCGCCGCCCTGGATGTCCTCCAGGGTCGCCGGCTCGAGCCCCAGCCCGGCAGGGTCGACGTCGTAGGTCCGCACCTCGCCGTCACGCAGCTCCAGCACGGTGGACGTGGTGATGGTCGACAGCTCGTCGAGGCCGTCGTGGCCGTAGACGACCAGTGCCCGCTCGCTGCCCCGAGCCTGCAGCACCCCGACCAGGTTGGCCGCCATGGCCGGGTCGCTCACGCCCAACACCTGCCGGCGGACGCCGGCCGGGTTGGCCACCGGGCCCAGGAAATTGAAGACGGTCGGGACGCCGAGCTCCCGACGGGTCGGGCCCACGTGGCGGAAGGCCGGGTGGTAGCGGGGCGCGAAGCAGAAACCCATGCCGGCCTGGGCGACACACACGGCGACACCCTGCGGGCGCAGGCTCACGGCCACACCGAGGGCTTCGAGCAGGTCAGCCGAACCGCACTGGGAGCTCTGCGAACGGTTCCCGTGCTTGCACACCGGGGCGCCCGCGCCCGCCACGACCAGGGCGGCGACGGTGGAGGCGTTGATGGTGCACGAGCGGTCACCGCCCGTTCCGCAGGTGTCGACGGCGTCGATCCCCTCGCCCAGTTCCACCCGCTCGCCGAACGCGACCAGCACGTCGAGCAGGGCCCCCATCTCCTCGACCGTCTCCCCCTTCATCCGCAGCCCGACTGCAAAGGCCGCCATCTGGGCCGGCGTGGCCGCGCCCTCGAGGATATTGGTCACCGCGGCCGTCACCTCTTGGGTGGTCAGGTCGCGACCGGCGGTGAGCGGCCCGAGGACCGCGGGCCAACCTCCGAGCTCGGTGAGCGTCACGTCAGGCACGGTAGCGGCCGAGGCGGCCCAGGACATGCCCCTTCGCTGGCCGACCGGGTGCCGCTATGCGGCTGCGGTCTTGCGGCGTTGACGGAGGATACGGCGGCGTTCCTTCTCGGTGGCACCGCCCCAGATCCCCTCGGACTCCCGGTGGTCGAGAGCAAACTCCAAGCACTGTTGCTGTACTACGCACCTGTTGCAGACGACCTTGGCCCGCTGCACGTCCTCCTCCTCGGAGGACGGGTAGAAGACATCGGGGTCCAGCCCGCGGCACGCGCCTCGTAGACGCCAGGACAGATCCATCACGGTTTCACCTTCCCTCTGGGCTCGATCCCAAACCTGACCCGTCCAGCCGGTCGGAAGCGACCTGGGGAATTATCCAACACATTCGTTGCCGAACGCAACGTGGTTTCCTCCGTCCCCGCCCACGACGCGCCGCCGTCAGCCGGTCCCCACCGTGACCAGGCGGTAGCCGAAGCTCCGTACCGTCTGGAGGAGGCGGGGCCGAGCCGGGTCGACCTCCAGCTTCCGACGAAGGTCGTACACCAGCCGAGCCAGGTCGTCACGGGTGTGGGGCTCTTGGGCCTCCTCCGCTGGGCACGTCGTCGCCGGGTGGGAGCCGGGCGGGCGAGGGCCCGGTCGCAAGTACTACGCCTTCACCGCCGGCGGCCGGGCGTTCCTGGCCGAGCAGGGCCTGGCGCGGGCCACGTTCGTCCACACCGCGCAGCAGCTCATCGACCTAGGAGGACCGTCATGACCGATGACCACACCTACCTGACCCAGCTCGCGGCCGCCGTGGGCCGGTGCTGGCCGAGATGGAGGCCGACGGCTGGGCCCCGTGCGGGCGCCGGCTGACCTTCCAGTACTTCAAGCGGGCCGACGTCCTCAACTGACCCGAACTGGTCTGACCCAGTGCTGACATATGACACTGAGCGGACCCAGTTGGGGTCGGGGCGGCCCCGGCCGGGCACGTAGCCGGCCGACACGGTGGCGCAGGACGGCCACCCTAGGATGCGGCGGGTGACTGGCCCAGAGGAGATCGACGTCCGGCCCGGGCGCCAGCGGGTCTCGATCGCCATTGTCGTCGCCCTCACCCTCCCGGGCCTCATCGCCCGTCTGGGCGGCATCCACGGCAAACCCGGGGTCATGGCCCTGATCTTCGGGCTGGCCATCGTCGGCGCCGCCTTTATGCTGAGCTGGGCCGCCGAGGTGGCTCAGCTCGACATCTCGGCCGGGCTGGCCATCGCCCTCCTGGCCTTCATCGCCGTCCTGCCCGAGTACGCCGTCGACATGGTCTTCGCCTGGAAGGGTGGCAACGGGTTCCAGGAGTTCGGGTCGTCGTGCCAGGCAGCCGGGGCCACGTCGGAGTCCCCGTGCTCGCTGGCCCTGGCCAACATGACCGGCGCCAACCGGCTGCTGATCGGCATCGGGTGGTCGCTGGTCGTGTTCCTGGCCTGGCTGGCCATGCGCAAGCGCCACAAGGCCACCGCCCCCGACCAGGCCGGTACCCCGCTGGACGGGATCACGCTGGAGCGCACCCACTCGGTGGAACTGGCGTTCCTGGCCGTGGCCAGCGCCTACTCCCTCACCCTCCCCCTCAAGCGGAGCATCACCCTCCTCGACGCCGCCGTCCTCGTCGCCCTGTTCGTGGTCTACACCGTGCGCATCTCCCGGGCCCCGGCCGAGGAGCCCCACCTGGTCGGGCCCGCTCTCTACGTCGGCACCTTCACCCCGCGCAACCGCCGGCTGACGGTCGGCCTCTTCTTCTTCTTCGCCGCCGGCGTCATCCTCCTGTGCGCCGAGCTCTTCGCCGAGTCGCTGGTGGCTGCGGGCGCCGAGCTGGGGGTCAGCGAGTTCCTGTTGGTGCAGTGGCTGGCGCCGCTGGCGTCGGAAGCGCCGGAGCTGTTGGTGGCCGGGCTCTACGCCTGGCGCCTGAACACCAATGCCGGCCTGGGCACGCTGGTGTCGTCGAAGGTCAACCAGTGGACGCTGCTGGTCGGCACCCTGCCCATCGTCTTCGCCATCGCCTCGGGTAGCACCCACGGCCTGCCGATCATCGCCCGCCAACGCGAGGAGCTCTTCCTCACCGCCGCCCAGTCGGTGTTCGCGGTCGCCATCCTGATCAACCTCTCGATCAGCGTGCGGGAGGCGGCGATGCTCTTTGCCCTGTTCTGGGCCCAGTTCGTGGTCGGCGCCGTCGTGCCGGAGTCATGGCACGGAGCCGAGCTGGTGGTCGTCGGGATCGTGTACCTCGCCCTCGCTGCCGTCTACCTCGTCCGCCAGCGACAGTCCGTGCCCAGGCTCCTGCGGGACGGCCTGCGCACCGACTACGCCGAGCTCACCCGCCAGGGATGACGGGCGAACGGGCCGGGCGACCCACGCCCCGGTGACGTTCGCCCGGTCCGCGGCCCTCGACCGGCTGGCGAGCGAGCAGTTCGACGTGCTCGTGATCGGCGGCGGTATCACCGGCGCCGGCGTGGCCCTCGATGCCGCCTCGCGGGGCTTGCGGACGGCTCTGGTCGAGCGCGACGACTTCGGCTCCGGCACCTCGTCGCGTTCGTCGAAGCTGGTCCACGGAGGGCTGCGCTACCTGAGCCAGGGCGACTATCGCCTCGTCGCTCAGGCCCTCGCCGAACGCCAGCGTCTTCTGACCAACGCCTCCCACCTCGTGCGGCCGCTGCCCTTCCTGGTGCCGTCCTACGGCAGCCGGGCCGCGGTGCGGGCCATCAGCTCGGCCTTGTGGATGTACGACGTCGCTGGCGGGTTCCGCATCGGTCACCTCCACCGTCGCCTCTCCCCCACCGACGCCCTGGCCCACGCCCCGTCGCTCCGGCCCGACGGCCTGGCCGGCGCCCACCTCTACTACGACGCCCAGACCGATGACGCCCGCCTGACGCTGGCCGTCGCCCGCACCGCGGTGCTCGACCACGGGGCGGTGGTTGCCAATCACGTCCGGGTCACCCGGATCGATCCCGGCGGCGCCGAGATCGAGGCCGACGGCCGACGGCTGGAGGTCGACGCGTCGATCGTGGTCAGCGCCACCGGGGTATGGGCCGACGAGGTGTGCGGCGGGACGGGGCCGCCATCGATCCGACCGGCCAAGGGCGTGCACATCACCCTGCCCTCCGAGCTCGTCCGCACCGACATGGCTCTCGTCCTTCGGGTTCCCGCCGACGGCCGATCGGTCTTCGTCGTGCCGTGGCCGGGCACCGGGCGGGTCTACGTGGGCACTACCGACACCGATTACGACGGCCCCCTCGACACTCCGGCGTGCACGGCGGCCGACGTCGACTACCTGCTGGATTCGGTCAATGCCGGCCTCACCACCGATCTGGGCCCGGCCGACGTGGTGGGCAGCTGGGCCGGGCTGCGCCCGCTCGTCGCCGGTGGGCCAACCGGCAAGCGCAGCGCCGACCTCTCGCGGCGCCACCGGGTCAGCCGCAGTCCGGAGGGACTGGTGACGATCAGCGGAGGCAAGCTCACCACCTATCGGGCCATGGCCGAGGACACGGTCGACGAAGTGCAGGCCGCCCTCGGCCGGCGGAGATCGAAGGCCCTGACCGCCTCCCTTCCCCTGCGGGGGTCGGGCCGTGCACCGGCCCCGCCCGGGGTGGACGAGCCGGTCGCCGCCCACCTCGTCGGCCGGTACGGCAGCGAAGCCCGGGTGGTGGCGGCCATGGTGACGACCGATCCTGACCTGGGCGAGCCCCTGGTGCCCACGCTGCCATACCTGCGGGCCGAGGCGGTCTACGCCGTCCGCTACGAGATGGCCCGTGACCTCGACGACGTGCTGGCTCGCCGGGCCCGCTGTGTGGTCCTGGCCCGGGACGCCTCGGCCACGGCTGCGCCCGCCGTCGCCCGGCTGCTGGCCCCCGAGCTGGGCTGGTCGAAGGCGGAGACGGTCGCCCAGGTCGAGCGGTTCCTGGCCGGCGTGGACGCCGAGCGGCTGGCCGCCGGCCGGTGACCGCCGACCTGGTCGACCGACTCCGCTCCGTGTGCGCCGTCGTCCTCACCGACGCCGAGGCGCTGGCCGGCCCCTCATCACTCGACCGCTGGACCATGGCGGCGACGCTGCGCCGCCCGCCGGTCACCGCCGTCGCCCGACCGTCGACCGCCGCCGAGGTGGCCGACGCGCTGGCCGTCTGCACCGAGGCCCGGGCCCCGGTCACGGCCGTAGGCGGTCGCAGCGGGGTCTGCGGCGCAGCGGTGCCGGTGCATGGCGGGATCGTGCTGGATCTGCGGGATCTCAACGGACCGGTGGTCGTCGACGACGTCGCGCTGCTGGCCGACGTCGGTGCCGGAGTGTTCGGGCACGTCCTGGAGGACGAGTTGCGGGAGGACCACGGCCTCACCCTCGGCCATCGGCCCCAGTCCGTCGCCATCTCCACCGTGGGCGGCTGGCTGGCCTGTCGCTCGGCGGGCCAGTACTCCACCCGCTACGGCAAGATCGAGGACATGGTCGTCGGCCTCGAGGTCGCTCTGGCCGACGGCCGCCTCATCCGCACCGGTGGCCACGCCCGGGCCGCCATGGGGCCCGACCTGACGCAACTGTTCGTGGGCAGCGAGGGACCCTTGGGGGTGATCACCGAGGCTCGGCTCCGCCTTCATCCCATCCCGGCGGCCGAGCGCCGCTCGGCGTGGGCGTTCCCCTCCTTCGCCGCCGGCCTCGATGCCTGCCGCCGCATCCTTCGCCGCCGGGCCACGCCTGCGGTGCTGCGCCTGTACGACCCGGTCGAGTCGCAACGCTCGTTCGGGCCCGTCGAAAGCGTCCTCATCGTGCTGGACGAGGGCGATCCGACCATGGTCGACGCGGTGATGGCCGTGGTGGGCGAGGAATGCCGCCTCGCCGAAGCCGAGGTACTGGGCACCGAGCCTGTCGAGCGGTGGATGGCGCACCGGGACGAGGTGGCCGATGTCGACGCCTACGCCCGGCAGGGCATCGTGGGCGACACCATGGAGGTGGCGGCCCGCTGGTCGGCACTCGGCCCGCTGTACGAGGACCTGCGGACTGCGGTGAACGCGGTGCCCGGGACGGTGTGGGCGTCGGGCCACCTGTCCCACGCCTACGGCGATGGCGCGTGCATCTACCTCACCTTCGCCGGCCAGGGTGGCCTCGCCTGGTACGTCCGGGCGTGGGACGCCGCCGCCGCGACCGTGCTGCGCCACGACGGCGCCCTCAGCCACCACCACGGCATCGGGCTGGCCAAGGCCCGTTTCCTGCCCGCCGCACTGGGCGCCGCCCACGGTGTGCTCGCCGGCCTCAAGGCCGCCCTCGACCCGGCGGGCGTCCTCAACCCGGGCAAGCTGGGCCTCCCCGATCCGTTCGGCGAGCCGGGATGGCCGGCGCCGTGAAGGTGGACGTCGACCGGGCGGCGGTGACCGCCGGGGCCGTCGTGGGCGCGGCCGTGGGTGCGGCGGCCGTCGTCGTCGCCCAGGTGATCTCCTCGCTCAGCGATCTCAACGCCAGCCTGCCGGCCTACTTCGTCCTGCTGGGCGGGCTGGGCACCGGTGGATGGGTCGCCGCCCGCCACCAGCCGCGGTCACCTCTGACCCACGGGGCTCTGGCCGCCATCACCGGCCTGCTGATCGTGGTCGTCGTGGTGGTCGGCGTGCGCCTGGCCCTCGGCCGGGAGCAGGCCAACCCGGTCTCCCTCGTGTTCCACCTGCTCATGGCCTCGTCGGCCGGCATCTTCGGCGGGTACCTGGCGGCACGACGTCCGATGTCCGGCGATCGGTGAAACGCGTTCTGGTCATCGACGTGGGGACCAGCAGCGTGCGGGCGTCGATCGTGGGCCCGGACGCCACCGTCTCCCATGCGCACCGACGCGACGTGCTGCCGTCGACCCCTGCCCCCGGATTCGTGGAGCTCGACGCCATCGCACTGGCGGAGGCGGTGCTCGACGTGGCCCGCGGCGCCATCGACACGGGCGGCCCGGTC
Source organism: Acidimicrobiales bacterium (assembly GCA_038231955.1). Lineage (GTDB taxonomy): Bacteria > Actinomycetota > Acidimicrobiia > Acidimicrobiales > AC-14 > CADCTB01. The sequence continues at coordinate 24,875 of JBBSIS010000004.1, forward strand.
GACGCGGTGGGCATCGCCAACCAGCGGGCCACGACCATTCTCTGGGACCGGGCCACGGGCGAGGCGGTGGGGCCGGGCGTCGGCTGGCAGGACCAGCGGACGGTGATGATGTGCCTGGGTCTGCAGGCTCAGGGGTTCCGCTTCTCGCCCAGCAGCTCGGCCACCAAGCTGGCGTTCCTGCTCGACGTGGCCGACCCCGACCGGTCGCGTGACCTGTGCTTCGGCACCGTGGACACGTGGGTGGCCTGGACTCTGTCTGGCGGCACCACGCATGTCACCGACCTGTCCAATGCGGGTGTCACCGGTCTGATGCGCCTGGACGGATCGGGCTGGGACGACGCCGCCCTCGACACGCTCCGCATCCCGACGTCGGTCCTGCCCACCATCGTGGACTCCTCGGGTGTGGTCGGCGCGGCCACGGCCCTGCCTGGTGGTCCTCCGATCGCCGGCATCGCCGGGGACCAGCAGGCGTCGCTGATCGGGCAGGGCTGCACCCGGCCCGGGCTGGCCAAGATGACCTTCGGCACCGGCGGCATGCTCGACCTGTGCCTGGGGGCGACGCGGCCCGCCTTCGACCTGCGTGGGCCCCAGGGGTGCTTCCCGATCGTCGCCTGGCGGAGAGGCGGGCGGGTCACGTGGGGCGTCGAAGCGTTCATGCTGACCGCGGGGCAGGCGGTGGAATGGCTGCGCGACGACCTGGGGATCATCGTCGACGCGGCGGCGTCGGAGGCCGTCGCCGCTGCGTGCGACGACGCCGGCGACGTGTGGTTCGTGCCCGCCCTGCTCGGGATGGCCACGCCGGCATGGGATTTCGGCGCCCGCGGCACGCTGGTCGGCCTGACCGGGGGGACGGGCCGGCCTGAGATCGTCCGTGCCGTGCTGGAAGGCGTCGCCCACCGGGGCGCCGACCTGCTGGCCGCGGCCGAGGCCGACAGCGGCTTCACCATTCCCGTGCTCCGGGTGGACGGGGGCATGAGCGCCAACGGGGTGTTCGTACAGGCCCTGGCCGACGCCTGCCAGCGCCCCGTCGAGGTGTCACCGGTGCTGGAGGCCACGACGCTCGGCGCCGCCTTCCTGGCCGGGATGGCGGTGGGGATGTGGGCCGACGAGGAGGAGGTGGCGGCCACATGGTCGCCGAAGGCCGTGGTGTCGCCGGGCCGGCGGACCGACCGGGCCCGGTGGCGGGACGCCTGCGACCGGGCCCGTGGGTGGATCCCGGAGCTGTCGGCGCTCGAGTTCTGAGGGTGCGCGATAGTGGGGCCGACGGTGAGTCGGCCGGGTGGCCGCGGCCCGGCATCGACCGGGTCGAGGAAGGTCGGGGCTCCACAGGGAAGGGTGCTGGTTAACGACCAGTCGGGGCGATCCGCAGGAAAGTGCCACAGAGAACAGACCGCCGATGGGCCCGGCAACGGGCCACAGGTAAGGGTGAAACGGTGCGGTAAGAGCGCACCAGCGCCCGGGGTGACCCGGACGGCTCGGCAAACCCCACCCGGAGCAAGGCCGAACAGGGGATGGGTGCCCGCCCGGTGCCTCGCAAGAGTCACGCTCCCCAGGTAGGCCGCATAGATGGATGGTCACCCCGCCGCCCCCGGGCGACGGACAGAACCCCGCCTACAGGCCGACTCACCGTCATCAACCCCTCTGACCTGCACCTTTGAGGTTAGAGGGGGCTTCTGTGACACCGCTGTGACACCAGGACCATTTCATCCGGTACCTTCGGCCCATGGCAAAAGCGCGCAGGTCGGCAAACGGCAAGGGCTGGGTAGCGCGATGGCGTATCCCCGGGCGCAGGAGCCGGTCCAAGACCTTTCCGACCCAGGCCGAGGCGACGCGGTACGCCACGATGATGCAGGCGGCTGCGCTCCAAGGGACCTACATCGACCCCGCCGCCGGGAAGGTGACCTTCGGGGACTTCGCCACCAAGTGGACCGCCAACCAGGTGCACAGCCGGGGCACCGCCCTGCAGGTCGAGGGGAACCTGCGGCTGCACGTCCTGCCCATCCTGGGCAGGAAGCAGCTTCGGGCCATCAGCCGGAGCGACATCCAGGGCCTGGTTAAAAAGCTCAGCACCACCCTGGCCCCCGGCACCGTCGAAGTCGTTTACCGGTACGTCGTCGCCATCCTCCGGGCCGCGGTGGGCGACAAGCTCATCCCCGAGTCCCCCTGCGTCAACATCAAGCTTCCCCGCCAGGAGCCGAACAAGGTGGTGCCCTTCACCGTCGAGCAGGTCGAGAAGATGGCCGAGGCCGTGGCACCCCGGTACCGGGCCATGGTGGTCCTGGCTGCGGGGAGCGGCCTGAGACAGGGCGAGTGCTTCGGCCTCACCGTCGACAGAGTGGACTTCGAGCGCGGCACGGTCACCGTCGATCGCCAGATCGTGCTCCACGCCGGTACTCCTCCTCACCTGGCCCCGCCGAAGACCGACGCCAGCTACAGGACTGTGCCGGTGTCGGCGATCGTCCTCGACACCCTGACCGACCATCTGGCGACATATCCCCAGGGGCCGGATGGCCTGATCTTCACCAACGACAAGGGCCAGGCCATCCGCCGGAACAGCTTCGGGGAGATGTGGCGGAAGGCGGCCAGGGCCGCCGGTCTGCGGGAGGGCACCGGGATGCACGATCTCCGCCACACCTACGCAAGCCTCCTGATCCGCAAGGGCCTCAGCGTCAAGGTGGTCCAGGCCCGCCTGGGGCACGCCACCGCCACCGAGACTTTGGAGACCTACGCCCACCTGTGGCCCGACGACGAGGACCGCACCAGGGAGGCCATCGAGGAGGCCCTAGGCCACCTTGGTCGGGGGCCACAGCCAGCGTCCTGATCATGTTCCCGGGTTACAGCCCTGGCGGCCCAGGTAAGGAAGCAGACGCCGACAGGTGGATAGGACGGCCAGGTCCCCGGCACAGACCCATCCGAGCTAGTGAGCGCCGCGCAGGTTCTGGTCACACCGGCCACCATCGGCAACGACCGGTGGAACGTTCCCCGGTGCACTACAGCGAGGGCGAGGAGACGAGATAGCCCCCGGGTCCTGGCCAGCGAGCGACTCTCGCTGATGGCACGGTACCCAAGGCGCTCGAATGAAGCGGTATGAGGGCGTCCACCGGGCTGGTCCTCGTACTGGTCATGTGTCCAGCCGAACTCCCGGCACAGCACAAACTCCCGCCACTCGTCGGATTTAGGTCAATAGGCCCATCGGAACGCCAAATTGCCCAGGGAAAGCTACGAGGGTTCAGGGCAAGAGTTGGCCCCTAACCCTGGCCATATCGGGCAGATCAATCTAGAGTAATACGAAGCGGACGGCCCTGGCGAGCCGTCCGCTTCAAGGATTCCTGTTAGCCCTTGGTGAGGAGCAACATTGAGCATACCCCAACCCATTGAACGGTTCAACCCCCCTACTTCTGGAGAGATAAAAAAATCTCTACATTGGAAGCTGAGGTTGTACATGACGGTCTGGCCTCGGGAGGTGGTGGGGTCCAGGAACTTGGGCGAGGCTCTCGCCCTCGACCACAAGGCGGCACACGCTCTCGCCCAGGACGCCGAGGCCGAAGGCTTGATCACCGTCGAGCCTCTTCCCGAAGAACTCTTGGTGGACTGGCTCAGACCGGACCACTGGAACACTCTGCTCCCGCCATTTCTGTACCGACGACGACTTGCACCATCTCGCCCCGTTGATACATACCTCGCGAGTAGTTCTCTACTAGAGAACCATGTGACGCAGATAGAAGACGTAGATACACGTAGACGCGAAACAACGGGGCGAAATGGTGCATCGGCGTATGACCTTCGCGAAGACCGATGGAGCACCAGAGGCAGTCTGGGACGCGGTCCCCTCTGGCTGACCTGGTGCAGCGAGACCCGAGACCGGCTCAGGACGCCCGTGAAGGCGTCAGAACTGATCTCCTGGTCCGGTGCCCACCGCAACGACGTGAGCCGGTGGTTGGCCCGTATGGAGGCCGCAGGAGCCGCCACCCACATCGGCCGGGGACTGTGGTCGCTGCATCCCAAGCTCGCAGTGACCTACGAAGAGTGGATCGACCTCTCTCAGGCCGAGATGGACAAGCCTGTCGCGGACCGCGACGCTGAGCGTTTTCGAAGCCTGGACATGGACTGTCGGGTCGTCCATGGTCGTCGGCTCGACGAAAAGCATTGGCAGGGCCTGACCCTACGATGGAAGACATGGGAGCCAGCCGAGGACTGGGCCACACCCATGACCTTCAGGCCCGGTCAGTTCTTCCGGACGTTCGGCAAACCCACCGACTAAACCCACGACGTGCGAGTGGTGCGAGGCGGACCCAATGAGATGCTTCCGCTTGATCGACCACCCTGGTCACCGCGTGCCGCCATCAGATGACCGCCATCAAAGCCCGACGGTCTCCTCCTTGTTGCATTTCTGGCCCCGCTGTCATCCACCAACATGGTGTCCGAGGCCAGCCCCACCTGAATGCCGCCTTGGCCCGGCAGGAGGCCCGCAGGGGCGCGGAAACGCCCTGGCAGTTGTGGCCCCGTTCCCAAAGCCAGCCCGCGTGGCTGCACGACCGTCTCACCGCCCTCCTGCGGGGAGCGGGCAGCGTCACGCCTCGCAGAAGCAGCGGTCGTCGTCCACTTCGGGGGGCCGGACCGCAGGCGGCAGCCGAGTGGCTGACTCACAAGCCCGCCCATGACCAGACCCATCCCCGAGCAAGTCGACGCCCATGAAAGTCCCGCAGTACTGGCATTGATAGGCGGGTAACCGATTGAAGCGAATGACGACTCGGTCGGCTCTATCGGCCGCAAGATAGAGTCTCTGACAAGGAAGCTTGACGGGTCGAGCAGGCATTCTTGATAGAGAGGGGGTGACCAGGCCGTCCTCGGCCTATGGTACGGGGAACCGCGGAACGGATGAGAGCCACAACGCTCTGGACACGCTCGACCTGGCTCAGGAGCGGGTCGACCTGGAAGCGGCCCTGTAGGCCCAGGAAGACGTGTTCGACATCTAGGCGTTGCCAGAACGCCTTCATCGAGGTCGCGGCCGATTACACCCAGTCCAAGGGCTTGACCAAGGACGCGTTGAAGGTAGTCCGGAGTCTCTGGGCTGCCTCACGGCTTGCTCGTCTAGCTCTGGAATGACAGCCGCCATGGTGGTCCGCAATATCCGTGCCGTCAGGGGAATGATCACCGGTACCGTGAGTGTTGACTAGAAGGAGGCTCGGTAAGTGACAAGTGAGAACCGCGTCCATCGGCTCATTCTCCCGAAGAACCCGGCAGATGCTTATGCCGCCATCCTGGAGTTCGCAGCTTCGCTCGAAGACGTTGCAGGCGACGAGGCTGTAGAGGATAACGACAGGGAGTAGCGACCCCCGTTTGTCACGCAAAGAAGCGCCTTGACAAGTGGCATGTGTTCCTGGCACCGTAAGAGTACAAGACAAGATATGGCCCGATCGGGGCTGGTACCCCGACCGGACCGTGACCCAAAGGAGAGGTAGCTCCCATGGATCGGAAGTCAGTGTATGAGGCGGTCACCGCCGAGGTGGTCAGGCAGATCGAAGCCGGTGCTGGCCGGTGGCGTATGCCCTGGCAAGCCTTCGCTGATGCGGGCGAGCCGGTAAACGCTCTGACCGCGAAGGCGTACCGAGGTGGCAACCACCTGGTGCTCGGCTTGGTCGCTGCCAGCCACGGCTGGTCCAGTCATTGGGCGACGTACCGCCAGTGGACCGAGCTTGACGCCCAGGTCCGCCGGGGCGAGAAGGCGACCCATGGCGTCAAGTGGAGTCAGGTCGACGACAAAAGGACGGGCGAGAGGCGGCTGGTGCCGCACTCCTTCGCCGTCTTCGCCGCTGACCAGGTCGACGGCTGGGAGCCTCCCGTGGCGCTTCCACGGGATACACCCGAGCGCATCGAGACGGCCGACACCTTCATCACCAGCCTCGGCGATGACGTTCGCCACGGCGGGAACCAGGCCGCCTACTCACCCAAGGGCGACTTCATCGTGCTGCCGAAGTTGGAGCAGTTCGAGAGAGTGACGGACTACTACTCCACCTCGGCCCACGAGCACGCACACTGGACCGGGCACCCGTCCCGCCTGGCCCGTGACCTGGTAGGCCGTTTCGGCTCCGACGCCTACGCAGCGGAGGAACTTGTGGCCGAGTTGTCGGCGGCGTTCACCTGCGCCCGCCTGCGCATCTCAGCGGCACCTCGGCCTGACCACGCCGCCTATCTGGCTTCCTGGCTCCGGGTGCTGCGGGCCGACTCCTCGGCCATCTTTACAGCGGCCTCGAAGGCGCAAACCGCCACCGACTACTTGTTCGAGCACGCGGCCGTGGAGGTGATGGGGATGGCGGCCTGACCATCCCCAAACGGACTCGCCGTCGGAATCGCTTTCGGTTCTCGGCATCGAGAAGGAGAGCGTCAGGTTGCCGTCGACGGCGGTGTACTCGGACGGTCTGGGTGGGGGCGACGCAGGACCTTCGGGTGGGGGCTGTCCTCGCCCTCGGGCTGGATCAGCACCCGCAGTTCCCCGGCCCGTGACCGGTAATGCAGGGAGGCGTCGAGGGTGACGACCTCTCCGTCGAGAGCGACCTCGACGGTCGGTGTATCGAAGTCGAAGGTGATCTCGGAGATGACCCGCTGCACGACCAGGGGGGAGCGGTGGAGTCGTCCGAGCATGAGAGAAGCGACGACACGGCTGCGGGCGAGAACGCGATCGGCCCGCACCAGTCGGACATCGAGCACACCCTGGTTCAAGGTCTGCCGGGAGCCCAGGTCCAGCACGTCCTCGCCGTAGTGACCGTTGCCGACGAAGATCATCCAGGCCCGGTAGCCGACGCCCTCGATGGTCACGTTGAATCGGTGGCCTCGGGCCAACTGGGTGAAGTCGGCCAGGACCTGGGCGACACGCTTGGGCAGCTTGCGGCGCTGGAACGCCTCCCGGCGCTCCACCATCTCCGGGTACGAGCCGATGGCGGAGTTGTTGATGAAGCAGTGACCATTGACTTCACCTGCGTCGACGGCCTCAACCCTGCCCGATGCGGCCCGGACGGCGGCGGGAAAGTCGTCGATGCCGAGTTGGCGGGCGAAGTGGTTCCGGGTACCTGCTGGCACCGCAAGCAGGGCCACGTCCCCGCCCAGAAGGGCTTCGGCACCGCTGCGGATGGTGCCGTCGCCACCGGCCATGCCGATGAACGCCGCACCCTCGTCGACGGCTGAGCGGATACTGGCTGCGAGGCCCTCGGCCGGGGTCTGCTCGACTCGGTGGTCGGGGAACTGGGCGGCGAGGTCGGAAGGACGGGTGGATTTCTTCCCCGATCGGGGGTTGACGAAGACGACACCTCCACCGGTCACCGGCACGCCCCCTCGGCAGGGGCGGGGAAGGCGTGTTCCCGACGTGAGGGTGCGTTGGTAGCCAAACCGTGGATACGAGGGCCGGTCAAGAATGCTCCTCTCGTGGGCGCGGGGCTGAGCTTCCCACTGTGTAGCCGCACGTTCCTCCGGCACCGTGCGTGGGTACCGGGTCGGCCATGAACGTCAAAGCGCAACCTGACGACCACAGCACCGCTCTCACCAGGGCGGTCGGCAACATCACCGGTTGGCTCGGGTCCTTCCCGGCCATCACCATCTCCCTGGCGGTGATCTTCGCCTGGCTGATCGGCGGGTTCTTCGTCACCGGAGGGTTCGGCAACAACACCTACCAATTGCTGATCAACACCGGCACGACGATCATCACCTTCCTGATGGTGTTCATCATCCAGAACACTCAGAACCGGGAGGGTCGGGCCATCCAGACCAAGCTCGATGCCCAGAGCGAGGTCCTGCGCTGCATCGCCGAGAAGCTGAACATCGACGACGACGAGGACCTGCTCACCCGCATCGTCGGCGTCGAGGACGCCCCCGAGCACATCATCAAGACGAACCAGGACCGGGTGCGCAAGGTTGCGGTTGAGTCCGGCCGCCACGGCCTGGCCCGTGGCCCCGCCACCAACGGGACGGCCAGGACGGCCACCGACAGTCGTGGTTGACCCTCTCGTGGAACCACCGCCAGTCTGAGCGTCGATCGCTTCGCCTGCGTCCCTTGCGGCGGGCTGCCATACCGGGACCCTCACAACGTAGGCCGGACCCAAGGGTCGGTGGGGAGTTGGGGCCGATCCGAGGTTCCAGGTTGGGAGGATAAGGCTGGTGTGTCACTGCTTTCAGTGACCACTCGAACACCTGGCCGGACTCGGCGTGGCCATGGTGATCTGGGCCAGCGCCGTGTTCGCCGCCGTCGTCAGCGTCCGCAAGCTCACGACTCACGGGACCACATCACATCTCGGCGTCGGCATCGCTGCCGCCCTTGCCGGGATCGTGGGAAACCAACTGGTGGCCCGCTACAAGCTCCAGGTCGGACGGCGTATCCAGTCGGCCACGCTGGTCGCCGACGCCCAGCACTCCTGGCTCGACGCCATCTCGTCGGCCGGGGCCATGGTGGGGCTGATCGGGGTCGCTTTCGGTCTGCGGTGGGCCGACGCCGCTGCTGGGCTGTTGATCACCGGCTTCATCATCCACGTCGGCTACGAGGTGACCTCCGATCTCGTTGGCCACCTCATGGACGGTGTGGACCCCGGGTCCTCAGCGCCGCCGAACAAGCCGCTGGAACGGTGGCCGGTGTCGTCCACGCCCACGTCCGTGCCCGCTGGATGGGACGGTCGCTGCTGGTGGAGGTCGAGGGCTTCGTGGCCCCCCGAACGACGGTCGAAGACGGCGAAGCGATTGGCCGGGCCGTGGAAACCGCAATCGAGAGTTCCGTGCCCGAAGCCCGAGCGGTTCGACGCCACGCTCAACACCTCCGGAGTAGCCGACGGCGCTGGCACGGCAGTACTGGCCTCCGAGCTTCCGGCGGTGACGCGCCCGATTGACCCTCGCCAGGAGGTCTCTACGTGGGAGAGAGCGGCGAGTCTGGCCTGGGGGCGAAGGTCCCTGCTCCCGCCGACAGCGCCGACAGACTACAAGTTCAGCGGTCTGCCCGACAAGCTCCCTGCCGGTGTCGTCCAGTTGAAGCTGACCAACTCGGGCAAGGAGGACCACGAGATGCTCGTCCTGAGGCGCAAGCCTGGTGTCACCGAGAGCTTCGACCAGATTCTCGCCCTTCCCAGGGAGCAGGGGATGCAGAAGACCGAGGCGGTCACGGAAGTCTCGGCTTCTCCGGGCAAGACGGACGCCACCGTCGGTCGCCTGACTCCTGGCCAGTACGTGATCGTCTGCACGGTGTCCAAGGGCACCATGGGGGACACCCACGGCGACGGGCCGCCCCACTTCATGCTGGGCATGAAGAAGGAGGTCACCGTCTCGTAGGTATCAACGGGGCGCAGAACGCGCTCAGCAAGGCGGGGAACTCTCCTCAGACCCATCGAAAGGAACAGACACATGATGTTTGGACGACTGGTCCGATCCTGGACCGTCCGTGCAAGTTTTGCGGCGGCCATGGCGGCATCGACGCTGACCGTTGCAGCCCCCTCTGCGGGCGCGGCCGAGGCGACGCCCGCGAACGCCACCACGCCGCTGAGTGTCACGGCCGAGAACTTCAGATTCCTGAATGTGCCGGTGTTCCTCCGGGCGGGTTCCTACGACGTCACCCTCCACAACATCAGCGAGGACGATCACGTTTTCCTCGCTCTGAACCTGGGGCCGGTCTGTAGCCGCAGCGTGACCACGACTGCCGACGCGTCGGCCCTGCTCACCCGGGTTGGACAGGAGGCGGGAGACAGCGGCGACCCGGAGACCGTCTTTGAAGCGGCCTGTCCGGGAGGCAGCTTCGAGGGCGCAGTGTTCGCCCCTCCGGGAGGAACTGAGACCGACAAGATCGACTTCACGCCGGGAAAGACCCTCTACTTCTGTCCCATCCCCGAGGAGGACGGGACCCGGCACTACGACCTGGGCATGATCGGGTTCATCAACGTCATCGACCCGGCCACCCGGGCGGGTATGCCTTCCGGTCTCGACCTCCTCGCAGCGTTGCGCCAGCCCACCGGTCTCCGCGACCTGACGACTGCGCTCCTTCCTGTCGGGGTGAGCCTGCCCAGTGGGTTCGGCTTTCCCAACATCAGCGGCCTGCTGTCGGGTCTGAACCTCCCGGCAGGCGTGCGCCTACCGGCCGGGTTCGGCCAGTTCGCAGGAGCGTAA
>JBBSIS010000005.1:0-34562 GCA_038231955.1 Acidimicrobiales bacterium
ATCCGCCACCACGAACGGCGTCGGCGACTTGTCCTTACACTGGCCGGCGAAGAGAGTCTTCTCAGTCAGATTGTGATCGAAGTCGAAACTGGTGAAGGCGCGAGGATCGGCCATTTGATGCCTCCTATTATGTCTCGGTCATTTTACCATGGGACTGGACCGACGGTCGAACAAATGTTCGTGACTGTAGAGCATGGGGACCCGGTGCCTGGCTGATCCAACTGATCCCGTACTCATGAGGTTTGACAACTTCCTGCTCGACGCCTACGTCGACCTGCCGAGGTCGGACGGGCATGCTGTTCTTTCGGAAGACGACACGCCCCGTCTCAGCGTTCACGTTGAAGTGTCTACCGCTGGTCGCTCCTGGAAGGGGCTGATCATCGCTGCCGCTGGGTGGTCGGGGTTGGAAAGAAGTTGCATCACCTCCACTCCGAAGGACCCTGATGGCCGACGTTCCAACCGACGTCACGGCGTGCGTCGCCGCGTGGACGATACTGAGATCCGCTACACCGAACCTGGCCGTGGGTGAGATCGTCTGGGTGCTGACCGAGGCTTCGGACCTGCCGGGGACGGCGGCCTTCAGTACTCGATGATGATCCCTACAAGCTCGATCACATCGTCCGTGACCAAGACCCCGTAGACAGCGAACGCTCGCACAAGCAGGCCGGGGGCGATGACCATTCGGGCGCCTGGCAAGCCTTCGATCGTTTGCGGGAGCCGGTCGAACTCCAAGGCAAAGCGCTCGACGATGCTTGGGAGTTCCATGACGACGAAATCAGCAGCCGAAGGCTCTCCGCTTGGACCGCGTTCAGTCTGGAGCTGCTCGTCCAGTTGATCGAAGAATGCTGCAGAGACGCGGACAACTCGCCGGTCAGCCACCATCCCCCTGCCGGGCGATCAAGCCACGCTCTTCAAGGAGGGAGCGACCTCTAGCTCGAACCCTTTCGAGGAAGTCCGGATCGACCTGAGACAGATCGGTGACGACTCGCTCGTCGAACAGCCGTTGCCGTTCGTCAGGCGTCATCCGTTCAAGCTCGGAGGCGGTCCAGATGCGATCGTCAGGCACCGTCCTCACCGTACCGCTTGAGCGAACGTGCTGGAGCGATGGCCGAGCGCGTCAAGGTGCCAGACGCCGCTCGCCGAGGCTCCTGGACTAGCCGGGCTGCTGGGTGGTCAGGGTTGGAAAGAAGTCGCACCACCTCCAATCCGAAGGACCCATGATCGACGTTCGAACCGGGTCGCGCGCTCGTCAGCGTTGGTCCGCCCAAACGACCTCGGACGAGTGGTGTCGGCGTAACCTCGGCACATGGCCGAGATCGAGATCCGCTTCACGGAGCAGGAAGTGGCGCAGATCCTGTGGGTGCTCAGCGAAGCGTCCGATCTGACCGGAGCCACGGACGCGCTGTCGAGCCTCGCTCTGATCGAGCAGACCCTGAGGATGGTGCGTGAACGATTTGATCGGCGCAGTCCCGAGTAGCTGGGTACGCTGGACATCATGGCAGAACGCGTCAAGGTGACCGAGGCCGTACGCCGGACCGGGGTGCCGGGAACGGTCATATTCCTGGCGATCCGGCATGGCGAGCTCACCACCGATCGAGACGAACTGGGTTACGACTGGGTTGATCCTGAGGAGGTCGCCGCCCTCGCTGTGCCACGGTAAGGCGTGGCTGAGGGTCGTATGAGCAGGCCGTGCGCGGGGTGGTCAGGGTTGGAAAGAATCCGCTCACCTCCACTCGCCGTTATCGTTGTTACAACGTCTTGGCTGGTGAAAGGCGTTGCCGGCTGTCCGATCGCTTCCCGGCCGACCCAACTCACGCTGCAGGAGAACTCATGCCGCTCCGGAGCCGCTCCAAGGTCGCAATAGCGAGGTCGAGAGCGTCACGGTCAGGGACGCTCCTCCGAGCCAGCCCTTCGGTGATGAGCCGACGGGTGACTTGAGAAATGGTTTCTCCTCGCTCTGCAGCCAACTGCTCCAACTCGACCACTAGACGACCGGGCAGCCGAACAGAGAGGTGGCGCCCCTCCTCGCTGACCGACGTTACTCCGTCGAGCACCTGCCCAGTCTCGTCCTCGAGCCATTTCACTCCGCGTGGCTTGTTCACTCCACACCTCCCATCCGGTCGATCGCTTCAGAGATCACGTACGCGATGCTCACGGCATGCGCTCTGTTGGGCTCGTCAGGTTCCGTGCCGGCGATGACCGCCCTCAGCGCAACGAATACCGCAGCGAGATCGGCCCGCGTGAGAACGGCTCCGCTGTCCGGAAGCCACGCCGGACCCTTGTCGTCAGCCATTTGTCATACATCGTAACACCGGGTCTCGTTCCCCGGCCTCTCACGTCCGTCGTGGCACGGCCAACCCGCCATGACCTCGAAGGCTGGGTGGTCAGGGTTGGAAAGTAGTCGCACCACCTCCACTCCGAAGGATCCTGACGGCCGACGTTCGAACCGCCGTCAAGGATCGGTCTCGATGCCTATCAGCTCAACAGCGTCGTCGGCGACGAGAAGGCCGCACACGGCAACGGAACGAACGAGAACGACGAACGAGCCGTCCTATGACGACCACCACGCTGGCCACCCAACGCCTTCCATGAACTCGGGCAGCCCTCAGGTCCGTTGCGAAGCGCTCGACGATCGCAGGGAGGTCGATGACCAGCAACTCAGTTGCGGACGCATGGCCAGCGTCGCCGCGGGTGGCTCCCGAGCCGCTCGTCAAGCTGCACACAGCACGCCGGAGATACTCGGACGACACGCCGATCAGCCGCCATCGGGCTGGGGTGCGGCCAGGGTTGTAGCAGTGTGTGCCGAGCTGCCCCCCCGTTCGTGGCCACGAGCGGCCCATTGTTCACTCACGAGGCACGCCGAGATCCACCCGGCGGTCCGCAGCAGGGGCTACGTTCGGCCAGTGGCGAGTACGATGACCGATCCTCGGGACTGTGAGCTGGGAAAGATCGATCTGGGAGAGATCGAGGCGGTAGTGGGGGAGCGGTCCTTCGAGCGTGGCCTCGCGTACGCGCGCGAGGGCCGGGTCGTCAAGCTTGAGTGGAACCCGCACACGCAGGCGCTGACAGGATCGGTGATCGGTCACGGAGCGGTATATGCGACCGCCGCGTACTTCACCTCCGTGGGCAGCGGAGCGCTGACGTTCGAGGACGGGGAATGCAGCTGCCCCATGGGCTACAACTGCAAGCACGTCCCGGCGATCGTCGTGGCCGCCACCGACCTCGGCCTTCCGTGGCTTGAACCGGGACAGCGTCCGTTGCACCCAGTCAACACCTCCTCACCGCTGCCATCGTGGGAGGTGCCGCTGCGCGCGCTGGTCGATCCGCCGGAGGCGCGGGTCTCCGGCACACCGATGGCCATCGAGCTGGCGATGCACAGGGGCGGTGCGGGCGAGCGCGGCGGGCGGCGGTTGCTTGGTCGTCTCATGCGGCCGGGGGCACGGGGTGGCTGGATCAACGGGTCGATGGCGTGGAGTGGCCTTGACACCTGGCACGTCAAGAACGCAGGCTTCCGGCCCGATCATCTGGCGCTGGTCAGCGAGCTGCACGCGATCCGCCAGGCCAGTCAGCGACGGACGTTCTCGTACAGCTACGGAAGCTATGGGGCGGAGAAGACGCTCGATCTGAGCGACTACGGAACCCAGTTGTGGTCCATGCTGGACGAGGCGGCGCGGATCGGCCTCCCGCTCATCCACGCGCGCAGCAGTCTCGGAGAGCTGGCGCGTCACGTTCACGGCGAGGTCCAGCTCGACGTCACGCAGCCCGCCGGCGCCGACTCAGAGGTGCGCGGCCGGCTACGCATCGACGGCGACGGCGCAGTGGGCCTCGAGCCGTTGGTGTTCCTCGGTCCGAGCGGCGACGGCCACGGGATCGTGTGCGCCGAGCCTGGGCCCGGCGATATCGACAGCCGGCCGCTGCGCATGGTGCGCCTCGCTCGACCGGTCGCCCAACAATTGCAACGGATGCTGCTCGACGGCGGATCGCTCGTGATCCCGGCGACCGACCTCCGCCGCTTCTCCGAGGAGCTGTGCCCCGCGCTGGCGCGGGTCGCGACCGTCATGTCGTCGGACGGGTCGTTCACCCCACCGGAGGTGTCGCCGCCCTCGCTCCTGCTGCGCGCCCGCTACAGCGCGCCACACACCGTCGACCTCACGTGGGAGTGGGCGTACCAGATCGGCGGGACCACGAGCCATGCTCCGCTGACGGCAAGTGAACTGGGTAGGGGCTTTCGCGACCTCGACACAGAGCGAACAATCCTCGCCGGCACATCCCTGGTCGAGACCGGCCTTGAACGCTTCGGCCTGGTCGATGACCGAGGTAGGCCGCGCGACGAGCCGGCTGCGCTCCACGGCCTTGACAGCATGCGGTTCACCACCGATCACTTGCCCAGCCTGGCGGGGCTGGCGGGCATCGCCGTTGAGATCGAGGGTGAGCCGGCCGACTATAGGGATGTTGCAGGGTCCCTCGAGATCGGCGTCTCCACCGGCGAAATCCAGGGCGAGCATGACTGGTTCGACCTGGGCGTGACCATCACCGTCGAAGGTCGCCTGCTGCCCTTCGCCGACGTGTTCGTCGCACTGGCGAGCAGCGAGCCCGACATGTTGCTCCCCGATGGCGCCCACTTCTCGTTGCACGATGCCCGGCTGCAGTCCTTGCGCGAGCTCATCGAGGAAGCCCGCGCGCTGGTCGACTCGCCCTCAGGCCCGTTGCGCATCAGCCGCTACCAGGCCGGACTGTGGGCTGAGCTGGCGGCACTCGGCGTCGTGACCCATCAGGCTCGGGCGTGGCAGTCGCAGGTGAAGGGATTGCTCGAGCTCGATGCCATCACCGACCATGAGCCGCCCGCCACGCTGCTCGCCGACCTACGGCCCTACCAGCGCGAGGGGTTCGCCTGGCTTGCCTGCCTCTGGGAACTTGGGCTCGGCGGGATTCTCGCCGACGACATGGGACTGGGCAAGACGCTTCAGGCCCTGGCACTGATCTGCCACGCTCGCGACCGCGACCCCGACGTCGGACCGTTCCTGGTGATCGCTCCGACGAGCGTCGTGCCGGGCTGGGTCGGCGAGGCGGCGCAGTTCGCCCCCACCCTGCGCGTTGAGGCGGTGACCGACACGTTCGCCAAGTCTGGGCGCAGGATTGACGAGATCGCCAAGGCGGACGTGGTCGTCACGACCTACACGCTGCTGCGAATCGAGCCCGACGTCTATGGCGCGGTGAGCTGGGCTGGCGTGATCTGCGACGAGGCGCAGAACATCAAGAACCACCAGGCGAAGTCGTACCGCTGCGTTCGCGAGCTCGCTACGCCGTTCAAGCTCGCGCTGAGCGGCACCCCGATGGAGAACAACTTGATGGAGCTCTGGTCGCTGCTGTCGATCACTGCACCCGGCCTGTTCCCCGAGCCGAAGCGCTTCGCCGAGCAGTACGCACGCCCGATCGAGCGCCACAGCGATGGCGAGCGCCTGGCTCGTCTGCGCCGGCGGATCAAGCCGCTCGTCAAGCGTCGTACCAAGGAACTCGTCGCCCGCGACCTGCCGGCCAAGCAGGAGCAGACCTTCGAGGTCGACCTTCACCCGCGCCACCGCAAGCTCTACGACACCCATCTCCAACGAGAGCGCCAGAGGGTCCTCGGTCTGCTTGGCGACTTCGACCGCAACCGCTTCACGATCCTGCGATCGATCACGTTGCTCCGCCAGCTCAGCTTGCATGCCGGGCTCGTCGATGAGCGCCACCACGCCGTCCCGTGCGCAAAGCTCGGCGCGCTCACCGAGCAGCTCGTCGATGTCATCGGTGGAGGCCATCGGGCGCTCGTCTTCAGCCAGTTCACGTCCTTCCTCACCAAGGTGCGCGAGAGCCTCGATCGGGAAGGCGTGTCCTACTGCTATCTCGACGGTCGCACGCGATCACGGCAAAAGGTGATCGAGCGGTTCCGAGGCGGCGACGACCCCGCATTCCTGATCAGCCTCAAGGCCGGCGGCGTCGGGCTGAACCTGGTCGAGGCCGACTACTGCTTCCTGCTCGATCCCTGGTGGAACCCGGCCACCGAGAACCAGGCGATCGACCGCACCCACCGCATCGGCCAGACACGTCAGGTGATGGTGTACCGGATGATCGCCAAGGACACGATCGAGGAGAAGGTCGTCGCCCTGGCCCGGCGCAAGGCATTGCTGTTCAAGGGCGTGATGGACGACGGGGATGTGTTCGCGAGCGGTATCACGGCCGACGACATCCGCGGGCTCTTCGCATAGCCAGCGGACCCCCAACCTGTGACTTTAACCTCGAGCAACCGGCGGTGCGCCGGCTCGGCGAGTTCGTTCAGGAGCGCCTGCGACTTTTTTACGCGGCCATGAGCGCGTCCCGATCCGCGATGGGCACGTACTCGACCTTGTGGATCGTCACCTCCGAACGGAACGGCACGACGACATTGTTCGCGGCTCTGAACGTGCTTACCGGAGTGGTTACCGGCCAGTGCTTCGACCGTCACCGCCTGGTCGCCCCTATCGACGAGTATTTTCAGGCCAGCAACGACAATCCAAAGCCGTTCGTATGGACGGCAAGTGCCGAATCAATCCTGGAGAAGGTGCGGCGAGGTCGAGTCGCACGTGCCGAAGTGTGAAGTTGAAAACTGAGGTACTACATTAGTTTGGCCAGCTCATCAAGCAGCACGAAGGCGGTGTCCTGCTCCACGAGCAGCTACGTCGAGCCGTATGATGGTACCTTCGGCTTTGAAGCGCAAATGTTTCAATAGGGCCACAATGAAGGCAATATTTGATGTCTGAACAACATGCCGATCGCTACGAAAGACACGCTGAACAGGTAACCGCCGAGGAGCTGCAGCTCCTCAAGGAGCACGAGCCGGGGCTGAGCTTTCGGATTGTCGGCGCGACCGAGGCCGGGCTGTCTCAGGGCCGCCAATCCCGGGTCTGCATTCTGGAGTACGAACAGTCCGGCGAAACCTACCAGGTGCTGTGGAAACGGATGGGTGCCGGCAAGGGTCTGGACGAGGCCGAGGCGGCCACGTTCAACGCCCGCCTTACGCCCTACCGCCAGTCACTGGTGGAGGCCGGCTGGCAGCTACCGAAGCTGCTCTACACCCGAGTGGCAGAGCTACCGGGGGAACACCAGATTTTCGCCTACGAGCAGTTCATTGCCGGTGGTGATGGCGAGAAGCTGCTGGTTAGTCCGGCGGAACCAAACTTCCGGAAGTGGTTCCTGGTCAGTGAGGTCGTCCGGACGCTTTATGGCTACCCCGCTGACCGGCTCAGCCGAGAGAATGTTGGCGGACAGGTCGTGACCCGCTTGCCGCATGGTCTCGACCTGAAGCTGGCGAACGTGGTGCTGCAGGCCGGAACTAACGAGCTGTACTTCGTCGACTTGTTCGGCCCCAAGGAGCTGGACAACCACGGTCAGTGGCTGAGCTACTCCCCCAAGCTGGACAGCTTGTCGCCGGACAACCTCAGGGCCGTCACCGCCACCCGCGAGGGCGCCCTGCTGCGCTGCTGGCGCTTGGCTGAACAGCACTGGGCCAATGGGTACCGAACGCCGAAGGAACTTCGGGCTGACTTCCTGAGGACTCTGACGCAGCTGGCATTGCCGAGCGATGAGCTGGGCTTAATCCGCTCCGAGGTTGAAGCCGGGTACCCGTGGCTGGATGAGCTGTACCGTGAGCGGGCCATCTGACGGGCCGGCCTGAGCCGACAATCCCGTCTCATTGGTCCTCACGAGGGAAACGACGGCGACCCCCGGGCTTTAGTCTGGTCAGCAGGCCGTACGCCGGGTGGTCAGGGTTGGAAGGAAGTTGCGTCACCTCCACCGGCAGTTTCGTACAAAACCGCAGTCAGGAGCTACTTCCGGACGGACCGCTGCTGACCCCTGTTACGCCCTGTTTTCCGCTGGGTGTGGCACGACACGTCGCCGTCCACCAGCGCAGCTTGTCGGTGGCAGCCCGCGACGACCGGTAGGGACGACCCCTTTCGCCACGCGCCGGTCGTAGCCTGCGGCGAGTGGTAGAGACGATACGAGTTCCTTACGGCGAACCGGCGGTGGCGCTCCTGGCCGATCGGGTACACGCGGCAAGGCTGGCGATCCATTGGCGGCTGTGACCGTGGTAGTGCCGAGCAACTACGCCGCTGTAGCGACCCGCCGAGAGCTGGCCCGACACAGTGGCATCGCCGGGACGACCTTCCTCACGCTTACCGCCTCGCTGAGCGGCTCGGCGGACCAACGCTGGCGGCGGCTGGGCGTCCTCGGCCGGTCTCGGCGCCTGTGGTCCTCCAGGCGGTACGGGCGGCACTCGCAGCGGAGCCGGGCGTCCTGGCACCGGTTGCCGCCTATCCCGGCACCGAGTTGGCGCTCACTGCCGCGCAGCGCGAGCTGGCCGGGTCGGTCCCGATGCGCTCGACGCGATTATCGCCACCGCCTGAATACTGACCCCCTATCACCGTTGCAAAGGGGCCAGTTTTGGGCCGGTGTTGACATGTACCTGCCCGAGCGGATGCCAGCGGGCGGAGCGGAGTTCCTCCGCGCCCTGGCCAGTCGAGGACCGCTCACCATCGTCGTCGGTGCCACGGGCGTCGACGAGGCCGATCGGCCCGTTGCGGCCGCCCTCGAAACGGCGGGTTCGCTGTCCCTTGACACCAGGCGTCGCGCGCCGCCGATGAGACGGGGGACTGGCGGGATGCACGAGTCGAACCGGGACGCCTGTTCTTTGTTGGGCGACCCGAAGCAGTCGATCTATCGGTTCCGGCGGGCTGAAATCGAGGTCTTCCTCACTACCCGCGACCGGTTGGGAGGGAGCGTCCACCGGCTCACTACCAACTTCCGGACCAGCGCGCCGGTCCTTCGACTGGGTGAACCGCGTTTCGGGCGGCTGATCGTCGAGCCCGGCTCGCAGCCGGCTATGAGCATGATGACTCGAGTTGGCCCCACCGCGATGGCGGATGTCCATACAGTTATCGGCGAGGCCCAGGGTGGGGACGGACGTGAGGGTGCGCACGGCTTCTTCTTCTTGGCCCGGGACATGCGCAGGCGGTAGCTGTCGGTGCCGGTCTCGATGATGTGGGCCCGGAACGTGAGGCGATCGACCACGGCCGCGGTCAGCCGGGGGTCTGAGAAGGTTGCCCCCACTCGCTGAAGGGGTGGTTCGACGCGGTGGCCGCTCAGGCAGCGGTCGTGACCTCGAAGTGGCGGGTGGCGACTTCGACATCACCAGCCAGCATGGCGCCGAGGAGCGCGTCGAGCTTCTCGGCCACTTCCCAGGCGAGGTAGCGATCCGCACATGCCGGGCACTCCTCCATCGGAACTCCGAAAATGACCGCGACCCGACCGGACCGCTCGGCCAGTTTGGCGCGCACACCAGAATAGCGGGTTGTGGCCCATGTGTCGTCGGCAACAACTACCGCCCTGGAATCGGTGTCGACGGCTGAGGTTGGTGCCCAATCGGGACATCAGCGCGGTCGTGGCTACGTTGAAGCGAGCGACGCGGCTTAGGAGCTGCTCGCCGCCGCGGTTGATCCGTTCATCGTTCGACTCTGGCAACTCGTTGACCTCAGGCTGCGCGACGCAGCCACGGAGGTGGGCGCCGGCGTCGTCCTGGGGCTGTCTCAGGCGAGCGGCACTGACGAATGCGCCATTTGCCTTGAGCCCGACTTCGCCATCGAGAAAGGAGCTGAAGTACTTGTGGAAATGGAGGAGCTGTATTTGGACGTAAAGGGCCCGGGCTCCATCGGCTGACTCGAGGATCCCGGCCCGGCCGATCAGTCCCGGTTCGGTTCCCCAGGGCGACGCGCCCACTCGCCCAGAAGCGCCTCCCGCCGGACGGTCCGGGATGGAAAGATCCTTCACCATCTCCACCCTTTGCGGCGTACGAACAGGCCGTCCACCCTCCTTCTCCGACTTGCTCTGCCCACCGTGCGCAGCCAGAGAGGCGAGTCGTTGGGAAATAGCCTAGGCAGTGGGCGCGCAAATTTTGTTGGGAACGCATCTCTGCCTTGGTGCGCTGTTCGGCCCCTCTATGATGGAGAGAGGCGAGCGGGGATCCTTGGCTTCCGCCCTCCTGTGCCGCCGGGGCGCGTATCCGGCTCGACCCGAGGAGTAACGAGGCTGAATGTGGTAGCTGTGAGTCGACCCGCTCGTATTCTTGGCGTTATTTTTTTGGCGGTATGGCTGATCGCGCAATGGGTGCCGGCGACAATCACGTCGGCCGGCGCGGCCCCGGTGGCGGTGAACCAGTGCAACGGTGTCGGGAACACAGGCGGCCTCAACGTGCAGTGCGATGTCACGGTCACCAACACTGTGGACCTGGGCACCGGTGTGATGAGCTCCACCACGACGCTCACCGTCTGCAGCGGAGCGGCGAACGCCCAGCCGACCTGCACCACCACGACGACACCATCGACCGACCTCGTCACCTCCGTCGATCAATGCAACGGCGCCGGGAGCGGTGGAGGGGGAACTGTCACTTGCAACGTCCAGATCGTCAACAACATCACCGGCTCCCCGGTGACCTCGCCAGCCACCATCAATCAATGCAACGGATCCGGAACGGGAGGTGGCACCCAACCGACTGTAGCGTGTACTCCGATCGGCAATACTTCGAATGCATCCATCACCCAGTGCAACAATTCCGGCAACGGCGGCGGGGGCACCATGCGGGTGCAATGCACGGTGACGCCTTCGACTATTTCCGCCGCGATCCCCGTCACCATCAACCAGTGCAACGGCTCAGGGAACGGCGGTGGTGGTGTGGTGACCTGCACGTCGTCGGTGACCACGAACGTTCTGGCTCCGCCCCCCACGACCGCGCCTCCCACCACGGCTCCGCCGACGACGGCGCCCCCCACGACAACGCCGCCGCCCACCACCCCCCCGACGACGACAGGGTCGACGACCACGACCACGTTGGCCACGACGACCACGACCACGGCCATGACTGCTCCGCCCACGATGACGACGACCACAGTCGCCCCGACCACGACGCTCCCCACAACCACATCCACCCAGTTGCCCACGACGCCGACGACGCCGACGACCGGGCCTGGCGCAGGGGGGGCGGACGCTGTCACGGGGAACGGGGTGACCACCGGCACGACCCAGGCGCCGGCAGCGCCCGATCAGGCCACGACCCCGACCACCGTCCCGGTTCCGGCGATCACCATGTCGACGCCAACGTCGGAGTCCACCCCGGTGGCCACCACCCCGGCGTTCACCGCCCCGGGCGGCGGCAGTGACGGATCGGCAGCGCTCAGTTCCGCTCCCGGTCAGCTCGCCCGGACCGGCCATTCATTCTCAAGATGGGCGTCGGTCGCCCTCGCCCTTCTGATGTCGGGAGCCGTTCTCGTCGCCACCGTGCGGCGCCATGAAGCCCGGGCAGAGCACCGATGACGGCGACGCAGCCCATCTCCGCCTAGAGGGTGTACCGGCGTGGCGCCACGCAGTCACCGACCCGGTACCGTCGGGTCGGTGACAACCGTCGTCCGGGCCCGCGGCCTGACGAAGACCTACTCGGGCGTCCGGGCCCTCGACGGAGTCGATCTCGACATTCCTGAGGGCCGGGTCGGACTAGTGGGCGCCAACGGTGCCGGCAAGACCACCCTGTTCCGCCTGCTGCTCGGCCTGAGCCGTCCCACGGCGGGCACCGTCGACGTGTGCGGCATCCCGGTGGCCGACGACCCCATCGGCGTGCGCAGCCGCATCGGCTACATGCCCGAGCACGACTGCCTGCCCCTCGACCAGACCGCCGCCGACGTCGTGGCCACCTTCGGCGAGCTGGGCGGACTTCCCGTCCGCGCCGCTCGCCAGCGGGCGTCCGAGGTGCTCGACCTCGTCGGTCTGGACGAGGCCCGTTTCCGCCCGGTCGGCGGCTTCTCCACCGGGATGCGCCAGCGCACCAAGCTGGCCCAGGCCATCGTCGCCGACCCTCAGCTCGTCCTCCTCGACGAGCCCACCGCCGGCCTCGACCCCTCGGGCCGGGAGGAGATGCTGGCCCTGGTGGCCCGGCTGGGCGGTTTCGGCATCTCGGTGCTCCTGGCCACCCACCTGCTCGACGACGTGGCCCAGGTCTGCGATCACGTGGTGATGCTCGACGCCGGCCGCCTGGTCACCGATGCCCCCACCACGTCCCTGCTGCAGCGCACGGGAACGGTGACCGTCGACGTCGGTCCCGCCGGCGTCGATCACCTCTTCCGGGCCCTCACGTCCCTCGGCCTCACCGTCACCCTGAACGAAGGGGCGACGGTGGAGGTCACGGTGGCCGGTGACGACGACCTCGACACCATCCGCGACGCGGTCGCCCGCCTCGAGCTGCCCCTGTACCGGCTCACCAATCGCCTCACGTCGCTCGACGACGTGTTTGTTCACGGCGCCCGCACCTAGTGGGGGCGACCGCTCCCAGCACCGGCGCCGTCTACGACCGCGGCTACCGGCCCTACGCCGGACGGCGCGGCGGGCGGCGGGCGGCGACGGCTGCGCTCTACCGCACGTCGCTGCGACGGGCCATCGGGCTGCGCCGACCGTGGCGGCAGAAGGTGGCGCCCGCCCTGTTGCTGGGCATCGCGGTGATCCCCGCGGTGGTCAACGTGGGGGTTGGCTACCTCACCCGCGACACCCCGGCCGAGGGCTTCGCCTTCATCACCTATCGCGAGTACGTCGGCGTCTCGAGCGCGCTCCTCCTCTTCGTGGCCCTCGTGGCCCCCGACATCATCTGCCCCGACCGCCGCCAGAGGGTCCTACCCCTCATCTTTGCCCGCCAACTGACCGGTCGCGACTACGCACTGGCCAAAGTCGGGGCCATCTTCACGTGCGTGTTCGCCTTCTCGTTCCTTCCTCAGGTCGTGCTCTACGTCGGCCAGATGCTGGTCAGCAAGGGCGCCCTCGACTACCTGCGGGCCAACACCGCCGTGCTGTGGCAGGTGCCGACCGCCGTCGCCGCCCTTGCCATCTTCTACGCCCTGCTGGGCGTGGCCATCGCCTCGCTGACCGGGCGGCGCATCGTGGCCGGGGCGACGACACTCGGCGTGACCCTGGTGTCCTCCACCGTCTCGGCCATCCTCATCGGCGCCCGGGGACGAGCGGGTTCGGGCGGCCATCCCGCCGCCCTGCTCAACATCCTGTCCTTGCCCCTGCAGGTCCGCGACCTCGTCTTCCTCGGCCACATCGGCAGGCGATCGTCGTTGTCCGGCGTCACCGGCGGGGGCGCACTGGCCCTGGGCTGCTACCTCGCCGTCGTCGCCGGCTGCATCGGTATCATCCTCAGCCGCTACCGGTCGGCGGAGACATGAGCGCTCATCGAAGCGGCATCTCGTGGCGGCACCGTGGCCAGAGGGTGGAACGATGAGCAAGGCGACCGCCGCCGCCCGGCCCATCGGTCCGGCGCCCCACGCCAGCGACCCCGCCTTCGTCGCCGACGCCACCGTCGAGGTCCGGGACGCATCGGTGTGGTTCGGTCAGAAGGTGGCCCTCTCCGAGCTGAGCTGCTCGTTCGGGCCCGGGGTTACCGGCCTGCTCGGCCCGAACGGCGCCGGGAAGAGCACGCTGATGCGGGCCATTACAGGGCTCGTAGGCGTCAATGCCGGCCATGTTCGAGTCGACGGGCGCGATCCCCGCGACGATCGCGACGTCCACCGTCGCATCGCCCTGGTCCCCGAGGACGAGGCCGTTCCCGGCCAACTCACCGCCCGCCAGCTCGTGCGCTACGTCGCCGAACTTCACGGCGTCCGCGGCGCAGGCCCCGCCGACCGGGCGATCGAGACCGTCGACATGCTGGCCGCCGCCGACCGTCGCCTGGCCGGCTTCAGCAAGGGCATGCGCCAGCGGGCCAAGGTGGCCGCCGCCCTGGTCACCGACCCGACCGTCCTCGTGCTCGACGAGCCGCTCAACGGCGCCGATCCCGTCCAGCGGGCCAGCCTCATCGCCCTGTTCCGAGCCCTGGGAGCCGACGGACGAACGGTGATCGTCAGCTCGCACGTCCTCTCCGAGGTCGAGCGACTGGCCGACCGGGTGCTGGTACTGGTGCACGGGCGACTGGCGGCGGCGGGCAACCACCGGGCTATCCGCGACGCCATGGACGACCGTCCCCGGCATGTCCTGGTCCGGGCCGACGAACCCCGCCGCCTGGCCGCCGCCCTGCTGGAGGTCGACACCGTGGCTGGCGTCAGCCTCACCGACGCGGGCTTGGTCGTGACCACCACCCGGGCCGGCGACCTGGCCACCGCGGTGGCGCCGGTGGCCCGAAGGCTCGCCGTGCGCCTCCGCGAGGTACGGCCGCTCGACGACTCGTTGGAAAGCCTGTTCCGGGAGCTGGTGCGGTGACGACGTCGACTCGCCCCGGCGCGCCCTTGGCCGCCATCGTGAAGTACACGGTTCGCGCCTGCCTGCCCACGCGGCGGTACCTGTTGCTGCTGCCCTTCGTGGGAACGGTGCTGTTCGGCCTGCTGTCGCAGATATCCGACGAGGGGGCGGCCACCGCGTTCGCCCGTGTCGGCGCCACCGCCACCCACACCCTGATCCTGCCCATCACCTGCCTCATCCTGGGCGACGCCATCCTGGGCGCCGAGGTCCGCTCCGGCGTCTTCGCTTTCACGTGGCTCAGCCCGGTGCCCTTTCGGACCATCGTCGTCGGCCGCTGGCTCGCGGGGCTCATTGTCGCCGCCGTCGTGCTGGTCCCCGCCGTGGCTGTGGGCGCAGTGCTGGCCGGGGCGACGGCCAGCGCAGGCCCCGCCGCCGTCGCGGCCATGGCCGGCAGTGGCGCCTACCTGGCCCTGTTCCTGGCCATCGGCGCCACCTTCCGCCGGCCCGTCGTCTGGTCGCTCGCCCTGGTCATCATCGTCGAGCGGCTCCTCGGCGCCGTCCTGGCCGGGATCGCCCAGCTCTCGCCCGGTTGGCTGGCCCAGTCCGTGTTGGTCGGGCTGACCGACGTGGCCTCCGACCTGGCCCGCAAAGGCATCCCCCTCGGCTGGGCTGCGGTGGGCCGCCTGGTGATCGTGGCCGGGGTTGGACTGGCGATCGCCACCCGCCGTCTCCGTAGACTGCGCCCCGCCTCCGCCGCCGATTGAAAGCTGCTCAACCGAGACGTGCGATGGTTCATACCGTCTTGGTTGCGAAGGTGTCGCAGGCCGAAGCGCTCGTCGACCGGTAGCCGTTCAGGAACCACCGTTGGCGCTGCTCCGAGGATCCATGGTCCACGATTCCGGGCTGACCTGGCCCTGGGCCTGCTCCTGGATCCGGTCGTCGCCGATAGCCGACGCGGCGTCGAGGCCGTCCTTGATGTCGACATCGGTCAGGTCCTCGATGAAGCCGGTGTCGACCGCACCCTTGGCCCACATGCCCGCCAGGCAGTCGGCCTGCAGCTCGACGCGTACCCCTGCACTCTGGGGACCTGTCTCCCGGCTGCGCCCCCGGTCGAGGACGCCCCGCAGGTTCTCGATGTGGTGGCCGTACTCATGGGCGATCACGTAGGCCTGGGCGAACGGACCACCCTGGGCCCCGAATCGGTTGCGGAGCTCGTCGTAGAAGCCGAGGTCGATGTAGACCTTGCGGTCGGTGGGGCAGTAGAACGGCCCCACCGCCGAGGACGCCGACCCGCACCCGGTGCTCGTCCCGCCGGTGAAGAAGACCGTCGACGCCCTCTCGTAGCCGGGCTGGGCCTTATCCCAATAGGCCTGCACGCTGTTGACCACGCCGACGATCCGGCAGTCGTCGCGCTGGTTGGCGTCGGCGCCCGTCCGGCACGTCGCCGACAGATCAGACTTCAGACTGCCGGCGGGCGCGGCGGGCACCGTCCCGCCGCCTCCCCCGTTCAGCAGCGAGAACACCAGCACGATGAGGCCGATGATGCCGCCGCCTCCCAAGGCCACCGGGCCGACTCCCCGGCGATCGGAGACCTGCGACGTGTCCAACCCTGCCCCTTGACGAAATCGCACCCGTGCTCCCTCTGTCGACGTGTCACGGGGTACTTGCCCAGACTGGACGACCGTCGACCGTCCCGGTTGAATCCCCGACTGTTCCTCACTGGTAGAAAGCGCTGAGTCGCGCCGCCTCCTCGTCCCACGCCGGGCGCTGGACGGTGGCCTCCGCCAGATCCCAGGTATGGACGGTGATCTCGCTCACGTAGCTGACCAGCGTGGCCGCACCGGGCATCGTCGCCCACGGGAGTTGCACGATCCGATCGAGAGCGGCGTCGTCGGCCCAGCTCGCCCCGGCGCTGCGAGCGGCGTCGGACCATGCCGTCGGCCGCCCGTCGTCGGCCACATCAGGACTGGAGGCGGACGTAAAAGGGTCGTCGCCCCGACCGATGGCCGCCACCCGATGGAGCACTTCCACCTGTGATCGAGCAGCGCCCGGACGTCGAACTGGCCACAGACGGTGGGAGCGGTGAGTTGCTCGGGACGGACATCGCCGATCACCGAGCCACCGAGGGCGACCGCGATGGCGAAGAGGGGGACGTGGGTCGACGGGGGCGGAGCGGATGGCGGACGGCTGGGTGACGGTGTCGTTGGTCATGGGAGGAGTATGGGCGTCCAAACCGGTCATCTCCTGGCCGGTTTGGCTGGGAAGATGGCGAGGTGCGTGCCGATCGTCTCGTCGCTGTCCTGCTGATGCTCCAAGCCCGCGGCCAGGTCACCGCGGCCGAGGTGGCCGAGGAGCTGGAGGTGTCGGAGCGCACGGCCCGGCGCGACCTGGATGCCCTGGGGGTGGCTGGCCTGCCCATCTACTCACTGCAGGGTCGTAACGGAGGCTGGCGCCTGGCCGGCGGCGGGAGGACGGATCTCAGCGGCCTGACCGGTCCGGAGGCCCGGGCCCTGTTCCTGCTCGCCGGGCCGTCCTCCTCGGCCACGCCCGAGATCAAGGCCGCCCTGCGGAAACTGGTACGGGCCCTCCCGGAGTCGTTCCGGACCGATGCCGAGGCGGCGTCGACCGCCGTGATCATCGATCCGGTGGGGTGGGACCACGCCGGCCCACCCCGACGGCTCCCGCCCCTCCTCGACACGGTGCAGGACGCCGTCATCGACGGGGAGCAGGTGGTCCTCCGCTACACGGCGCGGGACCGGGCCGTGAGCTCCCGCGTCGTCCACCCGCTGGGCGTCGCCGCCAAGGGCCCGGCGTGGTACCTGGTGGCCGCCACCGACGCCGGGCTGCGCAGCTTCCGGGTCGACCGCATCACCTCGATGGAGCGCAACGGCCAACCGGTCGTCCGGCCCGAGGGCTTCCGGCTGGCCGATGCGTGGCGGCTCATCGCCGACGAGGTCGATACGCGGCGGACGCCCGTGCAGGCCACCGCCAGGGTCAGGGCGGACGCCGTCGGATTGTGCCGGTTCGTGTTCGGCAACCGGGTGCGCATCGGCCCGGCGGGCGACGATGGCCGGGTAGAGGTGGAGCTTCGAGGCCACAGCACCCGGTCGCTGGCCGGCGAGCTGGCCGGGATGGGCGGCGCCGTCGAGGTCGTCGACCCCGCCGACCTGCGCCGCCAACTGGCCGCCATCGCCGTCGAGCTGGTCGAGCTCTACGTGAAGGCCGGCCCGGGCGATGACCGCTGAATCGCAACCGGTCAGACCAGGCGGGTCAGCTCCACGGTGACGCCGAGCGCCTTGGCCGGGCCGCCGTGGAAGATACCGTTGAGGGGGGCGAGATCGGCGTAGTCACGGGCCCGGCCCACCACCACGTGGCGTTCGCCGACCGGCCCGCCGTTGGTGGGGTCGAACGGCAGCCAGTCGCCCACCCAGGCCTCGACCCACGCGTGGCTCTGGCCCGCCACGCGCTCTCCCGGCTGCGCGTCGGCCGAGGGGTGCAGGTAGCCCGAGACATACCGGGCCGGGATGCCCCGAGCCCGAAGCAACGCCAGGGCCAGATGGGCGAAGTCCTGGCACACGCCGCTCCCGATACGTAGCGCATCACCGGCCAGGGTCGACACCGTCGTCGTACCCCTCTGGTAGCGCATGCGCTCCCGGACGAGGCCGATCACGGCCCGGCACGTCTCAAGCGGATCGAGGTCGCCACCGAGCTCACGGGCCACATCGGCCACGTCGTCGTCGAAAGGCACGTACCGGCTCGGGACCAGCAGCTCGGCGAACTGGTCACGCGTCGCCGCCAACGCCAGGTCCTCCCAGGTAGGTGACGCCGGCGAGCTCACCGGCCCACTCGTCTCCACGATCGACGACCCGGTGATGACCAGCTCGTCGTGAGGCTCGTGCAGGTCGAAGGAATGCACCAGCGTTCCCCACCAGTCCCAGTAGCGGTAGACCGACGCGGCCGGTGACACCTCGACCGTGGACTCGAGGGCGAGCTGGCGGTCGTTGGAGATAGGTGTGATCCGAGCCTCGTTGTACGACGACGTCACCGGTCGCTCGTAGGAATAGCCGGTGACGTGGTTGATCCCGATCCGCCAGGTCACTGGGCTCCGCCCACTGGGTACTTCAGGGACCGGCCTCACTGGCGGCCGCCGGCGACTTCGAGGCTCCACTCCTGGGCCGCGCTCTGGCGGAAGAACCGCCGGGCGACGGCGTCGCCGGCTTCGGCGCACGCGGCCTGCAGCGAGCGGAGGTAGGCGGGCAGGTCGGCGACGAGCTCGTGGGCCCGGCGGAACTCCAGCTCGGTGCGGGCGCGGCCCAGGATCCGTCGCGCTTCATCGTCCAGGCCGGCCCGTCCGGTACCGGGCTCCAGCTCGGCCAGGCACCGCTCGGCGGTGCCGAGGGCGTGGAAGGCCGAGCGGGGGAAGAGGCGGTCGAGCAGGAGGAACTCGACCACGAGATCGGGCTCCACCCGGCGCCGGTAGGTCCGCAGGAAGGCCTCATGCGCCGAGCAGCACCGCAGCGTCGTGACCCACTCGGCGGGGCCGGCGCCGTCGCCGAAGCTGGCCGAGAGCAGCCGGGCCGTCATGTCGACCCGCTCCAGGCTGCGGCCCAGGACGAGGAAGCGCCATCCGTCGTCGCGGCTCATGGTTGAGTCGGCCAGGCCGACCAGGATGGCGGCCCGCTCCTTGACGTAGGAGAAGAAGGCGTGGGGCGATCCGCCGGTCACGCCGGCGATCACGCCGGGCAGGGCGTTGTACGTGCCGTTCAGGCACTCCCACATCTCCGACGACATGGCCTCGCGGGCGCTGCGGGCGTTCTCCCGGGCGGCATACAGGGTGCCGGCGATCGACGTCGTCCCCCGGCACTCGAAGCCCAACAGCTCGATCATGGCCGACGTGTCGAGCGGCTCCTCGGGCGCCGCTTTACCCATGACGCCGAGCAGGCCGCGACAGGCGGCGTCCTCCTCGACGTTGGGATCCTCGAGGCGGCGGTGAACATGGACGTCGAGGATGCGGGCGGTGTCCTCGGCCCGCTCCACGTAGCGCCCCACCCAGAACAGCGACTCGGCGATGCGGCTCAGCACGGCTGCGTCACTTCGAGCTGCTGTTGTTGCTGCTGTTGCTGGGCGGCCTGGGCCACGGCCGGGCCCGGGTCGAGCGGGGCGGCGGCCGGCGGCGGGGCCAGCACCCGAGGAAGCGACGCCCGGGCCG
Source organism: Acidimicrobiales bacterium (assembly GCA_038231955.1). Classification (GTDB taxonomy): domain Bacteria; phylum Actinomycetota; class Acidimicrobiia; order Acidimicrobiales; family AC-14; genus CADCTB01. The sequence goes on from JBBSIS010000005.1 coordinate 19,493, forward strand.
GCTGGGCCGGACGGGCGGCGCCGGGATCGGCGAGGACCCAGGTGTCCTTCGACCCCCCGCCCTGGCTGGAGTTCACGACCAGGCTGCCCTCGGGCAGGGCGACGCGGGTGAGCCCGCCGGGGACGACCCAAACCCGCTCCCCGTCGTTGACGGCGAAGGGCCGGAGGTCGACGTGACGGGGGCAGAGCCGGTCGCCCACCTGAGTCGGCGACGTCGACAGCTGCACGACTTCCTGGGCGATCCACCCCCGCGGGTTGGCGACCAGCACGTCGCGCATGCGGGCCAACTCCTCGGGCGCCGCTGCCGGGCCGATGACGAGCCCGTAGCCGCCGGAGCCGTCGACGGGCTTGAGCACCAGCTCCGGCAGCCGGCCGAGGGCGGCGGCCAACTGGTCAGGCTCCTCCAGCCGGTAGGTGTCGACGTTGGCCAGGATCGGATCCTCGTCGAGGTAGTAGCGGATGATGGCGGGCACGTAGGTGTAGAGCAGCTTGTCGTCGGCGACGCCGTTGCCCACCGCGTTGGCGATGGTGACGTTGCCGGCGCGGGCGGCGTTGACGATGCCGGGGCAGCCCACCACCGAGCCGGCCCGGAACTGGATCGGGTCGAGGTAGTCGTCGTCGACCCGCCGGTACACGACGTCCACCCGCTGCTCGCCCTCGGTGCTGCGCATGTAGACGACGTTGCCCCGGCACACCAGGTCGCGTCCCTCTACCAGCTCGACGCCCATCTGGCGGGCCAGGAAGGCGTGCTCGAAGTACGCCGAGTTGTAGACGCCGGGGGTGAGGACGACGACATTGGGATCGGCCACGCCCGACGGTGTGCTCGCTCGCAGCGCTTCGAGCAAGCGGGCCGGGTAGCTGTCGACCGGGCGGACGCGATGGCTGGCGAAGAGCTCAGGGAAGACGCGGGCCATGGTGCGGCGGTTCTCGATGACGTAGGAGATCCCCGACGGCGTCCGCAGGTTGTCCTCGAGCACCCGGAACCCGCCGTCGGCGCCGCGGACCAGGTCGATCCCGGCGACCAGCACCCGCACGCCGTTCGGCGGCTCGATGCCCACCGCCTCCCGGTGGAAGTGGGTGCAGCTCAGGACCAGGCCCCGGGGCACGATCCCGTCGTCGAGTATGCGGCCCAGGCCGTAGACGTCGGCCAGGAAGGCCTCGAGGGCCCGCACCCGCTGGTCGACGCCCGCCTCGATGGTGGGCCACTCCGCCGCCGACAGGATGCGCGGGACCAGGTCGAGGGGGAAAGGCCGCTCCTCGCCGGAGTGCGAGAAGGTGATCCCCTGGTCACGGAAGGCGTGGTCGCGCGCCGAGCAGCGCGTGGCGAAGTCGTCGCCCGAGAGCGACTGGAGGACCTCGTGCAGCGCGCCATAGGGCGCCCGGGGCTGGTCGGGCGACTCAAACATTTCGTCCCAGGCCGGCCCCACCGGGTAGCCGTCCATGAAGTCGCCCATCCCGACATCCTGCCCGAGGCGCGTTTCCGGGGCGTTTCCGCTCTCGACCGTTCGCGTCAACTGGCCGTCCCTCCGGAGCGGCCCGGCCCGGGCCGGGGTCGCACGGGGCCCGATGGGGAAGGCTGCTGCACATGACCATCGTGCACCGCGTGCTGTACCCGCACCCCATCGCCGACCTGGACGAGTACATGGCCCGGGGAGGGGGCGAGGGTCTGGAGGCGGCCCGAAAGGTCGAGCCGGCCACGCTGATCGCCGAGATCCTGGCCTCGGGCCTGCGCGGCCGGGGCGGGGCCGGCTTCCCCACGGGCGTGAAGTGGCAGACCGTCGCCGAGAACCGCTCGGCCGTCCTGCGGACGACGGTGGTGGTCAACGGCGCCGAGGGCGAGCCCGGCACGTTCAAGGACCGCTCCATACTGCGCAACGATCCTTACCAGGTCATCGAAGGCGCCATCATCGCCGCCCTGGCCGTGGGCGCCGACCAGGTGATCTTCGGGCTCAAGGAGTCCTTCGGCCGCGAGGTCGCCCGGCTGCGCGGCGCCCTCGACGAGGTCGTTGCCGCCGGTTGGTCACCCGGCATCACCTTGGAGGTCTTCGAGGGGCCGGATGAATACCTCTACGGCGAGGAGACGGCGCTGCTGGAGACGATCGACGGCCGCTACCCCTTCCCCCGCATCGCCCCCCCGTTCCGTCGGGGGGTCCGAGAGGTCGCCGCCGGCGCCGATGCGTCGTCGGAGAGCGGGCTGTCCGGCCAGGTCGAGATGGCCGGGCCGGGGGCCGACGACGACCCGCCGCCGACCTTGGTCGACAACGTCGAGACGCTGGCCAACGTGGCCCGCATCATCGCCCGGGGTGCAGCCTGGTTCCGTACCGAAGGCACCGAGAAGTCGCCGGGCACGATCGTCTGCACCGTCACCGGCAGCACCCAGCGCCACGGCGTGGGCGAGGTCCAGATGGGCACCCCGCTACGGGAGGTGATCGACGCCATCGGCGGCGGGCCGCGCCCGGGCCGCCGGATCAAGGCCGTGCTTCCCGGCGTGGCCCAGGGCCTGATCGGCGGAGCCCTGCTCGACACGCCGGTGACGTACGAGGACCTGGCCGCAATCGGCAGCGGCCTGGGCTCGGGCGGCTTCATCGTCTTCGACGACAGCGACGACCTGGCCGCGGTGGCCGCAGGCGTCTCCCGGTTCCTGGCCGTCGAGTCGTGCGGTCAGTGCACCCCGTGCAAGCAGGACGGCCTGCAGCTCTCCGGCCTCATGGACAAGATCTGCCGTTCGGAGGCGGTCGACGCCGACCTCGACGTGGTGCGAACGCGGGTAACGACCGTGGCCGACGGCGCCCGCTGCTATCTCGCCACCCAGCACCAGAACGTGTTGGCCAACGTGCTCGAGCAGTTCCCCGAGGACATCCAGGCCCACCTCGACGGGGGCGCCGGTCCAGCCGAGCCGGCGCTGATCGCCGAGCTGATCGACATCGTCGGCGACGGCGCGGTGTGGGACGAGCGCCACCGCCAGAAGCAGCCCGACTGGACCTACGACGCCGAGTACTCAGGGCAGGCGCCGGCCGACCGCTTCGGCGAGCACCGCTCGCCCGAGGCGCTCGAATAGCCCGTGGCCAGGCGTGGCCACACTGGCGGGCGTCGCCGTCCCGCTGCCCGCCACCAACCGCAGATCCCGGACGCGTACACCAGGGCCAACGGGGCGGGCACCCGACCGAGGCGGAACACGGCCCGCAGCGCGGCCCAGTCCACCCTCGACAACGACAGCCCCTCGCGGGTCATGCCGTCGGCCGCGTCCGGATCGTCGCGGGTCCACCGGCGGAGGTCGCCGACGAAACGCCGGTCCCGCCAGGAGGCGATGCTGGCGCGAGCCACCAGCCCGAGCCATGGCCCGGGGCGGGACCGTGGCGTTGCCAGCGCCCGCAGCGCGTCGTCAAGATCGGCGGGCACCGGCGTGCGGTCGTAGCGATTGCGGTTCGTGTGCCGGTCGGCGGCGACGGCGAGGGCAGCGTGCTGAAGATGTCTCCAGGCCGCTCTCGCAGGAGGAAGTCACGTGAACCTCGAAGCACAGCAAGCGGCGCCCGCCGTGCGGGCCGTCGTGTACACCCGGATCTCGTCTGACCACAGCGGCCAGCGTGCCGAGGTCGAACGCCCGCCGCTGGACTGCGAGCCCCACTGCTGGGGGCGGGGCTGCAGCGTCGTCCAGCTGTTTGAGGACAACGACGCCTCGGCCTCGAATGGAAGCCTCGCCGGGCCTACGAGCGCATGCTGGCCGCCGTCGAGGCCGGGGCCATCGACGCCATCGTCACCTGGCACAACGACCGGCTGCATCGTTCGCCGAAGGAGCTCGAGGCCTTCATCGATCTCGTCGAGCGCACCGGCGCCCGCCTCGCCGTGGTCGCCGCGGCGACTATGACCTCACCGGGCTCGACAGAGGAACATCAAATGCCATGGCAGCATTACGAGCAATCGCGACCCTCGTCAGGGCTCTACTGAAGAGTCTCCCGCCGAAGAGCGCGGCCACGACGCTCGACCACACCGAGGTGACGGTGACCACGAAGATCGACTACAAGCGCGACCTCGAGTGTTACAAGGCCAAGCGCGACACGCCGCAGGTCGTGACTGTGCCCGACCTCCAGTACCTCATGATCGACGGTCACGGCGACCCGAAGACACCGGCCTTCGCCGAGGCGACCACGACGCTCTACTCCGTCGCCTACAAGCTCAAGTTCGCCAGCAAGGCCCTCGACCGCGACTACGTCGTCATGCCTCTAGAGGGGCTGTGGTGGGCCGACGACATGGAGTCATTCACCGACGCCCGCGACAAGACGGAGTGGGACTGGACCCTCATGATCATGGTTCCGGACTGGATCACGAAGGACATGTTCATCGCGGCCGTCGAACAGGTCACGATGAAGAACCGCCCCGCCCGCCTCGACGACCTTCGACTGGAGACCCTCTCCGAAGGCCTCTCCGTCCAGGCCCTTCACATCGGCTCATATGACGACGAAGCCGAGCTGCTGCAACGGATGCACCATGAGTTCGTCCCCAGCCGAAGCCTCACGATGGTCGGGAAGCACCACGAGATCTACCTGAGCGACCCGCGCAAGGTCGAGCCAGCCAGGCTGAAGACGATCCTGCGTCAGCCTGTCATCGCCGGATGAGGGCTGACCGCAGGGGCCTCGGCCACCTCGTTCAACGGGGTCCGTTGGCGTGAAGCTGACGCGCGACGCCGAGCTGTCGGCGGCGAGCGCTGGTATCGACCCATCCACCGCCCTCCGAGCCGGAAGGCTTCGCGCTACGACGCTAATTGGCAGCCCAAGGTTGTGTCACTTGGGGATCCCATACCGGAACACCGCGACCGTCGGCGTCGGGAACACCGCCCAGCCCCGAGTTGTGGCTGAAGACGGACGCAGTTGCGGGTTGCACGAGAGGCGCTGGCGTGGTCGCCGTGCGGGGCCGGCTCCGGCGGCATCAGAAACGCCGAGGAGAACGCATCGCTCGAATGGGGCGTGCCCCTGCTGATGGCCGCCCTCGACCTGTCAAACGACAAGCTCCACTGCCACATGAAGCCCGACAATCGACCGGCTCCTGGGCTCGGCTGAGGACGCCACCGCGCTGGCCGCGTCGGGACGCCCTTCGCCCGGCAGCAATCCCTTAGCGGAAGCCATGGCTTCGGTGGTAGACAAACTGGCGATGGGCGACGTCGAGCGGGTGGTCGCCGAGATGGTCGGCGACGTGGAAGATGTGGACCTGGACGAGCTGGACGACCTGGCCCGCCAGGAAGCGGCACTGCTGGCACCCATGGGCGCTTCGCACGACGACGCAGACGACGAGGACCCCGAGGCCCCCTACGACCTCGAGCTGGTCAAGCCCCGGGCCGTCGACCTGCTGAAACTCTGTGCCGTGAGCGGCACAGCCGTGCCGCCCACGATCGCCGCGGCACTGGGTCCGAACGTTCCGATCCTCCTCCACCACGGGCTCACACCGTTCGCCCCCGCCGGCACGCGGCCGGTCGGCGTCTGGGGCATGGGTTACGAGGTCACCCTTGACGGTGTCGACGCACGGACAGTCTCGGTGCTGCCCGCCACGACCATCGAGGAGGTCGGCTCGGTCGACTCCAAGGTCGACTTCGGGCTCGACGTCGGCGGCGGCATCTCGCTGCTCCCCGCCCCGCTGGCCCTGGCTGTGGCCACGCTGGTTCCCGGCCTGTCGCTCCCCAGCGTCGAGATGCACGCCGTCGCCCATCAGCGCTTCTCCTTCGCGCTGCGCATGAGCCTCAGCTTTCTGAGAGTGCAGGCTGGCCCCGTGGGCGCCGGTGGGGCGCGCTGGAACGTGTACCGGGGGGCTGAGTCGATCGACAGCTTCCTGCCGCTGGTGCAGACGATTCTCGTGCCCTCCGGTCTCGACCGGTTGGAGATGACGGTCGGCACCTGGGTCCGCCGCCGGGGCCGCTGGGGTGGGTTACGGCGTGCGCGCGCGTGGAAGGCACCGCCGCAGGCCTTCGAGGTCTCACTCGCCGGCGTCGACACCCCGGGCACGGCCGGCTTGTAGCAGATGTCGCCGCCGCCGGGCTGGCTGACCCCCCTCAATGAACTCTGGCAGTCGAACGCCGTGGCGGCCACGCTCGCAGCCAGGGGCCAATGGGAGGCGATCTCCGCGGCGGTGCTTGCGCAGTCGGGCGAGTGGGCCCGAGCAGAGAGAGAAGCTAGCGAAGCCCGCCACCCTCCCGCCATCGTGGCCGGCCCGGACGCCGAGCGCGAGTTCTCCGATGCCGTCACCCAGCACGCCGCTGCCGGGTTCGACGCCATGCTCCGCTTGGTGGCGGCCTCCCACGGCGACCCACCCGTGCCCCGCGAGCTGCTCGACGCGGCCGCCGCCGTGCTGGCCTACGAACCGGCCGGCGAGCGGGTCTCGGCCCTGTCCGACGAGGTCATCGGACAGCTGGCCCCGTGGGTGCCGCCCCTAGTGGCCGCCGCGGCGGCCGCTGGGCTGGACGCCGGAGCGATGCGGTCCGGGCTGACGCGGCTGGCCGCGGCGTTGGCGCTGCCCCGCATCGAGTTGTTGCGGTCCTTCGGTCAGGCGCCTCCCGCCGGTGACCCGGCCGCCGACGAGCTGGTGGCCGCGCTCGACGAGGGGCTGAAGCTGCGACAGACCGATCCGGCTCGAGCCGAGGAGCGGCTGGTGCGGGCGCTCGAGTTGGCGGCGACCAGCGCGCCTCCCGCAGTCAATGTGATGCTCCTCCAGTCGCTCCTCAACGTGGATCGCACGCCAGTACCCGACACTATGCGGGCGTGCGTGGCCCGCCTCGCGGCACTGGTCGAGGGGGGCACCGGCGGCGACGTGGTGGCCGGCTTGATCGTCGTCGCCGCAGCCCGGAGCGTGGGCGCGGGGCTCTCTGACGTGCTCCTCGTGCTCGCGCGGGCCGGGAGTGCGCTGGCCAGGACCGAGCTCTCGCCCGACGTGCGGACCACCCTCACCCTGGAGGCGGCAGAGCTGTGGATGCGCCAGGGCCGTCTCGACCTGGCCGACGAGGTCGTGCACACGGTTCGTTCCCACACTGCAGCGCCCGGCGATCGGCTGCGCCTTGCCGAGTTCGAAGCCAAGGCCAGGGCCAGCGCCAAGGACCGTGCCGGTGCCACGTCGGTGCTCCTGGAGGCCCTCCGGGAGCCCCACGAGGCGCCGTCGGCCGCCCGGCGGGACGCCGTGCTCACGCTGTTGGCCGGCTGGCCGGTATCGGGCACCGTGCCCGACGGCGAGCCTGTCGACCGGTGGATCGACGAAGCCGGTCGCCTCCTGGCCGACACCGAGGAGCCCGCCCGCACGCTAGGCCGGGCGGTGCTGATGAGCGCCCTCTACCGGCTGGGAAGAGTCGACGAGGCCTCCGCGCAGCGCCGCTCCATCGACTTCGCCGAGCTACGGGCGAGCTCGCCCGACTACGAGTCGTGGAGCGAGACGATCGAGCCCTGGACCGACGAGCAGGAACGAACGGCGGCGACGCCGGGGAGCGACGCCATCGAGGACTACCCGAAGGCGGCGCGTGAAGCGTTGTCGGCGGCTGAGACCTGCCTGGCGCGCGGGTTCCGCGTGCAGGCGTTCGACAACCTCGGCGCCGCGGGTACTTACTACCATCTCGGTGGCGACGCCCGGGCCGCGCTGGAGGTGCTCGAGCGGGCGTTCGCGCTGTTCGAGCAGGATGTCATCTACCTGCCCTATGCCGACCTGGTAGTGAGCAGGCTCGCCTGGTGGTCGGACCTGTACGCCCGGGCGGCCGTAGCCACCCTCGACGTCGGTGACCCCATGCGGGCAGTGGGGCTGGCCGAGGTGGGCCGGGGCCGCGCCACGGGCGCCCGCATCGGTCGGTCCCGTTCGGACCGGCCCCCGGCCGCGCCGCCCGAGCACTGGGACCGGTACGTCCAGCTCTGGCGCCGGGCCGTCGCCGGGGCCGCCAACCAACTGGTTGGCGCCGGCGGCTGGACAGGCCGGGCGGTGGCGCCCGACGTCGCCCGGGAGCTTGACGACCTGCGCCGCCAGTTCCTTGCCGCGGGCGTCCGCTCGGAGGACCTGGCACCCCTCGCACCCCTCGTCGACCCGGCGGTGGTGTTGGACCGACTCCGGGTGGCACCCACGCCGACCGTCGTCGTCTACACGGTCCGGCTTCACGGAACCCTCCGTTTCGTCCGGATCGGGGCCGACGGGGCGTCGGAGATCCCGCTCGGGCCGGAGGACCAGCGCGCCGTGCTGGCGGCCGTCGACGACCATGTCCGCCGGCTCCGCTCGGCGAGGGACGTTTTTGCCGAGCTGCCCGGCGCCGTTGGAGACCTGCTGGCCACGGTCGGTCCACGCTTGCGGGGCGTGGCCGAGGTCGCGGTGGCGGGCCTCGACCATCCTCGCCTGCTGTGGGTCCCGCAGGGGACGCTCGTCGCCGTGCCTATCCAGGCCGTCGAGTGCGGCGGCGGCGTGCTCGGGGACACGGCGTCCGTCATCGTGGCCACCTCTCTGTCATCGGGGTTGAGCGCGCTGGACGACGACGTGTGCGCGCCGATGGGGCCGGCGGTGGTGCGAGGCCCGTCCCGCGGGGTGCAGGCCTCCACGGAAGGGGGATCGGCGATCGTGTCAGTGGCGTCAGTCGACGCTGTCGACGAGACCCTGCCAACGACGGTCGATCAGTTGGAAGCTGCGTGCCAGGGCCGCTCGTTGACCTACCTCGTGTGTCACGGGTTCTACGACTGGGACGACCCGCTCGCCTCCCACCTCCAACTCGGCTTCGACCTTCCCATCGCCGACTTGTTCGACGGGCTCCGGCTCGATCCCGGTTCGCTCGTCCTGCTCGGTGCCTGCGACGCGGCGACGATGGCCCAGCGCGACCTCAACGAGGCGATCGGCTTTCCCGCCGGGTTGGCGGCGGCGGGAGCGGGGACGGTCGTCGGGGCCGCCTGGCCGGTCGCCCAGCCCGTTGCCCTAGGGGTCTGCCTGAAGTTCATGCAGCTGGTGACAGCAGGAACGCCGTCTCCGGAGGCTCTACAGGCCGCCAACCTCTGGATCCGCGACGCCAGCTACGAGTCGCTGCGGCGCGAGCTGGCGGCGGTCGGTCATCCCTTTGCTGAGGCGCTGGGCAAGCTGCCCGAGAGCGCCCGGGCGCGGCGGCCGTTCCGGGAGGCGTGGCTTTGGGCATCTTACGTGCACTGGGGCGGCGGCTGGCGCACAGCTGCGGCGCCCCACGACCGCCTGTCGACCTCGTCCCAGAGCGACCGGCCGATGGGCCGCTGAGGCCCCTTGGCCCCGATACGAGGTCTTCCCCCACCTGGTTCCCGGGGCCTTTGCGTACTCGGGCATCTGCGCCCTCGTACCGACGGGGCCGAGGCGACCACGCCAAGCAGCGGAACGTCGAGCCGCGCTCTGGCGGGATCGAAGCGAGCCCCCCGTCGCGCAGGCATCACGCGAACACGCTCGACGACGAGGCGCACCAGCTCACGGCGCTGGCCGGAGTCCGCCTCGGTCCACGGGCGCCGGGGGTCGGGATACAGGACGATCCACGTCGACCGGGGCCCGCAGGAGGTTCATGCGGCTCGTCGAAGCGTTGTGCGGGCCGCCTCCCGGGACAGCGGACTCACGTGTCGCCAGCTGCCGCGGGCAGACTGGAGTCGTGGCCCTTCTGTTCGACGAGCGGCCGGTGGACGACACGCCGGTCCACACCGACGACCTGCCACTGACGCCGCAACGGGATCGGCGGATCCCGGCTCGGGCGTGGGTGGAGGCGCCGGCGGAGCTCCTGGCGCTGGGCGCCGACCTGGGCGGGGCCGAGGCCGGGTACATCCGTCGCATCCACGGCTGGTTGCTGTGGCGGGTCGGGCCGGCGACCAAAGCCGACGCCCGCTACATGGCGGTGGCCGCCGACGAGAGCGGTGTCCAACACTGCTTCCGGCTCTTCCCGGACGGGACGGGCGAAGGCGGCGGCCCGAGCGGCACTGTCCACGACCGCTTCCGGCCGTGGAAACAGGACCTGCGCGACCATGCCCGCGACGGGGCATGACGGCGGCGTAGGCGACCGGCAGGCCCCACGACTGGTTCGAGGTCAATAGCGGCTGGGCCCCGCCAGACGAGGACGAGCTAGCGGAGTGGCTGACCGACGGTGGTGCGGGCACGGGCTGGCGTCGCGGGCGCTCATCCTCCGGCTCCAGTCCCGCAGGAGGAAGGCTCAATGGGACCGCACGCTGCTGGGCGCGGGCATCCAAGAAGCCCAGGAGGAGTCTGTCCCGTAAGGGTGGTTCGGTGAACCGTCCCGGAGACGGGAGGCTATGCGATGCAGGCCTTGAGAACCTTGGGCCGGCCGTCCTCGGCAACGCCGCGATCAAGAAGGTGACCAGCCCACGCTCGACGCCTCGCTGTAGGGGCTCAAGTCGAACACACGATGGGTCCGTCCGGCTCGCCCACGGGCCATCGGCAGCATTGCACGCCGGGGGGGACATTGACTTGCAAGGGGGAGGGCGGCGCGGGCCGATGTCACCGCAGCCGGCCCCGACAGCCGCCCGGCCAGCCGGCCGGCGTGGCGGGCGCTCCAACGGAAGGCGCCAAGGTTGGTGCGGGCGGCACGACGGGCGGCCCGGGCGACGGTGGCCAGGACGGCCCACCACGCCAGACGGGCCCGCATCGTGATGGACATCGGGATGTGCGGGGACGGGGCGGTCCGGGCGTCCGGGGTGATCGGGATGGTGGTCATGAACCGATGGGCGACCTACCGACCGGCGAGCGGAACCGGGACTGGCCCCCATGTCGGCGTGGGGGCCCCTCAGACCACCAGCCGGATCGCCACCAACACGCCGACGACGATGACCGCGGCCCGGAGCCAGCCCTGGGAGATGCACCGGCCGATCCTCGCCCCGATCTGGCCGCCGATGGCGGAACCGATGGCCAGGAGGACGGCCGGCGGCCACGCCACCGGCGCGACGAGAACGAACACCACCGCGGCCACTCCGTTGACAACGGCGGCGAGCACGTTCTTGGTGGCGTTGAGGCGCTGTAGGCCGTCGTCGACGAAGATGCCGAGCAGGGCGACGAGGATGACGCCGTAGGCGGCGCCGAAGTACCCGCCGTAGACGCCAGTGGCGTAGACGGCGACGAACAGCGGCGCCCCGCCGTGGGGCTTGGGCTCACCACTGCGGGTCGCCACCCGGCGGGCCAGGGACGGCTGGGCGGCGACGAGCCCGCACGCCACCAGGATCAGCACTGGCAGGACGGCGCCGAAGACCTCGGCCGGAAGGACGAGCAGCAACACCGCGCCCGTCAGTCCCCCGGCGACCGATGCGCTGCCGAGGATGCGCAGACGGGCTCCCTGGCCGGCCAGCTCACGGCGGTAGCCGATGGCGCCACTGATCGAGCCGGGCACCAGGCCGACGGTGTTGGAGACGTTGGCAACCACCGGCGGATAGCCCAGGGCCAGCAGGGTCGGGAAGGTGATGAGCGAGCCCGACCCCACGATCGTGTTCAGCGTCCCCGCCGCCAGTCCGACACCGAGGACGACGAACGCAGCGGCAAGGGACATGGTCGAGCCAGTCTGGCCGCCGAGCGCGCACAGCCGCCGGGAATAAAACCAGACTGCGCTTGGTCTATCTTTACATCATGCCTACCGCCATCGTCACCGGAGCATCACGAGGCCTGGGCCAGGCACTGGCCCAGGCCCTCGCCGAGCGGGGTTGGAACCTCGTCCTCGACGCCAGGGGCGCCGAGGACCTGCACGCCGCCGCCGCCGGCCTGTCGCCGACCGCGGGCAGTGAGGTCCACGCCATCCCGGGCGACATCGCCGACGACCGTCACCGGCGCGAGCTGGTCGACGCCGCCGTCGCCGTGGGTGGCGTCGACCTGGTGGTCAACAACGCCAGCCTGCTCGGCCCCAGCCCCCAGCCCCGCCTGGCCCACTATCCCCTCGACGCCTTCCGGGCGGTCTACGAAGTGAACGTCACCGCCGTCCTGGGCCTGGTCCAGCTGGCCCTACCGGTGCTCCTCCAGTCGCCCCAGGGCGCGGTGCTCAACGTCACCTCCGATGCCGGCGTGGAGGCGTACGAAGGGTGGGGCGGCTATGGATCGTCGAAGGCGGCGCTGGAACACCTCTCCAAGGTGCTGGCCGCCGAGGAGCCGGGCCTGCGGGTCTGGTGGGTCGACCCTGGCGACATGAACACCCGGATGCACCAGGAGGCTTTCCCCGACGAGGACATCTCCGACCGGCCCCCGCCCCAGGACAGCGTGCCCGGCCTCCTCCGCCTCGTCGAGGAACGACCACCCAGCGGCCGCTACCAGGCACGGCCGGCCCGGGAGGCCGGCCCAGAGAGCGAGCCGGCCCGGGAGGCCGGCCCAGACGACGGGGCCGGCGCCGCATGACCGCCACGCTGTCCGCCCGGCCGCCGATCGTCTTCGAGCTGCCGCCCGAGCTCGAGGCCCACGAGCCTCCTGAAGCTCGCGGCCTGGCCCGGGACGACGTGCGCCTGCTCGTCTCCCGGCCCGCCGAGGTACCCGCCCATGCCCGCTTCCGCGACCTCCCGTCCATCCTGGAGCCGGGGGATCTGCTGGTCATCAACACCTCGGCCACCCTGGCGTCCTCGCTCGACGCCGTCCGGCCCGACGGATCGGTGGTGGAGCTGCACCTCTCCACGCCCCTGCCGGCCGGGCTGTGGGTGGTGGAGCTGCGCCAGCCGGCGACGCCCGGCACCCAGCCTTTCGGCGACGACGTGGCCGGCGAGACCATCGCCATGCCCGGCGGGGCCCGAGTCGAAATGTTGGCGCGCTTCCCGGGCTCGGTCCGCCTGTGGGTCGTCGCCCTTCACCTGCCGGGCCCGCTCCCCGCCTACCTGGCCGCCCACGGTCGGCCCATCCGCTACGGCCACGTCACCCGTGACTGGCCCCTGGCCGCCTACCAGACTGTCTATGCCAACGAACCGGGCAGCGCCGAGATGCCCAGCGCGGGACGGGCCTTCACCTCGGATCTCATCACCGCCCTCGTCGCCCGCGGGATCGGCATCAGCCCCGTCGTCCTGCACTGCGGCGTGGCCTCCCTCGAGACCGGCGAACTGCCGGCGCCCGAGCCGTTCCGCGTACCGGCCACCACCGCCCAGCGGGTCAACGCCACCCGGGCGGCGGGCGGCCGGGTCGTGGCCGTGGGCACCACCGTCGTCCGCGCCCTGGAGACGGTGGCCGACACGGCGGGCGTCGCCCATCCCGGCGACGGGTGGACGGAGCTGATCATCACCGCCGAGCGAGGCGTGCGGGTTGTCGACGGCCTGCTCACCGGCTGGCACGAGCCGGCGGCCTCGCACCTGCTTATGCTCGAAGCCGTCGCCGGCCGGGCCATGCTCGACGACGCTTACCAGGCTGCCCTCGCCGGCCGTTACCTCTGGCACGAGTTCGGCGACCTGCACCTGGTACTGCCGCCGGCGAGCAGCGAAGCTCCCCAAAGGATCACAGCTCCATGACGAGCGCAGTCGGCGCAGTCGAGGTCTCGGCCCGCGCCCGCGGGCTGGTACGTGCGCTCAAGCAGGTAGGCGAGGCTGGTGCCGACGAGCTGGCCGCCACCCTGCACGTCACCCCCAGCGCGGTGCGCCAACAGCTCGACGGGCTGGTGGCCGACGGGCTGGTCGCCTATCGCGCCGAGCCCCGCGGCCCCGGCCGCCCCACCCATCTCTACCGGCTGACACGAGCCGCCGAGCCCCTGTTCCCCAAAGCATACGGAGGGCTCACCAATGAGCTGCTCGGCTACGTGGGCGACGCCCATCCCGCCCTGGTCGACGATCTGTTCGACCGTCGCCGGCTTCGCCGCTATGAGGATGCCCGAGCACGATTGGCAGCCGCGGGAGAGTCGCTCGGGGCCCGGGTGGCCGAGCTGGCCCGCATCCTCGACGAGGACGGCTACCTGGCCGCCTTCCAGGCCCTTCCCGACGGCACGTTCCGCATCGTCGAGCACAACTGCGCCGTCCTCGACGTCGCTGAGCGCTACGGCCAGGCCTGCTCCAGCGAAATCGCCTTCCTGCGCCAGGCTCTGCCCGACGTCCGCATCGAGCGGGTCAGCCACATGATCGCCGGCGCCCACACCTGCGCCTACTCGGTGACGCCCCTCCCGGCAGGCGGCGACCAGAACGAGTAGGTCGGCCGGAACACGCCGTCCTCGGTGACGATGGCGGTGATCAGCCCCGCCGGGGTGACGTCGAACGCCCGGTTCTCCACGGCGAAGCCGGCGGGAGCGACGGGGTGGCCGTCGAACGTCGCCACCTCGGCTCCGTCGCGGCATTCGATCGGGATATCCGCGCCTGACGCACAGGCGGTGTCGACCGTCGACATCGGCGCAGCCACGTAGAACGGGATGTCGTGATGGCGGGCGAGCACGGCGAGACTGTAGGTGCCGACCTTGTTGGCGATGTCGCCGTTGGCGGCGATGCGGTCGGCGCCCACCACCACGCAGTCGACCTCACCTCCGGCCATCAGCGAGCCGGCCATGACGTCGGCCACCAGGGTGGCGGGGATGCCGAGACGGTCGAGCTCCCAGGCGGTGAGGCGGGCGCCCTGGAGGACCGGGCGGGTCTCGTCGACCCACACTGACGGACGGCGACCGGCGTCGTGGGCAGCACGGATCACTCCGAGGGCGGTGCCATAGCCGGCGCAGGCCAGCGCCCCCGCGTTGCAGTGGGTCAGCACGCGCCCGCCTTGGGGCACCAGCTCGGCGCCGTGGGCGCCCAGGCGGCGGTTGCGGACCACGTCGTCGGCGGCCAGGCGCTCGGCCTCGGCGACCGGATCGACCGCACGCCGGCCCTGCTCGATCCCCCAGGCCAGGTTCACCGCCGTCGGCCGAGTCGACCGGAGACGGTCGGCGGCCTCGTCGGGGTCGGCGCCGGTGACCTCGGCGAGGGCCATCCCCATGGCGCCGGCGACGCCCAGGGCCGGCGCGCCCCGCACCGCGAGGGTGCGGATGGCGTCGCACAGCTCCTCGACCGTCGTCGCCTCCACGAACGACAGCCGGCCCGGCAGCGCCCGCTGGTCGATCATACGCACGCACCCGTCGGACCACTCGATGGTCGGCGGGATGGGGTCGTCGGTCACGACGATCGAGCCTACGCAGGCCGGATCGTTCGGCGCCGGGG
>JBBSIS010000006.1:0-34323 GCA_038231955.1 Acidimicrobiales bacterium
CAGGAGCCGGCCGGTGACCTTCGGCCACCAGTAGTAGATGCCGGCGAAGAGGCCGAACACGCTGCCGCCGAAGAGCACGTAGTGGAAATGGGCGACGATGTAATAGGTGTCGGTCTGCTGGGTGTCGGCCGGTACCACGCCGTGGGTGACCCCGGAGAGCCCCCCGATGGTGAACATGGCCACAAAGCCAATGGCAAAGAGCATCGGTGAGGGGAATGTGAGTTTGCCCCGCCACAGGGTGGCGATCCAGTTGAAGATCTTCACGCCCGTGGGCACGGCGATGAACATGGTCGAGGCGCTGAACGCCGAGACGGCCACCGGACCCAGGCCGCTGGCGAACATGTGATGCGCCCACACGCCCCAGCCCATGAAGCCGATGGCGATGCCGGAAAACACCATGACCGAGTACCCGAACAGGGGCTTCCGGGCGAACACCGGGAGCACCTCCGACACGATGCCCATGGCCGGGAGGATGAGGATATAGACCTCCGGATGGCCGAACAGCCAGAAGAGGTGTTGCCATAGCAGTGGGTCCGACCCGGCACCGACGTTGAAGAAGTTGGTCGAGAACAGCCGGTCGAAGCTGAGCAGGAACAGGGCGACAGTGATGACCGGGATGGCGAAGAGCAGCAGGAACTGGGCCACGAGGCTCATCCACACGAAGATCGGCATGCGCATGAGGCTCATGCCCGGCGCCCTCATATTGATGACCGTCACGATCAGGTTGATGGCGCCGGTCAGCGACGCGATACCCAGGATCTGCAGACCGAAGGCCCAGAACTCCATGTTGTGGCCCGGGAGGTTCCGGGACAGGGGCACGTAACCGAACCAGCCGCCGTTGGGCGCGCCACCCAGGAAGAAGCTGGAGTACATGAACAGGCCGCCGACGAGGAAGATCCAGTAGCCGGCGGCGTTGATACGCGGGAAGGCGACGTCTCGGGCACCGATCATGATGGGAAGCAGGTAGTTGGCCAAACCGGCCGACAGCGGCATGATGAACAGGAAGATCATCGTGGTGCCGTGCATGGTGAACACCTGGTTGTAGGCGTCCGCGGTCAGGAACGTGTTGTTGGGCGAGCCGAGCTGGATACGGAGCAGCAACGCCTCGATGCCACCGACCACGAAGAAGAGGAACGCGGTGACGGAGTACATCACGCCGATCTTCTTGTGATCGACGGTGGTCATCCACCCCCACAGGCCCTTGGTGTAGCCGGTGGGTCGGCGCAGGAGCCGAACCGGCGCGTCGAGGGGGCGCGTCGGGGCCAGCGCCTCGGGTCGGGGTGGGGTGACGATTGCCATCTAACGTGCCTCCACGAAACTCACTGCGGGCTGCTGCCTCATGGTCAACGGCCTCATTGCAGGCTGTTCAGATAGCCGATGAGCTTGGTGATCTCGTCGGGGGTGAGCGGTCCGCCGGGGATGATCATGGCGTTCCCGGGCTTCGCCGCTTGGGGGTTGGTGAGCCACTTGCGCAGATTGGCGTCGTTGCGCTCGAAGATGCTGCCCGCGAACGTCGTCCGGTCGGCGAAGTGGGTCAGGTTGGGCCCGACCAAGCCCTTCGACACGCCCTGGACGGTGTGGCAGCCGGCGCAGCCTCGGGCCAGGAAGGTGGCCATGCCCTCGCCGGCCGGCGATCCCTCGACCGGGGCGACTGCCGGAGCCCGCTGACCGGCGACCCAGGTGTCGAAGTCGGCCGGGGTCATGGCGATGGCCTTGGCCCGCATGTTGGCGTGGGAGGCGCCGCAGAACTCGGTGCACTGACCGAGGTACTCCCCCGGCTTGTCGGCCTCGAGATGCATGGAGTTGTTGCGGCCGGGCACCACGTCGGTCTTGCCGCCCAGGGGCGGGATCCAGTAGCTGTGGATCACGTCGACGCTGTTCAACGTGAGCTCGACCGGGCGGCCGGCCGGCATGCGCAACTCGTTGGCGGTGACGATGCCGAGGTCGGTGTAGCGGTACTCCCACCAGAACTGGTGGCCGATCACGGTGACGTTGATCGGGTTGGCCGGCTTCTTGGCCAGGTCGAAGATGGTCTTGATGGTGGGGACGGCCACGGCCAAGAGGATCAGCGCCGGCAACAGGGTCCAGCCCACCTCCAGGCGAGTGTTGCCGTGGATCTGCTCGGGCTCGGGCGAGTCGGGCTTGGCCCGGAACTTGACCACCGCGACGACGATGAGGCCTTGGACCAGCAGGAACACCAGCCCGGCCACGATGAAGACCGGGTTGATCAGATTGTCGATCCGGCGGGCAACGTCGCCCTTGGGCTGCAGGGTGTCCTGGGGCGCCTTGCCGGCACAGGCGGTCAGGAAGAGGAACAGAGAGGCCCCCAGGGCGGCCCATCGGCGGTTGCGTCGCACGTCACTTCCTACACTGTCGGGCGCAGGGCGAGGAGTCCAATCGCGCCTCTCTGACTTCACGGCGCGACCTTGACGATGCCCTTCATCGTCGGGTGGACGTCGCATTGGAACTTGTACTCGCCGGCCGCCGGGGCCCGGAACCTGTAGGTGACCGTGACCACCCCGGTGACCAGCTCACCTTTGAAGAGGGCCTCGGACGGATCGTCGGCGAAGATCGAGATGTTGTGCTGGGTGGCCTGGTCCATGTTGGCGAACTCGATCTCGACGTCGGTGTCGGCCTTGAGGTCGATCTCCTTCTCGGCGAAGGCGATGCCTTGGGCCTTCACCTGCACGGGGCCCTTCCCGCCGGCGGCCTCGTCGGCGTGCTCGCCGATGTGGCGCTCGCCCACGGCCGCCGCAGCCACGCCCCCGCCGACCATGACCATGGCGCCCAGGGCAAGGGCCCCGGCCATCGTCCGCCCGGAAACGTTCTCCCGCAGTGCCGCGAAGCTGGCCACCACCATGATGAGGATGGCGACGGCCAGAGCGATGCCGGTGGAGGCCTGCTCCGGTACGGCCAGGAGGATGCGGGACAGGCAGAACATGACGCTGGCCACGAAGGCCAGGCCCAGCACCGGCAGACCGATGGGCAGCAGGCTGACGGCCCGGCCGGTCGACTCCGACGACGCCCGGCTGAGCCAACCGGCGCCGGCGACCAGGCCGACGAGCACCCCGGCCGCGGCGAACAGCGAGTTCTCGATGAGACCGAGCACGATGAGGCCGGCGGCGACGGCGGCGACGGCGGACCAGGCCCCGCCGCCGGGCAGGGGCGCCACGGTCACGGTCCGCACGACCGGGGCGGGCGCGCCCGCAGGAACCGCGGCGACCAGCTCGTTCTCACGGACGGTGGACAGCACCACGCCGAGGAGGAAGGCGACCACGCCGACCATGAGGTACAACGACCCGCCCAGCACGTCGCCGCTGAGGATCTTGTAGACCGCACCCAGGAAGAGGGCCAGGCCGCCGACGGGCAGGAACACTTTGGAGGTGGGAGTGAGCATCGCCGCCTACCCGTGCCGGCTCAGCAGGAACAGGGTGGTCAGGACCACGAACCACACGACGTTGCCGTACTGCCAGACGACGGCGCCGGCGCGGAGCGGATCATGGCGGTCGTTGCTGAAGTGACCGGCCATGGTGCGGAAGGCGAGCACCAGGCCCATGATGACGGCGAGGACCAGATGCACGAGGTGGTAGCCGATCAGCAGGTAGTAGAGGGTGCCGTAGGGGTGGGCCCTGACGCCGAAGCCGGTGCGGGTGAACGACAACCACTCGAGGTTGGCCATGGCCGCCCCCAGGAACAGCGTCAGGATCATGGCGATCGCCGCGTTGCGGCTGTCCTGGCGCCGGGTCGAATACACCGCCCACTGGACCGAGAAGGCGGACATGATCGCGGTGATCGAGATCATGGTGGGGGGATAGGTGCTGACGCGGACGCCGACCGGTGGCCATGCCGACGAGCCGCTCTTGATGGCCAGGTAGGTGGCCACCAGGGCGGCGAGCACCATGGCGTCGGCGGTGACCAAGAGCAGGGCGCCGATGGTGGCGGTTCCCCGGCGGGGCCGCCCGGGTGTCGGACCGGGAACGGGGGCTCCCGTGGGCAGGACGATCGGCGTCAGGTCCGCCGCCGGGACGGGCAGGTTGGCTGCGGCAGCCGGGACGGCGACGACGGTCACTGATCCATACTCCCTTCGGGCGTGTCGCCCAGTGAATGCCTCATGACCGGCCCCGGCCGGTCATCGGGCGGCTCCCTGAGGCTGGTCGACAGAGGACTGAGCCGTTCCTGCCTGTGCCGTGCGGAGGTCGAGCAGGGGGGTGGCAGAACGGATCTCGGGCAGGGCGTCGAAGTTGTGCGGAGGTGGTGGCGACGGCGTCGCCCACTCCAGGGTCTGGCCGCCCCAGGGATCGGGCCCGGCCTGGAGCCCCTTCTGGAGCACGATCGAAACGAGTAGATCGGCCACGAGCAGCAGGAGCCCCAAGCCCATGACGGCGGCACCGGCGGTGACGGCCAGGTTGGCGGGGCCCCAGCCGTCGTCGGAGGCGTACGTGGGCAGGTGGGTAGCCATGTCCTGTACCCCCAGGGCGAGCATGCCCAGCACGGTGAGCAACGTACCGCCGACGATGGCCAGCACCTCGAGCTTGGCCAGGGTTTCCGACAGACGCCGGCCCCACAGCTTCGGGCCCCAGAAGTTGATGGCGGCGACGGCGCCGATGGTAGCGGCGCCGAAGTAGAGGGCGTGCTGCTGGCCCGCCTGCCAGTAGTTGGTGTGCGCGTCCCGGCCGGCGTCGAGGGCCGACACCACGGCGGCGGCCAGTCCCAGGGCCAGTACGGGCAGCATGCCCAGGGCCCAGAGCATGGGCGCCTGCCCCAGCCCCCGGCGCAGCCCCGACCGGTCGGGGCTCTCTTTGTCGGCGAGGCGCAGGGTGGCCAGCCAGTTCAGGACGAGGAGGGCGACGGGCGCCAGGATCACCAGAGCACCGACGATGAACATGGGGCGGGCCCGTTCGAGGGTGCGGACCTCGCTTCCCCATCCCGCGAAGGCCAGGATGCCGACCGCCCCGAGAACCGCGGCGGCCCGATCGTGACTGAAGAGCCGGCGCCCGGCGAACGTGGCGACGATCTGGCTGACCGCACCCAGGGCGGGGATGAGCAGGGCCCAGAGGAAGGGATAGGCCCCGAACCAGAACAGACGGGGCCAGACCAGCGGGTTGCCACCCCGGCCGCCGGTGTACCCGCTGAACAGCGAGGCGCCGTAGTGACGGTCGACGAACAGCATGAGGAAGGCGCCGATCAGGATGGGCAGGGCCAGGATCATCACTGCGCCCGAAACCAGCATGGACCAGCTGAACAGCGGAACCCGGCGCAGCGTCAGCCCCGGCGCCCGTAGCTGGAGGATGGTCACGAGGATGTTGACCGACACCAGGACGGCGGCCAGGCAGACAAGGGCCAGCCCGAGGATCAGGAAGTCGGGCCCGTTACCCCGCACGCCCAGCTTCTCGGGGATGGGCGAGCCCAGGGCCCAGCCGCTGAACACGTCGGAGACGGCGGGGGCGGCGGCCACCATGGCGCCGCCGATCACGAACACCCAGAACGACATGGCGTGAAGGCGGGGGAAGGCGATCCGAGCGGCGCCGACCTGCAAGGGCACGATGGCCGACCCCAGGCCCAGCCACACCGGGAGGAGGAACAGGAAGACCGAGAAGGTGCCGTGCATCGTGAAGAGCTGCGCGTAGGTGCGGGCGCCGACGACATCGGCGTCAGCCGACGTGAGCTGGGCCCGCATCACCAGGGCGAGCGCGGCGCCGACGACGAGGAAGACCAAGGCGACGAATACGAACAGCGACCCGATGTACTTGTGGTCGGTACCGTTGGCCCACACCGGCGGGAGCACGTCGGCCGGCCGTCCGTGGCCGGACCCTCCTTCCACGGCGGTGGCGTCGAGCTCGGCTTCGGTCTCGGTGTCGGTCACAGCCATGCTGGCCGGACTCTATACAGCCAGTCCTCACCGCTTCGAGTCGGACGGCAAAGAACGCCCCTCCCGGGCCGGCGCCGTCCCGCCCCGTAGGGCGGCTCGCCAGGGGGAACGGACGGTAGCGTGGGCGTGCGCCTCTCACCACGACAGCCCCGACGGCGGCCGACAGCACCCCCGAGCGGCCCGCCCGACGCTGGTGGCTGGGTGCCGGTCTGCTGGTCGGCGCGGTGACCCTGAGCCCACCGGTTGAAGCCTGGGTGGACACCACGCTGGCCGCCCACATGGTCCAGCACGTGGCGTTGACCATGGTGGCGGCACCGTTGGCGGCCGCCGGGCTTCGCCGGGCGTCGCCGGCCCGAGCGGCCCGGCACGCAGGGGCTCGGACTGCTCCGATCGTGGCCTGGCTGTTGTTCGCGGCCACCGGATGGGCCATCCACTTCTCGCCGTTCTTCGAAGCGGCGGCGGAGAACGTGCCCGTCCACGTGGCCGAGCACGTGCTGCTGGGCGGCACCGCCCTGCTGTTCTGGGCCCAGGTCGTCGGACAGCGGGCGCTGATGTCGCACCCGCTGCGGTTGCTGTACCTGGTCGTCGCCATGCCCCAGAACACGTTCCTGGCCCTCGCCATCTTCTCGGCCGGCCACATCCTGTACCCCCATTACGGTGGCGGCTCCGACCCGATGGGCGACCAACGGCTGGCCGGCGGCATTATGTGGGTGGCCGGCGACGTGGTGCTGCTGATGGCCGTCCTGATGGTCGCCGCCGCATGGGCCCGCCATGAGGAGCGCGAGAACGCCCTTATCGAAGCAGCTGATCGGCCGCCATCGCCCCGAAAAGCAGGGTGATGTAGGTGATCGAGAAGTGGAACAGCCGCATGGCCCGCTCCGGGTTGTGGCTGCGAGCGAGTTGCACCGCCTTCCACGTGAACAGGGCGCCCAGAACCAACGCGGCGACCAGGTAGATCGCCCCCATGTGGCCAAGGGGCCAAAAGGCCAGGCTCACGGCCCACAGGACCACGGTGTAGGCGACGATGCGGCGGAGGGTGTCGTCGAAGCTGGCCACGACCGGCAGCATGGGTACCTCGGCGGCGGCGTAGTCCTCCCGGTAACGGATGGCCAGGGCCCAGAAGTGCGGCGGCGTCCAGGCGAAGATGATGGCGAACATGGCGAAGGGGGCGATGGCCAGGCCGTTGGTGACGGCCGCCCAGCCGACCAGGGCGGGCACCGCCCCTGCCGCCCCGCCGATGACGATGTTTTGGGTCGAGGTGCGCTTGAGCCAGATCGTGTAGACGATCACGTAGAACAGGGTGGCGGCCACGGCGAGGGCGGCGCTCAGGGGGTTGACGACCAGCGTCAGCCATATCGCCGCCGCCAGCTCCAGCGACACGGCGAAGATCAGGGCGTTGCGGGGGGTGATCTCGCCGGTCACCAGGGGTCGGCGGCTGGTGCGGCGCATCAGCTTGTCGATGTCGCGATCGATGACCATGTTGGTGGCGTTGGCCCCGGCGGCGGCGAGCGTGCCGCCCACCAGGGTGGCCAGCACCAGCCAGGCCGGCGGCATCCCCCGTTCGGCCACGATCATGGCCGGCACGGTGGTGACCAGGAGCAGCTCGATAATGCGCGGCTTGGTCAGGGCCACGTAGGCGGCCAGTCGTCCCCGGGTGGGGACCGGCACGCCGCCGGCGACTGGGAACGCGGCAGCCTCGGTCATCGCGCCCCGAGACTACGGCGAGACGCTCGAAAGGGGAAAACGGGCCAGGGGCATCGCCCTGTCGGCCGCCCGGAACGGGTGTCCGCCCTCCGCCACTGGCGCCTGGTCACCGCCGCCGCGGCCGCGGCCGGACGGTGGTGGCCGGGGTCGGTGCGGCTGTGGTGGTCGTGGTCGCCGGCAGGACCGGGTTGGTCCGGAGCCAGTCGGCCACGTAGTCGTTGAAGCCCGAACCGCGGGTGATCTGGGTGAGGCCGCCCCCGGCGAGCGGGACGACGACGAGCCGGTTGGCGCCGGACCGGTTGGTCTGGAAGGCCAGCTGGGTACCGTCGGGCGACCACGCCGGGGCGGACGCGCCGCCCTTGGTGCGGGTCACCTGGCGCGCGTTGGAGCCGTCGGCGTTCATCACCCACAGGGCGAACCGGTTCCCATCGGTGCCCTTGGTGCTCTGGTAGGCGATCTTGGAGCCATCGGGCGACCACGTCGGGAACTGGTCGTCGTCGGGGTCAGCGGTGAGCCGGGTCGGGTTCCGGCCATCGGCGTCCATCGACCAGATGTCGGCGTTGCCGCCGCGGAGGCTCCGGAAGACGATCTTCCTGCCGTCGGGGGAGAACGAGGGCGACAGGTCGGTAGCCGGCTCCGTCGTCAGCCGGACGGGGTTCTTCCCATCCGCGTTCATGATGTAGATCTCGAAGTTGCCGTCCCGAGCACTGGCGAAGACGATCCGTCCCCCGTCGGGCGACCACTTCGGGAACTCGTCCTCGGCACGGTTGTCGGTGAGGCGGGTCTGATTGGTCCCGTCCGCGTTCATCACGTAGATGTCCGGGACATCGGGGAGGCCGTCGCGATCGGAGGAAAAGACGATCTTGGCGCCGTCAGGGGACCAGGAGGGGAACGAATCGGCGGCTCGGCTGTTGGTAAGGCGGGTGCGCCCAGAACCGTCCGAGCCCATCGACCAGACGTCGAGACTTCCGCCCTCGTCACTGGCGAGGACGATCTTGCCCGGCGCCACCCGGATGGATGGACCGCTCGAATCGCCCCGGCGCTGGACCACGAGCACCAGGGCGCCGACGAGGGTCACGGCCACCGCCGCGGCCAGCGCACCGACGACCGGGCCGCGCCGATCATCCAGAAAGGCGGGCAACATCACCGTCAGTGTGCCAGGGGGGCGGGCTCCTGGCTGCACATGCCCGGCCCGTCAGTGCCGACGGCCCGTATCCCGGCCCAGGTCATCCCGGCCCAGGTCATCCCGGCCCAGGTCATCCCGGCCCGGCCCCGCCCAAGGCGCCCGGGCCCATTCCGGCCCGGGTCACGCCAGCCAGCGGGCATAGTCGGCGGCGAAGAGGGCGGGCATGCCCCCGGTGTGCACGAAAACCGTCGGTGTCCCTGGGTCGATCCGGCCGTCACGACGGGCGGCGATGAGCCCGGCCATGGCCTTGCCCGTGTAGACGGGGTCGAGGATGAGTCCCTCGGTGCGGGCGGCGAGGAGGACCGCCTCGCGACCGTCGTCGGTGGCCGCCCCGTACCCGTCGCCCACCCGCCCGTGGTCGACCGCGGGCCGCCCGACCGGCGCCGCCAGCCCGGCCAGGGCCGCCACCTCGGACGCCTTCGCCGGCACCTGGTCGTCGAGGTCGGGACGGGCGCCCACGTCCACCCCGAGGACCAGATCGTGATCGCCCAGGCCCGCGGCCAGGCCGGCGTGGGTGCCGCCCGAGCCCCCAGCCACCACCACCACCCCCAGGGCGCGTCCGTCGAATGCGGTGGCCGCCTGCGTCCTGAGCTCGATCGCGGCCCGCACGTATCCCAGAGCGCCGACGGCGCTGGCGCCGCCGATCGGCATCCGATAGGGCCGGCGGCCCTCGGCGAGGAGGCGGTCGAAGGTGTCGTCGATGGCCGCCTCGATGGCGTAGTAGTCCATCGACCCCTCCCGCAGCGGGGCCCAAACCACGTCCGGGCCCATCAATTCGACCAGCAACCCGTTGCCGCTGGGCGGCGCCGAGGGGGCGCCGTTCACGTGGCCCGCCGAGCGGGCCATCACGACAGTGCAGGCCAACCCGAGGCGGTTGGCGACGGCCGCGGTCATGCGCACGTGGTTGCTCTGCGGGCCACCACCGGTCACGAGCGTGTCGGCGCCCTGGGCCAGGGCGTCGGCACAGAGGTACTCGAGCTTGCGGGCCTTGTTGCCGCCCCCTCCCAGTCCGGTCAGGTCATCGCGCTTGATCCACAATGCGCC
Organism: Acidimicrobiales bacterium; assembly: GCA_038231955.1. GTDB lineage: Bacteria > Actinomycetota > Acidimicrobiia > Acidimicrobiales > AC-14 > CADCTB01. The sequence continues at coordinate 9,804 of JBBSIS010000006.1, forward strand.
GGGCGCCATACCCAAGGCGGCGCCCAGTCGGTCGGCCGGCTCCAGTGGGGTCGGGAGCAGCGCCAGCGGCAGCCGCAGGTCGAGGGGCGAAGGCATTGACCGGGGACGGTACCGCCTGGCACCTACGATGGTCTCCCGTGCACCCGGTGACCAGTCGCCCGACCGGAGGCCCGTCCCTGCCGCCCCAGCCCGCCCACGCCGAATCCTCTCAAACTCCGCCAGCGGTGCCGGCCACCCCGGCCAACCTGATGACCCGTGAATCCGGTGCCCGGATCCTGCACTGGATGCGGGCGGAGTTCGACGGAGTCCGCTCGCAGCTGCACGCCCTGGCCAGCAGCCTGGCCCACCAACAGGCGCTGGTCTCTGATCTGGCCGCCGGCCGGGCCGACGACCTGAACAGCGCCGTGGCCGAGCTCGAGGGGTCTGCCACTCAGTTGCGGACCGAGGCGTCGCGCATGCGTCGTGACGCCACCGGGCTTCAGGAGGACGGCGCCGAGCTACGGAACGAGGCGGCCAAGCTGCGGGACCTCGAGCGCAGGATGAGCGAGCTGCCCCAGGTCGTGGCCGATGCGGTCCAGCCCGAGCTCCGAGCCGCCCTTGTCGAGGTCGAGGCCGTGACCGCCGGTCTCCGCGAGGAAGCGGCCCGGCTCCGCACCATGCGCGACGGCCTGGCCGAGCAGCTGCCTCGGATCGTCGAGGCGGCCGTCCTCCAAGCCATGGCCGCCTACGCCCCGCCGGCGCCGGCAGCCGCGGCGGTGGCACCCTCGGCGGTCGCAACGAGCGAGACAACCGCCGGGACGGCGACCCACGCGGGGTTGACTGGAGCGGCGCCATCGCCTGCGCCGGGCGCGCTGGCCGACGAACCGGTCGAGGAGGTCGCCGTCTCCAGCTTCGGGCCCCCGCCCGCCGCCCCGGTGACCGCCAACGTCGCGGCCGACGGCGGGGTGGGCGAGGATCCGCTCGCCTGTGTCCTGCCCGGGCTGGTGATCGGCCCGTCGCTCGCCCTTGCCGTGAGTGACGGCCTCCGTCGAGCCGGGCTGCGCCGCCGCCGCCGGCGCCGACCGGCCAAGCCGGTCCCCGGGCTCAACCGTCGCGATCCGTTCGCCACCGACGTCACCCGGCGGCTGGACAGGTACGCGCGCGCTCGATCAGACCTGGCCACCATCCGGCCAGCCGCAGTCGGGAGCGGGCAGGCCACGAGGGCGACCCCGACGATGGTCGCCGGCTTTCGGGACGGCGAAGAGGTGGCCGTCGACCTGGCCGAGATCTCCGCCGTCGCTCTGGTGGGCCCGAGTGTGGCCGACGTCGCCCGGTCGCTGATCACGTCGTTCATGGCCCATAACGGCCCGGGAGGTGCTCAGGCTGTCGTCGTCGGCGACCTGTTGGCCCCCGTCGGGCCTCTCGAGGGGCTGAGTCGGCCCGTCGATCTCGCTACCGCACTGGCCCAGCTCGCCGCCGCAGGGGACATCACCCCCAGGGCGACCGTGCTACTGGCGACGGGGGGCGGGTCGGCCGAGGAGCTGGCCGTCCTCGAGGGGCTTCTCGACCGGGAGGAGGGTTCTCGAGTTGTCGCCCTGTTCATCGACGACGGGGCTGACGGGGCACTCGTGCCGAAGCGGTCCATCACCATCCGGGTGGATCCGACGCACAGGGTCACCGATGTAACGGTCGTACCGGTCGGGCCGTCATCGGCCGCCGGCGAGGCCCTGGCCGTCCGGATGCAGGGAGCGCGCCTGTATACCCTGGGCGGCGAGGCCGCCGTCGAGCTGCTGTGCGTCCTGGCCGGCGGCCGCACCGACGACGAGGTGGTCAGCGCCACCGACGCGTCACCCACCGAGGCGTTCGAGGTCCACCTGCCCGAGGTTCCCAGCGTGTCGGTGCAGCTCCTCGGCCCGTACCGGATCGAGGTCGGCGGCGCCGAGATCAGGGCAGGCCTGCGGGCCAAGGCCCGCGAACTGCTCGCCTTCTATCTGCTGCACCCAGCGGGGACGACGCTCGATGCCGCGGTGGAAGCGCTCTGGCCCGAAGCCGACGCCGGGCGAGGCTCGGAGTGGTTTTGGACCGCCCTCGGTAACCTCCGCAGCCGCCTTCGTGACGCCACCGGGGAAAAGAAACTGAAGGTCATCGAGCGAGACGGCGACCGCTATCGCGTCGAGCCGCTCTTCGATGTGGACCTCTGGCGGCTGGAGCAGGCCATGAGCGTCGGCGCGGTCGAGCTCGACGATTTCGGCCGCGCCGCCGCCTACGACCGAGTGGCCGCCTCCTATACCGGTGAGCTGCTGACCGGCGCTGACTGGGCGTGGGTCGAGACCTCCCGCGAGGACCTCCGCCAGCGTGTGCTCGACGTGATGGTGTGGCTGGGCGACGTGCGCTGGGCTTCGGGCGACGCCCGCGGCTCGTGGCAGGCCCTGCAGCGGGCGGTCGAGGTCGACCCCTATGCCGAGCAGATCTACCGGCGCATCATGCGGCTGCAGTCCAAGCTCGGCCGTCCCGACGACGCGGCGGCCACCTTCCGCCGCCTGCAAGCCCGCCTGGTCGAGGTCGACCTCGAGCCCACCCCGGAGAGCACGAGGCTCCACACCGAGCTGACCGCCCCGTAACCGCTACGTTTGGAGGGAGCCATTACAGCCCTACGCAGGCCTACAGCGAGGTGAGGAGCCGTAACACGCCGGTGGCCAGCGTCACGAGGGTGTCGCAGCCGCCCTGCTCCTCGGGAACGGTGGCGGAGAGAAGAAAGCGGCGGCCCGTCGGGCTCACGATGAGGGTGACATCGAGACAGTCCCGTCCGGGAACCTCGCCCGGCTTGCTGTAGATCGTCGCTCCCGGCCCCAGAACCTTGACCACGGCCGGGTTGAAGAAGCCGTCGGCACCGCGAAGGGCGTCGGTGAGGCCGGCGACGTCGGCACGGGTGATCGGAAAGCGTTCGGCCGCCGGAATCTCGTCGTTCAGCACCACCCGGCGAACCGACTCGCTCATCTCGAACAGGTCAGAGCAGTTCCCGGCCGGGCATTCCGGGAAGGCCGACGCCGACCGGGCCGGCAGCACCACCCGACGACCGCCTTCGGTCAGCGTGATCGCCGGGGAGTCGAGTGTTCCGCCGACGGTGTAGGACCGCTGGATCACCGTGGCGGGGAACCCGCGAGCCGGGGTCAGGAACTCGCGGTTCAGCCAGTTGACACCGGCGATCTCGACCAGCTGGTCATAGTCGGCGTTGGAGCTCTGCCGGATGGCAGCGTCGTAGACCGCCCTGATCGTGGTGCTGTTGGAACCGCCGAAGGCGACGGAGGCGGCGCCGGTGAAACCCAGCTTGGCGACGTACTCGAGCGCGCCCACCGCGGCGAGCACCTTGATCGACGACGCCGGCCAGAAGTCCGTGGCCAGGGCGCCACCACCGGCGGCGTAGTCGTCGTAGGTGGGCCCACGGGCGCCGTCGCCGATCCTGGCCGCGTAGACGTGCGCCCCCGGTGGCACCTGCGTGCCGGCGGCGGCGAGGGCAGCGTCGAGGGGAACCGGGCCCGACAGAGGCTCGGGGCGGGTGGTGGCTGCTGCGCCGTCCGTCGGGTCTGCCCGCGGTGTGATCCCCCGGCTGGCGGCGATGAAGGCGGCCGACGACGCGCCGGCGACCGACCGGGCGGTCACGACAGCACCGGCGACGAGGAGCAGGGTGGTGACCGCGGCCACCAACGAGGCGACGACGCGCGCGTCCGGCTTGCGGTCCGACCAGCGCATGCGCATTATTTGGAGCCGGTTCGGCGCCCGGACCTCATGTCAGCACGTGGATCGCCGCCGCGGTGACCCGGCCGGCCTCCAGGTCGAGCGTGCCCAGAGTACGGTGGGGCTGGGCCCGGCGTTCGGTCGGAGAGCCAGGGTTGAACAGGATCTGCCCGTCCGGTCCGGCCGCGTTCCAGGGGATGTGGCTGTGCCCGAACACGACCACGTCGGCGGTCGGGAACCGCCTGCGCATCCGGCCGGCCCGGCCGGTGGACGGGCCGCTGTCGTGGACCATGGCCACCCGTACACCGGCGAAGGCCAGCTCGACCGTCTCCGGAAGGACACCCACCAGCTCGGCGTCGTTGTTGCCCAGTACCGCGTGGACCGGGGCGAAGCCGCCCAGCTCGTCGAGCACGTCGGCGACCAGCACGTCACCGGCGTGGAGGATGACGTCCGCCCCATCCAGGTAGGGGTACGCAGCGTCCGGCAGCCGGGCCAGGGCCCGACGGGCCCCGTGGGTGGGCCGCAGGCCGGCCCTGCCGATGTGGGTGTCGGAGAGCACGACGACGTGGGTCACGGGCCCCGACGCTACGCTCGGCCGCCTCTGGATCCCGTGCAGGCCCTTCGGCGCATCGCATATCTCCTGGAGCGGGCCGGTGCACCGACGTACCGGGTGCGCGCCTTCCGGGCCGCAGCGGCGACACTGGCCGCCCTGGACCCGGCCGACGTGGCGTCGCGGGCCAGCACCGGGCGGCTCCGAGACCTTCCTGGTGTAGGGCCGACCACCGAGTCGGTGGCGGTCGAGGCCTTGTCCGGCGCGATCCCGTCGTACCTGGCCACGCTCGAAGAAGAGGCCGGCGCCGTGGCCGCCGAGGCCGCCGTCGTCCTCACCGGACGCGGGGCCGAGCTCCGGGCCGCGCTCAGGGGTGACTGCCACACCCACTCGGACTGGTCCGACGGCGGCAGTCCCATCGAGGAGATGGCCCGGGCCGCCATCGACCTCGGCCACGAGTACATGGTCCTCACCGACCATTCCCCCCGGCTCAAGGTGGCGAACGGCCTGTCTGCCGATCGTCTTCGCAGCCAGCTCGACCTCGTCGCCCAGATCAATCAGGACGTCGCTCCATTCCGCATCCTGACCGGGATCGAAGTCGACATCCTCGACGACGGCTCGATCGACCAGGAGGACGAGCTGCTCGCCCGCCTCGACGTGGTGGTGGCCAGCGTTCATTCGAAGCTACGGATGGAGGCGTCGCTCATGACCCCGCGCATGGTCGCCGCCGTCCACAATCCTCACGTCGACATCCTCGGGCACTGCACCGGTCGACTGGTGACGGGCAAAGGGCGGCCTCCGTCCGACTTCGACGCCGGCGCAGTGTTCGCCGCGTGCGCGGAGTCGGGCACCGCAGTCGAGATCAACAGCCGTCCGGAGCGCCTGGATCCGCCTCGCCCGCTGCTCCGACTGGCCGTGGCCGCGGGCTGCAAGGTGTCGATCGACACCGACGCCCACGCCCCCGGCCAGCTGGAATGGCAGCCGTTCGGTTGCGCCAGGGCGGCCGAGTGCGGGGTGGCCGTGGAGTCGGTCGTCAACGCGTGGCCGGCGGAGCGACTGCTGGCCTGGGCCTCGTCACACCAGGCCGGTTGAAGGTTCTGGGGAGATCCTCAGGACGATCACGCTTTCGAGGGGAAGGATGGCGCACTCCCCGTCGACCTCGGCGGTGTTGTCCGAGGCGAGCACGATCCGGCCTGGCCGCACCGGGATCTTGGCCGGCTCGGGCCCGACGTTGCACACCACCATCAGCGGCCCCGTGGCCAGGACCAACCACTGCGTCGCCTCGTCGAAGTCCACCGTTACGGCGTCGGAGCTGCCGCCCGTCAGCTGGGGGGTCGAGCGCCGGAGGGCGATCAGTCGGCGGTGCCAGTCGAGCACATCGCGGTGCGGCGAGCGGGAGACTTCGTCCCAATCGAGCTTGGACCGGCGGAAGGTGTCGGGATCCTGGGGATCGGGCACCTCGTGGGGATCCCGACCGCCCGCTCTGGCGGGGCCGCTCGGGCCCCAGTCGAAGGCAGCAAACTCCCGGCGACGGCCCTCGGTGACGGCCCGACCCAGGTCGGGATCCTCATGATCGGTGAAGTACAAGAACGGGGTCGACGCCGCCCACTCCTCCCCCTGGAAGAGCATGGGCACCGACGGACCGAGCAGGACCAGGGCGGAGGCCACCTTCAGCAGCCCTTCGCTCAACAGGGCCGCACTGCGCTCGCCGTGGGCCCGGTTGCCGATCTGGTCGTGATTCTGCAGGTAGGCCAGGAACCGGGTCGCAGGCACGCCCGTGGGGGCACGGCCATGGCGACGGCGGCGATAGGGCGACCAGCAGCCGTCATAGACGAACGCCTGGCGCAGCGCCTTGGCCAACTGGTCGAGCGAACCGAACTCGCTGTAGTAACCGGCCCGCTCACCGGTGAGCAGCGCGTGCAGGGCGTGGTGGAAGTCGTCGCTCCACTGAGCGTCGATCCCGTAGCCACCCACCTCTCGCTCCCGGACGACCCGGGGGTCGTTCAGGTCGCTCTCGGCGATCAGGAACTTGACCACGCCGAGCTCGGCCTCCAGCGCATCGACCCGGACGGCCAACTCTTCGAGGATGTGGGTGGCGGAGGTGTCGACGATGGCGTGGACGGCGTCGAGGCGCAGGCCGTCGGCGTGGTAGTCCCGCAGCCACATGATGGCGTTGTCGAGCACGAACTCGCGGACCGGATCGCTGTCGCTCCCGTCCAGGTTCACCGCCTCGCCCCACGGCGTGCCGTAGCGGTCGGTGAAGTAGGGCCCGTACTCACCCAGGTAGTTCCCCGCCGGGCCCAGGTGGTTATAGACCACGTCGAAGATCACGGCCAGACCGCGGGCGTGGCAGGCGTCGACCAGGCGCTTCAGCCCCTCGGGGCCCCCATCCGCGGAGTTGGGTGCGTAGAGGTCGACACCGTCGTAGCCCCACCCCCAACGGCCCGGGTATTCGACCACCGGCAGCAGCTCCACCGTGGTCACACCCAGCTCCACGAGATGGTCGAGCTTGGGGACGGCGCCTTCGTAGGTCTCCTCGGGCGAGAACGTGTCGACGTGGAGCTCGTAGATCACCGATTCGGCCAGGGTGGCACCGCCGGCCCAGTCCGCGTCGGACCAGACGAAGGCCGACTGGTCGACCAGCCGCGACGGCCCGTGGACGCCGTGGGGCTGCCATGGCGAGCGCGGGTCCGGGCGCGGATCACCGCCGTCGAGGGAGTAGGCGTAGTCGTCCCCCGGTCGAGGCCCATCCACCTCCGCCTCGAACCAGCCCACCCCGTCGGGGCCGTCCATGGGATGGCGAGCCTCGCCGAGGACGACGTCGACCCTTTCGGCGCGCGGCGCCCACACCCGGAACACAGTCATCTCAGCTCCTCAACAGTAGGGCGACGGGGAACTCGGCCAGGAGGTCACCCAGGGCGACGCGTCGCTCGACCGTCGAGCCGCCGAGTGTGTCGGTCCATCGACCGGCGGGGAGCTCGATCGCGGTATCGCCCCAATCGGCGCCCAGGCCCATGGTCAGCCGGGGTACGACCACGGCGACATTCTCGCCTCGCACGAAAGCGACCACCCGATCGGCGTGCGCACCGACGACGTCCAAGGGCTGGTAGGTCGCGCCGGCGGCAAACGACGTCGGCACCCGGCGCCGGACGGCGATGGCGCGCTCGGTGAGCCAGAGCTTGTTGGCGCCCTCGTCGGCCCATGACATCACCTCGTCGGCCGACGCCGAGCGCACCTTGTCGAGCAGTCTCCGCCGGAGGTCGTAGTCGACCGGGCGGCGGTTGTCGGGGTCGACCAGGCTGAGATCCCACAGCTCGGTGCCCTGGTAGATGTCCGGCACCCCGGGTGACGTCAGCTTCAACAGCGTCTGGGCCAATGAAGTGGTCCTTCCGGCGGGCACCAACGGCGCGACGAAGGCAGCCAGATCAGCGCTGAAGGCCGGGTCGGCCACCACTGCGTCGACGAAATGGGCCAAGGCATCGTCGTAGGCCGGCTCCGGCTTGATCCACGAGGTGTGCAGCTTGGCCTCCCGCGACGCCTTCTCCATAAACGCCTTGGCCCGGCCGGCGTCGAGGGGGTGCGAGCCGACCAGCACCTGGTAGAGCAGGTACTCGGCATTGCGGTCCGGCAGGCCGTCGACCTTGTGGCGCTCGTTCATGGCCGCCCACCGGGTCACGGCGGCGCGCCATTCCTCGGGGATCTCCGACAGCAGGCTGATCCGGGCCCGCACGTCCTCGCTGCGCTTGGTGTCATGCGTGGAGGTGGCGAGCAGGGACCCGGGCCAATGCTCCGCCACCTGGGCGTTGGCGGTGTGGAACGCGTCGACGGTGGTGCCGAAGCGGCCGGGGTCTCCACCGACCTCGTTCAGGGAGACGAGCCGGTTGTACTGGTAGAAGGTCGTGTCCTCGACGCCTTTGGCCATCACCGCCCCGCTGAGCTGCTGGAAGCGCAGAGCGAAGTCGTCCTCCAACTCGCCGGTCCGGCCCGCCTCCGTTCGGCCCGGTCCGGGCGTCCCGGCGACCGGGGTACGCGGGTCGCCGGCCCGCAGCAGGAGCAGGTCGCCGATGAAGCCGAACAGCTCGGGGCCCACGTCCGAGCACCGGGCCACGGATCGAGCCACTGCCGCCTCGACCCGCGCCACGTCCTCCTCTGACGGCTCCACTCCGCCGGGCCGGACGTACGTCCGGTAGACGTCGAGGTTGGCGAGGATCTCCTGGATGGCCACGTGGAGCTCGGGGCGGGTGTAGTCGCGGTAGCGCCGGTGGCGCTCGCACACCCAGACCAGCATGTTCGTGAGACGGTTGAGATCGGCGGCCAGTACGTCGCGCATCACCAGATGCTTGTTCGTATGCACGAGCGCCTCGTAGTCGACCGTCGCCCCTGCGAACGACCCGTAGAGGTCGGTCAGCGCCGCCTCGCCGTCCGGGTCCACGAACAGCCCGTTGACGCGGGCGGTGAAGTCGTAGCCGGTCGTCCCGTCGACGGCCCACGAGCCAGGAAGGCGCTCGTCGGCCTCGAGGATCTTCTCGACCACCACGTAGGTGTCCGGTCCGGCCGCCTGGCGCAGGAGGCGCAGGTACTCGGCGGGCTGGCGCAGACCGTCGACATGGTCCACCCGCAGACCGGCGACGCTGCCGGCCCGGACCAGCTCGATCATCTTCTCGTGGGTGTCGGCGAATACGAACAGGTTCTCGCTGCGCAACCCGATGAGGGTGGTGATGTCGAAGAACCGCCGGTAGTCCAGTTCCTGCCCCGCCACCCTCCAGTAGGCCAGACGGTAGTTCTGGCCCTCCAGGAGGTCGTCGAGGGCGTCAGGATCGGCATTGAGCGCAGCCACCGCCTCGTCCACGGCGGCGGCGACCTCGGGATGCTCGTCGAACAGCTCGGCCAGGTTCCCCCGCAGGACCTCCTTGTCCCGGTGGCGCTCCTCCACGCTGTCCCGGTCGGTGGCGATCGAGGGCGGGAGACGTCCGAGGGCGTGGGCCATGCTGGCCAGGCGGTCGGACTTGACCCGCTCGGCCGTCGGCATGAGGAGCTCGTCGAGCGAACGGGGCGACACCGGTACGGCGTGGTCGAAGTAGCGGACCACGAAGGATCCGCCCTCCCGCTCCACCTGGATTTCTCCCCGCTCGAGCACCCGGCCGATGTGGTCACCGAGGATCGGCATCAGTACCCGCAGCCGTAGCCGCTCCTCGGGCGGATCCCAGTCGATGTCGAAGTACGACGCGTAGCGGCTCGACGGGCCGTTCTCCAGCACGTCCCACCACCACGCGTTCTCCCGGCCACTGATAGCCATGTGGTTGGGCACGATGTCGACCAGCTGCGTCATGCCCCGGGCGGCGAGCGCCCGGCAGAGCCGCTCGTAGGCCTCGTCGCCGCCCAGCTCCGGGTTGAGGCGGTGATGATCGACCACGTCGTAACCATGGGTGCTGCCCGGGGCGGCCTGGAGGAACGGGGAGCAGTAGAGGTGGCTCACGCCCAGGTCGGCGAGGTAGTCGACGATGCCGGCGGCATCGTCGAAGGTGAAGGCGGCGTGGAGCTGGACTCGATAGGTCGCGCGGGGGTCGGACATGGGCTCGTCCGACGCTACCCGTGCGGTGCGCGCCCCCAACCCGGCGCGATCATTGCCGGCATGCAGCTACCGGTCATGCCGCCCGTCAAGCCGATGCTGGCCAAGCTGGCCCGGGAGCTGCCCCCGCCCGAGGGAATGCTCTACGAGCCGAAGTGGGACGGGTTCCGTTGCATCGTCTTCCGGGACGGCGCCGAGGTCGAGCTGGGCAGCCGGAACGAGAAACCACTGACCCGGTACTTCCCGGAACTGCCTCCTGCCCTGCGCGCCTCGCTCCCCGAGCGCTGCGTGCTCGACGGTGAGATCGTCATCACCGGTGACAACGGTCTCGAGTTCGAGGCCCTGCTGCAGCGCATCCACCCGGCCACCTCACGCATCAACATGCTGGCCGAGACCACGCCGGCGTCGTTCGTGGCGTTCGACCTGCTGGCCCTGGGCGACGCCGACCTACGGCGCCAGCCTTTCGGCGAGCGCCGAGCTGCCCTGGTGGAGGCGCTGTCCTGCGCCACCCCACCCGTCCACCTCACCCCCGCGACCGACGACCGGGACGTGGCCGCCGAGTGGTTCGACCGCTTCGAAGGCGCCGGTCTCGACGGCGTGGTGGCCAAGCCGCTGGCGCTGCCCTACCGGGAGGACGAGCGGGTGATGTGGAAGATCAAGCACGCCCGGACCGTCGACTGCGTCGTCGCCGGGTTCCGCTGGCACAAGAGCGGCGGCGTGGTGGGATCGCTCCTGCTCGGGCTCTACGACGACGACGGAAGGCTGCACCACGTCGGCGTGGCGTCGTCCTTCACCGTCGCCCGCCGTACGGAGCTCGTCGACGAGCTGGCGCCGTACCGGGGCGGCGCACTCGACGGCCACCCGTGGGCCGGCTGGGCCGAGGCGGCAGGCGAGGCCGGAGGCCGGATGCCGGGCGGGCAGAGCCGGTGGAACGCGGGCCGATCGATGGAATGGGAGCCGCTGCGGATCGAGCTGGTGGCCGAGGTGGCGTTCGACCATCTCCAGGGCGACCGCTTCCGCCACGCCACCCGTTTCGTCCAATGGCGGCCCGACCGCCGGCCGGCGTCGTGTACCTACGCGCAACTCGAGGTGGCGGTGCCCGAGGAGCTGGAGGCCGTCTTCGGGGCGTGAGGCGTTCCGATCCTGTCCCGGATGGGAAGGAACACCTTCATGTGTGTGACGGCAGCGGCCCGGCCCGTCCCCCTGTCCTCGACTCCGGCGGTGGCCCGTCGCCAGCTGCTCAGCATGCTGACCGAGGCGGGCTGGCCCACCGACGCCGCCGACGGCGTCGTGCTCGCCGTGCACGAGGCGCTGGTGAACGCCCTTCGCCACGGTGGTGGCGTCCGCCGTGCGGCTGCCGGCTTCGACGCCGGCTCCCTGGTCGTCAAGGTGTGGGACCAGGGCCGCGGCTTCGAGATGCCCGGGACGAATGCCGTGCCCGACCGGCTGGCCGAGCGGGGTCGCGGCCTCTTCCTCATGCGCCGCCTGGCCGGTGACGTGAAGGTGGCCCGTCGAGGCGCCGAGACGTGCCTCCAGCTGCGGTTCGACCCGTGATGTCGCGTTTTCGGGACGAACCTTCTCGGGACGACCCTTACCCTTCTCGGAACAACAGAGTCTCTGCTACGTTGACTCTGCTGTACTCGGGAGGCACAGCTTGGTGAAGGTCCGCAGGCAGAGCAACGAGGAGGAGGATCTCCTTCAGCTCTATCTGAACGATATTGGCAAGTACCCCCTGCTGACCAGGGATGACGAGGTCCGCCTCGGCACGCTCACCCGCGCCGGGCAGGCCGCGGGCGCCAAGCTGGCCCGGGGCGAGGCCCTGACGGTGACGGCCCAGGAAGAGCTCGAAGACCAGGTCCGCGCCGGCCAGGATGCCGCCCGCTGCTTCGTGCGCTCCAATCTCCGGCTGGTGGTGTCGATCGCCAAGAAGTACCAGGCCTCCGGTCTGCCCCTCCTGGATCTTGTCCAGGAGGGCAACTTCGGCCTCATCCAGGCCGTCGAGCGCTTCGACCCTCGCCGGGGCTTCAAGTTCTCCACCTACGCCACGTGGTGGATACGCCAGACCGTGGCTCGTGGCATCGCCAACACCAGCCGGAGCATCCGGCTTCCTGTCCATGCCGGCGACCAGCTCTTGGCCATTCGCATGGCGACGGCCGCCCTCGAAGTGAGCCAGGGTCGCCCCCCCAAGGCCGACGAAGTCGCCGACGCCGTCTCCATGCCGTGCAAGAAGGTGGAGGAGCTCCTCCCCTACCTGGGCGAGCCGGTGTCGTTGTCGGAGCGGCTGATCGACGGGGAGACCGAGTTGGGCGAGATGGTCGAAGACATGACCACCCCACCGCCCGACCAGGCCGTCTTCGCCGCCATGCTGCCCACCCACGTCGCCCAGCTCCTGTCCACCCTGGAGCCCCGTGAGCAGGAGGTGCTCTGCCTCCGGTACGGCCTCGACCGGGGCCACCCCCGAACGCTGGAGGAGGTCGGTGAGCACTTCGGTCTCAACCGGGAGAGCGTGCGCCAGATAGAGCTCAGGGCCATCACCAAGCTGCGGCGGTCGTCGACGGCCCGCTGCGCAAGGGACCTCCTGATCGCGTAGGACGGCGGCGGTTCCCTCCCCCGGACTGGAACACATGCCCGGACGTGCTCGCGGGTAGAGCGTGGACATGAGCGATCAGACGGTACCCAAGGTGGTGCGGGCCGACCCGGTGGAAACCGGTGACGGCGGCGGCCAACAGCCGGCGCAGCACTCGTCAGGGCCCAGCACGGACAACTACGACCTGCAGCGGGTGCCGGTGAACATGTACGAGACCAACGGCGCCGTGGTCCTGGTCATGCCCCTGCCCGGTGTGATGGCCGACGACATCCAGGTCGACATCGACGGCGATCGCGTCCACGTCAACGCCGCCCAGCGCACGGCTGCGGAGAAGGACTACATCGCTCACGAGTGGCACTACGGGCCCTACGAGCGCATGGTGACGGTGCCCGACGGCTTCGGCGGCCCCGCCTCGGCCACCTTCGGCAACGGCCAGCTTGCGCTCCGCATCGAACGGGGCGAACGACGAGCCGATAAGCTCGTCGTCCGGCCTTCACAGGCCGGCCAGTAGTCAGGCGGCCGACGGCTCCTCGGCCATCAGCAGGGCCATCAGCCGCTCCTGCACGAGCCGGAGGCGGGGTCGTCGATCACACTGGCCCGATCGCAGGCCGGGCCAGGTCGACAGGGATGACATCGATGACTCCTCCTGCCACAGCTCGACGAGTTGCTGCTGCAAGCGGGCCCGGGTCAGGGCGTCGAGGGCGCCGAATTGGCTCGTCGAGGAGCAGGAGGCGGGGGCTGACGGCGAAGGCCCGGGCGACGGCCGTGCACCCTGGGCCGGACGCTTGTTGCGGTGCGGTTGGATCCATGACCGATGGCTATACCGCCAGCTATACTCCAGGTATGTCCAAAGTCATGGTGTCGCTGCCCGCCGACCTGCTGGCCCTGGTCGATCAGGAAGCCAGGCGGCGCTCCCTGAGCCGCAGCGCCCTGCTGGCCACCGCCGCCCGCCGAGAGCTCGGTCGCAGGAATCCTGAGGCGGTCGCCGAGGCCGTCGCCCGTTCGGAACAGCGCTTCGCTCACGTCGCCCGCTTCGACGCAGCCGCGTCGGTGAGGAGCGATCGGGACGCCCGCCGTTGACAAGCGTCCTCGTCGACACCTCGGTGCTCGTCAAGTGGTTCCACCGCGCTGGCGAGCCTGAACTGGGGCCGGCACGGGCATTGCGCGACGCCCACATCACCAACCGCATCGACGCTCACGTGCTGGACATCGGGATGTACGAGGTCGGTAACGTCCTGGTTCGATCCTTGGGCTGGCCGGCGGCCGAGGCTGCCGACCAGCTGGACGACCTCCTGACCATCTTCGGCACCCCGCTGCTGTTGAGCCCGGAGTGGCTCCGAGACGCGGCCGAGCTGGCGGTCGCCCATCGCCTGTCGTTCTACGACGCGGCGTGGGCGGCCGCCGCCCGGGGCCTCGGTATCCCCCTGGTCAGCGCCGACCGCCAACTTCTCGCCGCCGGGCTGGCGGAGTCGGCCACCACCATCGCCCACCGCCTCGGGCTCGACATCCCCCCCGACCCGATCACGCCGTAGGCCTTCGCCTGGGACCAGCACCCGGCCGGGCTCCCCTTTTGGGCGGAGCTCGGTCGGGTGCGCTATCTACTTCTCGATAGGGGCCTTGACCAGGTTGCCCCACTCGGTCCACGAGCCGTCGTAGTTGCGGACGGTCGGGTAGCCGAGGAGGTTCTGCAGCACGAACCAGGTGTGGCTGGAGCGCTCGCCGATGCGGCAGTACACGACCACGTCGTCGTCCGGGCTCAGGCCCAGCTCGTCGGCGTAGATCTTGCGCAGGGCGTCGGCGTCCTTGAACGTGCCGTCGTCGTTGGCGGCCTGCTTCCAGGGCTTGCTGGCCGCGCCAGGGATGTGGCCACCGCGCAGGGCGCCCTCCTGAGGGTAGTCCGGCATGTGGAGAAGCTCACCCGAATACTCGCCGGGCGAGCGGACGTCGACCAGCTTGCCGCCCTTGCCGATGTGCTCCAGCACGTCGTCACGGAACGCACGGATGGGCGTGTCGTTGCGCTCGACGACCGGGTAGTCACTGCGCTCGGCCTTGGGAACGTCGGTCGTGAGCTCGCGACCCTCGGCGATCCACTTCATCCGGCCACCGTTGAGGAGGCGGACATCGGTGTGGCCGAACAGCTCGAAGACCCACAGGGCGTACGCCGCCCACCAGTTGAAGTTGTCGCCGTAGAACACGACGGTGGAGTCTCGGGAGATGCCATTGCGAGAGCACAACTCCGCGAAGGCCTTGCCGTCGATGTAGTCGCGGTTGACCTGGTCGTTGAGATCGAGGTGCCAGTCGACCTTGATGGCGCCGGGAACGTGCCCGGTGTCGTAGAGCAGCACGTCCTCGTCGGACTCGACGATCACCAGACCGGGATCGTTGAGGTGCTCGGCCAACCAGGTGGTGGTGACGAGCAACTCGGGCTTGGAGTACTGGGTGAGCTCCGGGGAGCTGTCGGCAGCAACTGAGGGCATAGGGCATCCTCCTTGGACATGGCGTGGGCGCCACCCTACCGCCGAATCCTGACTTGAACAGTCAAGAATCTGCGGGCGTGAGAGAATGGACGGATGGCCGACTCTGACGGTGGCTCTCGGCCAACGGTGGCTCCCCCCGCCCTCCAACGCATCGTGGAGCTGTTCGGCGGCGCCCCCAAGGAGCTGCGGCTCCAGGCCCTGCTCGAATACTCCCGCAAGCTGCCGCCGCTGCCCGTCGAGCTGGCCGGTCACCGCGAGCTCATGGAGCAGGTGCCGGAATGCGCCACCCCCTTCTTCCTGGCCACGAGGATCGACGACCACGAGCGGGTCCACCTGCACTTCGACGTGCCCGACCAGGCGCCCACCACCCGGGGCTTCGCCGGCATCCTCTACACCGGCCTGGACGGGGCGACGGCCGAGGAGGTTCTGGCCACGCCGAACGACTTCTACACGAAGATGGGCCTCGCCGAGGCCATCTCGTCACAGCGCCTGCGGGGGATGGCGGCGATCCTGGCCCGGCTCAAGCGCCAAGTGCAAGCCCACGTCGACGCCCGGGGCCCGGTGCCGAGCTGACGGAGCCGGTCTCGAGCTGACGCCCGTCAGGGCAGGCGCTCGATGTCGCCCGGGTCGCACCGGATCCCTGGCGAAAGGGTCACGGGGTTGCAGCGGGCCGTCGTGCCCGGCACCGATACGACGTAGCCCGACGGCGCGGGTACGGGGAAGTCCGTGCTGACGAGCTGGGCCCCTGAGGCGAAGGCGGCGTTGGCGCGGGAAAGGTCGTTGGCCCGAGCCTCGACGCCACCGTCGTCGGCGCGGGTCCTGACCATGTAGCCGGCGCGCACGAGGGCGTCGATACGGGGGCCCTCGATGCGGGCGTCGGGGACGCCGACGAAACCGGCCAGCAGACTGGGCGGCTCCGCGTAGACGAACATGGCCCGACCGCGTAGCGACGTCTCGCCCGAGGTGTAGGCGGCGCGCGACACGACGTCGTCGTTGAGGACCACCAGGATCTTGTCCCGGGCGGCCCCGAGGAGCGGCCACCCCCGCTGCTGGACGGCCTCCCGCAACGACGGAGCGTCGCCCTGCACGTCGTCGGGCGTCAAGAGGTGCTGCGGGCTGAAAACGGCGCGAACCTCGGCGTCGATCGTGCCGGCGCCGAGGTTCGCCCCATCCTCGTGCTTGGGCTCCACCAGGATGAACAGCGGCAGGTGGCCGGGATGGCGGTCCGACCAGTCACGCACCTCGCCGAGGCAGGCCACGAACGTCGAGCACGTCGTCGCCTCGTCGCCATCCAGGTGGAACACGGTCAAGCCTGCGCCGCGACGGGGGCCGGCGTGCACGTCGAGCTCGATCTGGCGGACCGACTGGCGGTCGAGCTGCACCGTGAGGGACGACTGGGTGATGTCCCGGGCCGGAGTGAGCTCCGGGCCGGCCGGTGGCGCGACGTGGAAGCTGTTGTGGGTCCCCACCACCTGGATCTGGTTCAGCCGCAGCGTGGCGTCGAGCGGGTGGGCGACATTCCCCCGCTCTCCCCCGTTGCCACCACAGGCGGCGAGGATCACCGCGAGCAGGGCGACAAGGACGGCGCGCCTCATGGCCATCAAGGATACCGAGGCCTGGACCGGTGACTTCCGGCCGCGAGGGCGGTCTTCCGTTGCGAAGACTGCGAGAGGAAGATCGGGTGGTCCATCCCGGCGACGGGGCGAGAGCGGTGGTGGTGCTGCTCGACTGCGGTGTCGAAGTGGTGATCGGCTATCTCGTCGTCGCCTGCCCGGACCTGGTCCTCGTCGAGGCGTTGGCCCGTCTGCAGCTTGCCGCCCGGCGACTCGGCACTTCGATCCACCTGCGGGACGCACCGCCCGAACTGCGTGAGCTGCTCGATCTGGTGGGCCTGGCCGACCTGATCGTCGGCCCGAGGCAGCTACCTCTCGAGGTAGGGCGGCAGCCCGAAGGCGGCGAACAGCTCGGGGTAGAGGAAGTTGTGGAACCCGGAGATGCCACCGCCTGAGACTTCGATCACCTGGATGGCGAACGGCTCATGCCGGCCCGGGGCGACGAGGTGGTAGCTCCCGAAGGCGGCACAGCCATTGGCCGACGTCGCCACCAGTCGGGAGTCCTTGCAACCGAGGCCCTGGCCCAGAAGCCATCGGCCGACCTCGACCGGTCCCCGTAGCCACAGGGCGAAGGGCGGCATGGAGAACGTGGCGTCCTCGTGGATCAGGGCGACGAGCGAGGTGACGTCATAGCGCTCGAAGGCGTCGACGTAGCGGGCCAGCAGCTCCTGCTGGTCGGCGTCGACGGGAGCCAACTTCTCCCCGTCGACGGCCACCGACTCCATCGTGGCCCGGGCTCGCTGGAGGGCGCTGTTGACGGAAACCACGGTGGTGTCGAGCAGCTCGGCCACCTCGGCGGCCTGCCAGCGCAGAACCTCGCGCAGGATGAGCACCGCCCGCTGCTTCGGGGGCAGGTGTTGGAGGGCGGCCACGAAGGCGAGTCGGACGGACTCCCTGGCCTCGGCCATCTCGGCAGGGTCGCCGTCGGTGGGCAGAACCCGGGCGTCGGCCATGGGCTGGACCCAGGCGTGCTCGGGCAGTCCGGGGCTCAGCGTGGAGTCGGCCGTGGACGACGGGCCGAGGTCCATCGGCCGGGCCCGGCGCTGGGGGCCGCGGAGCATGTCGAGGCAGACGTTGGTGGCGATGCGGTAGAGCCACGAGCGCACCGCCGAGCGGCCCTCGAAGCGGTCGGCCGCCCGCCACGCCCGCACCATCGTCTCCTGCACCGCATCCTCGGCTTCGAAGCCGGAGCCGAGCATCCGGTAGCAGTAGCCCGTCAGTTCCCGGCGGTGTCGCTCGAGGTCGAGCTCGATCGCTGCTGTTGCGGTATCGGCACGCGTCGCCATTCGTGCAGCGTACGGCCCGACGAAGACATTCGCAGGCCGACGTGTTCGACATCGTCGGTGTGACTCTGGGAGTGATTGCTCCTATAATGGTCACTATGAAGATGCGGGTGGAGGAGCTGGCCCTGGCCGCCGACGTCTCTGTCGACACCATCCGCTACTACCAGAAACAACAGCTGCTGCCCCCGCCGGGCCGCGACGGTCGCCTGGCGTTCTACGGCGAGGACCATATGGGCCGCATCACCCGCATCAAGGAGCTGCAGCGGCGCGGGTTCACCCTGGCCGTCATCCGTCGGTTCCTGGCCGGGGAGCTCGACCCGGCCGACGAGCGCTTGGCTGCCGCGGTGGCCGGCACCGGCGACGAGGGTGAAGGCGAAGGTGCCGAGGTGCTCTTCGGAGTCGACGAGTTGGCCGACCGGGTGGGCGTCCCCTCGGCCATGCTCGACTCGCTGGTCCGGGAAGGCCTGCTCATCCCCCGCTCGGTGGCCGGAGAGCCGGGCTTCAGCACCGCTGACGTAGGCGTGCTGACGGGCGGCCTACGACTACTCGAGGCGGGCCTGCCACTGCCCGAGCTGTTCGCCCTCGCCCGTCATCACCACGCCGTCACCCGTGAGGTGGCCACCGAGGCGGTCGAGCTGTTCGATACCTGGGTGCGCCAGCCGTTACGGGCCGCGGACGTGACCGAGGAGGAGAAGGCGCAGCGCCTGGTGGCGGCGTTCAACGCCCTCATGCCCGCGGTCACGGCCCTCGTCGCCCACCACTTCCGGCGCATCCTCCTGCAGGTCGCCCAGGAGCATCTGGAATCGGTCGGCGACACCAGCGAGCTCGTCGCCGCCGCCGCCGACGAGGCGTGGTCGGCATGAGCGAGCACCGAAGCGGAGTGGGCCTGCCCCAGGGCGAGGAGAAGGTCAAGGCGGTCGATTCCATGTTCGACGCCATCGCCCCCCGCTACGATCTGCTCAACCGTCTGCTCACCTTCGGTATGGACGTCGGCTGGCGGCGCCGGACGGTCCGGTCTCTCGGCCTGCCTCCGGGCTCCGTCGTCCTCGACCTGGCCTGCGGCACAGGCGACCTGTGCCGAGTCCTGGCCAAGCAGGGGTACAGGCCCGTCGGCGTCGACCGGTCGGCCGGCATGCTCGCGGCCCAGCGGACCACGGCCCCGCTCGTCCGGGGCGACGCCCTCCGCCTGTCGTTCCCGGACCATTCCATCGACGGCATCGTGTGCGGCTTCGCCCTGCGCAACTTCGCCTCCCTCAAGCCCTTCTTCGCGGAATGCGCCCGGGTGCTGCGGCCGGGCGGCAGGGTCGCACTGCTGGAAGTCGCCGAACCGGAGAACCGGGTGCTGCGTTGGGGCCACGGCATGTACTTCGGCAACGTGGTCCCGTTGGTCGGCGGCCTGCTGTCCGATCGTGACGCCTACCAGTACCTCCCCAAGTCGGTGGCGTACCTGCCACCACCGAACCGGATGGTGTCCATGATGGGCGAAGCGGGTCTCGGCAACGCCGCCCGGCGACCACTGTCGACCGGCATCGCCCAGCTCCTCACCGGGACACGCCGATGACGTCGACCCGGACAGCGCTGATCAGCCGGACCCGTCTGCTCGCCGACGCCGTCGACCCGCTCGATGAGCTGGGGACGGGCGGGTTCGCCTGGTTCACCGACGAACTGTCGCTGGCCACGTCGGGCGTCGCCGCTCGGGTCGACGTGGCCGACGTCGACGAGGTCCTGGCCGCCATCGACTCCGGTGACGACCTCGGACTGACACATCCCGGCACCGGCCCTCTGGCGGTGGGCGCCCTGGGCTTCGACGGCGCCGAACGGTTGATCGTCCCGGCGCGGATCGTCGGACGCCTGGCCGACGGCCGGGGATGGGTCACCGAGATCGGGCCCGCCGATCCCGCGGCCGAGGCCTGGTCGGTTCCATCCGGCGACCGTGCTCAGCCCGGCGAGCGACCGGATCAGCGAGGCTGGCGCATCGGGGTGGAGGAGGCGCTCGACCGCATCGCCGCCGGCCGGCTGGAGAAGGTGGTGCTGGCCCGCGAGATCACCGTCCAGGCCGATCGGCCCTTCGACGTGGCCCATGTCCTGGCCCGGTTGCGGTCCGGGAGCCGCGTGTCGTTCACCTACGCCGCCGGGTCGTTCGTGGGCGCCAGCCCCGAACTGCTCCTGCGGCGTCGTGGCGTGCATGTGGTGTCGAAGCCCATGGCCGGCACCGTGGCCCGAGGCGATTCGCCGGCCGACGACGACCGGCTGGTCGCCGCCCTGGCGGCGTCGACCAAGGAGCAGGTCGAGCACCGGCTCGTCGTCGGCCAGGTCAGCCGGGACCTGGCCACCGTGTGCCGCGACGTTGTCGTCGAGGCGTCCGAGGTGGTGCGGCTCCCCACCGTCGCCCACCTGGCCACCACCATTCGGGGCACCCTCCGCAACGGGAACGCCTCCGCCCTCGGCGTGGCCGCCATGCTGCACCCGACGCCGGCGGTGGCCGGGACACCGCGTCGGGCCGCGCTGGACGCCATCGCCGAGCTCGAGCCCTTCGACCGTGGTCTGTACGCCGGCCCGGTCGGCTGGGTCGACGCCCGGGGGGACGGCGAGTGGGCCGTCGCCCTCCGCGGTGCGACGCTGGCGGGGAACCAAGCCCGACTGGTGGCCGGAGCGGGGATCGTCGCCGGCTCCGACCCGGGGGCCGAGTGGGCCGAGACCGAAGCGAAGCTCGACGCCATGCGCTCGGTCCTGCTCGACTGCCGCGGAGCGATGTCGGCGCTGAACGATGTCGGTCAGGCGCGCCGCAAGTGACGGTAGGCCGCGCCGTAGAGTCGACATGGTGACCGGCGTCGTCCCTCCCGAGATAGAGGCCTACGCCGCCGCCCACACCACGCCCGAGGATCCCTCGCTGACCGCAATGGCCGACGAGACCCGCTCCACGCAGGAAGCGCACGGGATGATGGTCGGCCTGCTCGAGGGCCGGTTCCTGGAGACGCTCGTCTGGCTCTCCGGCGCCCGCCGAATCCTCGAGATCGGGACGTTCACCGGCTACTCGGCGCTGTCGATGGCCGGCGCCCTCCCCTCGGGCGGGACCATCGTGACCTGCGAGATCGACCCCGACCGAGCGGCGACGGCCCGTCGCCATTTCGATGCCAGCCCGTGGGCCGCGAGGATCAAGATCCGCCTCGGGCCGGCCCTCGACTCGATCGCCGCCCTCGACGGCCCGTTCGACCTCGTCTTCATCGATGCCGACAAGACGAACTACACCAACTACTACGAAGCCGTCCTGCCCCTCTTGACCGACCACGGGCTGATCCTGGCCGACAACGTGCTGTGGAGCGGCCGGGTCGTCGATCCCGACGACCAGAGCGCCGACACCTGCGCCATTCGCGCGTTCAACGACCACGTCCGCCACGACGACCGGGTCATGTGCGTCATGGCGACGGTGCGCGATGGCGTCCTGCTCATCCGCCGCCAATCGCCGGGACCGAGTGACGGCGACTGATCCTCAACCCGACGCGGCGGCGCCGGGGATGGACAGGGCGTCCCAGACCTGGCGGTGACGGTCGACGTTGTCCGCCCGGTCGGTCGGCACGATCACCACCCGGACCCCGCCGGCGGCGAACGACCGCCGCACCGCGGGCATCAGGTCGCCGGCCTTGGCCACCCGTTCGGCGACGAGCCCGTGGACGGCGGCGAGCTCGACCAGGTCGACGTGCTGCGGCGTGCCGAACAGTGTCTCGAAATGTTCATCCAGGCCGGCGCCGGGCTGGGCCTGGGGCAGGAACGAGAAGATGCCGCCGCCGTCGTTGTCGATGACTACGAACGTGACGTCGAAGCCCCGCCGGGCGGCGTTCAGCAGGCCGCCGGCGTCGTGGAGGAACGTGAGGTCGCCGCAGAGGGCGGCGACAGGCCCGCCGCCGGACGACGATCCGGCGGCTACGCCCAGCACCGTCGACACGAAGCCGTCGATGCCGTTGACACCCCGGTTCGAGAGCAGCCGCAGCCCGGACCGTGGACGGGCGAAGGTCTCCACGTCCCGTACCGGCATGCTGGAGCCCACCACCAACGTCGCCCCGTCCGGCAGGCCGGCGACGAGGTCGCGGGCGACCCGGCCCTCGAACGGCTCGTCCCACGAGTCCAAAAGGCGGTCCATGGCCAGGCGGGTCGCCGCCTCGGCCTGCTGCCACGAGCTGAGCCAGAACGACTGCGCCCGGACCGGCTGACCCGGATCGCCGGGCTGCTGGCCGTCGAGGTACAGGCTCACGGCGTCGAGCAGGGCGGTCGGATCGGCGACGATGCGCTCGGCCGACGCCCGCTGCGGATCGAGCCAGGCGCCATTTGGGTCGACGATCACCTGGTGGACGGACGGGTCGAGCCAGGACGTGACCGTCTTGGCGGTCAAGGGGGCGCCGAGGCGGAGCACGACGTCCGGGCGCAGACCTCCGGCGGCCGCCGGCGAGCGCAACAGGGCGTCATAGGTGGACACCGCGTGGCCGCCCTGGCGAGCGCCGGAGATGGGGTCGGCCAGCACCGGCCAGCCGGACATGGCCGCGAAGCGTTCGACCGATCCCGGGTCGACGTCGGCCCCCCAACCGGCCATGACGACGCCCCGGGTCGTCGCCAGCACGAGGACGGCCAGCCGTTCCACGTCGTCGGGATGGGGCCGAGGGGGCTGCGCCGCCGAGGTGACCCATGGGGCGCCGTCGGCCCGCCCAGGCGGTGGGACGACGTCGGCCCCGGTGGGAAGGAGCGGCTCACGGAAGGCCAGGTTGAGGTGGACGGGCCCGGGCGGCGGGCCGGCGGCCCCCGCCGCGGCCCGGGACGCCACCGACCGCCAGTACGGGCTCCTCGTGTCGGTGTCGCCCGGCACCCCGACTTCGGCGAACCAGCGCACGGCGCCGCCGTAGAGCTTGAGCTGGTCGACGGCCTGGCCGGCGCCGGTGTCCCGTAGCTCGGGAGGACGGTCGGCGGTGCACACCACCAATGGGACCCGGGCGTGGGACGCCTCCAGCACCGCGGGATGGAACTCGGCCGCCGCCGTTCCCGACGTGCAGAGCAGCACCGACGGCCGGCCGGTGGCCTTGGCCGCACCCAGGGCGAAGAACGACGCCGACCGCTCGTCGAGAAAGACGTGGACGGTGATCCGGTCGTCGCCCGCCAGGGCCAGGGCCAGGGGCGTCGAGCGCGACCCGGGGCTGACGGCGGCCAAGGTCACCCCGGCTCGGGCCCACTCGTCGACCAGCGTGCGACAAAGAGCGGTGTTGAGGTCGTTCACGGAGCGTCACCTCGGCGCTCACTCACGCGATGATCCTCCGATGCCGCCGGCCCTGCACACGGTCCTCGACGGACCGGAGGTCGGGGCGACGCCCCGGGGTCGCCTGGTACTGGTCCATGGCTTCACCCAGACGATGCGGTCCTGGGATCCGCTGGTGGCCGTCCTGTCTGACACGTTCGAGGTGAAACGGGTCGACGTGACCGGCCACGGGGCCTCGTCGGAGGTCCGCCTGAGTTTCACCGAGACAGCGGCGGCGATCGGCGAGGCCGGTGGGCCCGCCACCTACGTGGGCTACTCGATGGGCGGGCGTCTCTGCCTGCAACTGGCACTCGACCGGCCCGACGTGGTCCAGGCGCTCGTCCTTGTCGGCGCATCGCCCGGCCTCGAGGACGCGGGCGAGCGGGCGCTGCGCCGCACGGCCGACGTGAGCCGGGCCGACGACATCGAACGCACCGGGACGGCCGACTTCATCGCCCGCTGGCTGGCCCAGCCCCTCTTCGCCTCCTTCACACCCGACCCGGGCGACCTCCGGGCCCGGCTGGCCAATTCTCCCCACGGGCTGGCGGCGGCGCTGCGCTCGCTGGGCACCGGGGTGCAGGAACCCCTGTGGTCCCGACTGCCGACGCTGACCATGCCGGTACTCGTCGTGGTAGGTGGGGCCGACGAGCGCTACGCCCGGATCGGTCGACAGATGAGCGACATCATCGGCGACAACGCCCAGGTCGTCACCCTGGTCGGCGCCGGCCACGCCGCCCACCTGGAAGAGCCCCTCAGCTTTTGCCGGCTGCTGGTCGAATTCGGGGACCTTCACCCGTCGGCCCCGTAGCGCTCCAGCAGTCCTGGGTCGGGCTCCGGCCGGCGGACGTCGAGAAACCCTGCGATCGGCACCAGTGCGTCGACGACAACGTCGGCGGCGAAGAGGGCGGCGGTGCCCAACCCGCAGGCGAACGGCAGCTCGTCGAGGGCCCCGGCGAGGGCGAGGCCGGCGGCCAGGCCGACCGAGGTCTCGTACATCGACGACACGATCACCGGTACCCCGGCGGCCTCGGCGACGGCCATCGCCATTGCCCACCCCCCGAGGGGCTGGACCTTCAGCACCAATGCGTCGGCGGCGTCGAGACGGGCCAGCCGACAGGCGTCGTCGAGGTCACGCACGCACTCGTCGGCGGCGATGGGCACCGGCACCCGTCGGCGGACTTCGGCCAGGCCCTCCAGGTTGGGCAACGGTTGTTCGACCAGCTCGAGGTCGAACTTCGACATCCCCACGATGTTGACAGTCGCAGTGTCGACCGTCGGCCACGCCCCGTTGGCGTCGACCCGTACTCGGGCGTGGGGGCCGACGGCGTCGCGCACGGCGGCGACCCGGTCGAGGTCGGCCGCGTCGCCCACCTTGACCTTGAGCGTCGTGAAGCCATCGGCCACCGCGGCCGAGGCGAGCGCGGCCGCCTCATCCGCATCAACCCCGGG
>JBBSIS010000007.1:0-34118 GCA_038231955.1 Acidimicrobiales bacterium
CCGGGGTTTGGAGGCCCCGCCATCTTCGCGCCGGGCCAGACGATGACCCAGGACCAGGCCTTCGATCAGAAGATCTGCTCCGACGGCGCCCGGTGTGCCCAGGCCCCGCCCGGCACCTACACGGTCGCGGTCGATTGGACATTTTCGGGATCTCTGATCGCCGGGTCGAAGACGTTCGTGCTGGTCGCCGCCTAGGCACGAAGCCAACCGGTAGACAGTGAGGGCTCATGGAGATCCACGTCTTCACCGCCCTGCCCCAGATCCTCGAGGCCCCGTTGGCCGCCAGCCTCCTCGGCCGGGCCCGCCAGCGAGGGCTGATCGACGTGGCCATCCATGATCTGCGTGACCACGCCACCGACCGCCACCGTTCCGTCGACGACAGCCCCTTTGGCGGCGGCGCCGGGATGGTGCTGTCGCCCGAACCGGTGTTCCGCGCCGTCGAAGTGGTACAGCCGCCACGGCCGCTGCTGCTGCTCGACCCGGGTGGCCGCCGGTTCGACCAGGCCATGGCCCTCGAGCTCGCCGCCCGGCCCGGCTTCTCGCTGTTGTGCGGGCGGTACG
Organism: Acidimicrobiales bacterium; assembly: GCA_038231955.1. Classification (GTDB taxonomy): domain Bacteria; phylum Actinomycetota; class Acidimicrobiia; order Acidimicrobiales; family AC-14; genus CADCTB01. The sequence goes on from JBBSIS010000007.1 coordinate 562, forward strand.
AGGGCGTTGACGAGCGGGTGCGGGAGCACCTGGTGGACGGCGAGCTTTCCATCGGGGATTATGTGCTGGCGGGTGGGGAGGCGGCCGCCTTCGTGGTGGTGGAGGCCGTGACCCGGCTGGTGCCCGGCGTGATGGGCAACGAGGCCAGCGCCGGGGAGGAGAGCTTCGTCGACGGGTTGCTGGAGTTCCCGCACTACACCCGACCGGCGGCGTTTCGGGGTTGGGCGGTGCCCGAGGTGCTGCGCTCCGGCGACCACGGTCGCGTGGCCCGCTGGCGACGGGCCCAGTCCCTGGCCCGCACGCTGAGCCGTCGCCCCGACCTGATCGACGCCCGGGGGGGACTGGATCCCGAGGATGAGCGCCTGTTGGAGGAGTTCGGGCCGGGCGAGTACCGTGGGATGTCCCCGGAGTACCCGTCGCAGGAGTCGAGCGCGCCATGAACCCCACCGATCTGGTCGATCGCGACAGTCTTCGCGACGACATCCCGCGCTTCGGCCCGGGCGACACCCTCAAGGTCCACGTCCGCGTGGTCGAAGGCAACCGGGAGCGGGTCCAGGTGTTCCAGGGCGCCGTCATCCGTCGCCAGGGTTCCGGCATCAGGGAAACCTTCACCGTCCGCAAGGTCAGCTTCGGCGTGGGCGTGGAGCGCACCTTCCCCGTCCACTCGCCCATCGTGTCGCTGATCGAGGTCGTCACCCTGGGTGACGTGCGACGGGCCAAGCTCTACTACCTGCGCGACCGGATCGGGAAGAAGGCCAAGATCAAGGAGAAGCGCACCGTACGGTGACCGGCCCGGCCGGCGGCGCGCCCGAGCGAAGTGGAGGTGCCCCGGCGGTGCTCGACGACGCCGGCCGTCAACCAGCTCGGCCCGAACGGTCGTCGGCCTTCCAGGTCGTGCGCGAGCTCGGCTTCCTGGTTGTCACCGCGGTGGTTATCGCCGTCGTCGTGAAGAGCTTCGTGGCCCAGGCGTTCTACATCCCGTCGGGGTCGATGCTGCCCCAGCTCCAGATCAACGATCGGGTCGTCGTCTCCAAGCTCGCCTACCGCCTCCACGATCCGCACCGGGGCGACATCGTGGTCTTCGACGCCCCCGGCGAGAAGGTGCCCGACACCTCGGCGCTGCCGGTACGCGTCGTGCGGGGCATCGTGCAGTCGATCGGCCTGGCTGCCCCGTCGACCGATGAGTACATCAAGCGGGTGATCGCCCTACCCGGTGAGCGGGTGGAGGGCCATGACGGCAGGATCCTCGTCGACGGCCGCAGGCTGACCGAGCCCTACCTGCCGGCGGGCGTGGTGACCAGCGAGTTCGCCGCCGTGGTGGTGCCCCCGGGCGACCTGTGGGTGATGGGCGACAACCGCACCAACTCCGCCGACAGCCGGGTGTTCGGGCCGATCGGGGAGTCGACCGTGGTGGGGCGCGCCTTCGTGCGGCTCTGGCCGTTCGATCACGTCTCCTTCCTGTAGATCCCTCGGCCGGTCGGACCGCGCCTGATCGGTCGTAGACTGGTGGCCATGACCGACGCAGCATCATGTGCCCCAGGGCGAGAGCGAGCCGTCGATGAGTGAAGAGGATCTCGAGCGCTACGAAACCGAGATGGAGCTCCAGCTCTACAAGGAGTACCGCGACGTTTTGCCCCTCTTCGGCTACGTCGTCGAGACCGAGCGCCGCTTCTACCTGGCCAACGCCGTCGACATGCACCAGCGTGGCGATGTCGAAGGGGCCGATGGCGCCGGCGGCGGCCGCAGCCACCTCGAACTGGAGCTACGCGACGCCTGGGTATGGGACATCTACCGGCCCGGCCCGGCCCGGTTCGTGTCGTCGGTGCGCATCGTGACGTTCAAGGACGTCAACATCGAGAAGATCCGCAGCGATACGTGATCCTGCCGTAGTGACCGGGAGGGCCAGGTGACCCAGGCCCGCCGGGCGCTCGGAGCCCGCGGCGAAGAGGCGGTGGCGGTGTGGTACGTCGAGCGCGGCTACGAGGTTCTGGCCCGGAACTGGCGCTGCCGGGCCGGTGAGCTCGACCTGGTCCTGCGCCGGGGCCAGACGTTGGTGTTCTGCGAGGTCAAGACCCGCTCGTCGGACGCCTTCGGCGCGCCGGTGGAGGCGATCACCCGGGACAAGCAGCGCCGCCTGCGCCATCTGGCCACGCGCTGGTTGGAGGGCGCCCCCATGCGCCCCGCCGGCATCCGCTTCGACGTGGCCTCGGTGTTGGCCGGCGAGATCGAGGTGCTGGAGGGAGCGTTCTAGCGATCAGGTCAGAGTGGGCCTTCGTCCTCAGACGCCGTTGGCGACGACCAGGGTGTCGGCGGCCATGTCGTGGACGCCTTGGCGCTTCATCGTCCACAGGAGCGGCAGCAGGAACACGAGCGAGAGCAGCCCGCCGACGAAGGGGATCCAGCCGACGACCCAGAAGATGCCCCAGCGGATGAGGGCGCGCACCCACCCGGGTCGGCTCAGATCCTTGGCCGAGACCACCCGGATGCCGGTGACCAGCTTGCCGACCGTCCGTCCCCAGACCGCTACCCCTACGACCTGGTAGACGGCTGTCAGCAGACCGACCACCACCAGCGACCACCGTCCTGAGGTGACGAGACGGTCGGTGGCCGGGTCGATGTGCCACGTCGACGCAAAGATGATGCCGATCGGGATGCTGAGCAGGATGCCATCGATGAGGGCGGCGCCCAGGCGGCGCCAGGGCGAGGCCAGATCGTCGCGGGTGATCGTGGGAGCAGGGAGAACGCTCACTGTCCCGCCTTTCCGTCGAGGGCGCGAGTGTGCGCCAGCAACGTTGTCGACCGGTCCGGCCCCTACCTTGAGCGTTGACCACCAGGCCGCTCGGGTGGCCGAGGGCCTACGCCGGAGGCGCCGCCCCCTTCTCGCACTCCTGCGCCTCGATGGCGGCCAGCTGTTCGATGCGGGCCTGGTGACGGCCGCCCTCGAACTCGGTGGAGAGGAAGAGGTCGACAATGCGCAGGGCGTAGGCGTCGGCCAGCACCCGGGCCCCGAAGGCGACGACGTTGGCATCGTTGTGCTGGCGGGCCAAGCGGGCGGTGAACTCGTCGTGGCAGAGGGCGGCCCGTACGCCGTTGACCTTGTTGGCCGCGATCTGCTCGCCCTGGCCGCTCCCGCCGATGACGATGCCGACCTCGGCCAGCCCGTCGACCACCGCCCGCCCGGCGGCGGCGCAGAACGGCGGGTAGTCGACCGAGTCCTCGGAGCCGGTGCCGAAGTCGACGATCTCGTGACCGGAGTCGGCCAGGTGGGCGGCAACGATGGTCTTGAGCCGGTAGCCGGCGTGGTCGGCGGCGATGGCGATCTTCACAGGCTGCTTCCTCTCATCGGGCCAGGCCTCTCGCCAGGGGTCTCGGGGTCGCCAGGGTCATCGGGGTCGCCAGGGTCATCGGGGTCGTCAGGGTCACGGGGTCGTCAGGGTCACGGGGTCGTCAGGGTCATCTGGGGAGGGCGGCCCAGATCAGCAGCACGGCGACCACGACGAAGGCGGCGGCGACGAAGAGGTAGTCGGTCGGGCGACGGCGCTGCTGCCGGAACGGGTTGAGGCCCACGGCGGCAATACTGTCCCACCATCCCGATATGCTCCAACTTGCTCGCTCGAGTGGCCGGCGGTACGGCCCTCTCCTCAGGTTCTGTGTGTGTGAGGAGGAAGCCGGTGACCGCCATCATCCCGTCCGCCACCCTGCTCGGCGTCGACGGCACGTCGGTTTCGGTGGAGGTGCACCTGTCGAACGGGCTGCCGTCGTACACCGTTGTCGGCCTGCCTGATGCGCCGTGCCGTGAGTCGCGCGACCGCGTCCGGGCCGCCTTGCTGTCGAGCGGCTTCAAGTGGTCGCTGAAGCGGGTGACGGTCAACCTGGCGCCGTCCGGCCTGCGCAAGGGCGGGCCCGGCCTCGACCTGCCCATCGCCATCGGGCTGCTGGTGGAGGCGGGTGAGCTGGAGCCCGAGGCGGTGGCCGGGTGCGGCTTCGTCGGGGAGCTGGGCCTCGATGGCTCCATCCGGCGGGTCACCGGCGTCGTGCCCCTGGTCGCGGCGATCTGTTCCCGGGTCGTCGTCGTCCCCCCGGAGTGCTTCGCCGAAGCGGCCGTCGTCGGCCGCCACAAGGTCCGGGTCGCCGCCACCGTGGCGGAGCTGGTCGCGGCCCTACGGGGCCACGGCCCGTGGCCCGACCCGCCGGTGGTCGCCCCCGGCCCGATCGCCGCCACCGAGGGGCCGGACCTGGCCGACGTCCGGGGCCAGGCGGTCGGGCGCCTGGCCGTGGAGGTGAGTGCGGCGGGCGGGCACCATCTGCTGTTGTCCGGGCCGCCCGGCGCGGGCAAGACCATGCTGGCTCGGCGCCTACCCGGACTGCTGCCCGCCCTCGACGGCGACGATGCCCTCACCGCCACCCGCATCCATTCGGCGGCGGGCGTGGCCCTTCCCGCCGGCGGGCTGGTGGTGCGCCCGCCGTTCCGTGCCCCGCACCATGGCGCGTCGGCGGTAGCCCTGATCGGGGGCGGGTCGGGGTACATGCGCCCCGGAGAGATTTCGTTGTCCCACTGTGGCGTCCTCTTCCTCGACGAGATGTCCGAGTTCCCGACCGCCGTGCTCGACGCCCTGCGCCAGCCCGTCGAGGAGGGGATGGTGCGGGTGTGCCGGGCCCGGGCCAGCGTGAGCTACCCCGCCCGGTTCCTGCTGGTGGGAGCGACCAACCCCTGCCCATGCGGGGCGGGAGGCCCGGACGCGTCCTGCCGGTGTTCGGCGGCGGCGCGCAGCCGGTACCACCGCCGGCTGTCGGGCCCGCTGCTCGACCGGTTCGACCTGCGGGTCATCGTTTCCCGGCCCGACGCAGGGGCGGTCCTCGGCGGATCCCCGGGTGAGGCGACCGGGCCGGTGGCGGCCCGCGTCGCCGTTGCCCGAGAGCTGGCCTGCGCTCGGGGTATCCGTTGCAACGCCGAGCTGCCCGGGCCGCTCCTCGACCGGTTGGCGCCGTTGTCGACCGGCGCCGGCCTGCTGCTCGAGCAACGCCTGCGCTCGGGTCTGCTGAGCGCGCGCGGCCTCCATCGGGTGCGCAGGGTGGCCCGCACCATCGCCGACCTGGCCGAAAAGCCCGGGCCGGTCGGTGAGGACCACATCTGCCTGGCCCTGAGCCTACGGGCCGATCTCCTGGCGGCCGAGGCGGCGGCGTGAGCGCGCCGTCGGGTGTCGATCGGCCGGCGGAGGACCGAAGCGTCGCGGAGGATCGCGGCGCGGTGATCAGCCCGCCTCCCGGCCCCGGGCTGCCGGCCGAGGCGTGGGTGGCTGCGCTCGCCGGGTTGCCGGCCATGAGGCCGGCACGCTTACGCGCCGTGCTGGCGGCGGCAGACCCGGCCGAGGCGTGGGCGAAGGTGGCGGCCGGAGCGGCCTCCGCTCTGGTCGGCGTGGCCGACGCGTGCCGGCCCGATCCCGTAGGCGTCGCCCGTCTGTGGGCGGCGGCGGCCGGCCGGGTCTCCGTCGCCGGTACCTGGGCCGCCTACTGTCGGGCCGGCGTGACCGTCGCCCTCCCGGGTCGGCCGGGATACCCGCCGGAGCTGGTCGTCGACCCCGATCCGCCTGCGCTGCTCCTCTCCCTCGGTGACCCCAGGGCACTCGATGGTCGCCGGGTGGCCATCGTCGGCGCCCGCCGGTGTACCCGCTACGGGCGCGACGTCGCCTACGAGCTGGGCCGGGACCTGGCCGCGGCGGGCGTGCGGGTCGTCTCCGGCCTGGCTCTGGGTGTCGACGGCGCAGCCCACGCCGGTGCCCTGTCGGTCGGCGGGGCACCGCCGGTGGCCGTCGTCGGCAGCGGGCCCGATGTCGTCTATCCCGCAGCCCATGGCGGTCTGTGGAGGCAGGTGGCGACTGCGGGGCTCTTGCTCAGCGAGGCCCCGCTGGGTGCCCGTCCGGAGCCGTGGCGGTTCCCGGCGCGCAACCGGATCATCGCCGCCCTGGCCGAGGTCGTGGTGGTGGTGGAATCAACTGAGAAGGGCGGTTCCCGCCACACCGTCGAGGCCGCCGAGGTTCGAGACCGACAGGTGATGGCCGTGCCCGGTTCAGTTCGCAGTGCGCTCTCCGGCTACCCCAACAGCTTGCTCGCCGACGGTTGCCACCCCGTCCGCGACGCGCTCGACGTGCTGGTCGCCCTGGGCCTGTCGAGCGCGAGAGGCCTGTCGGTCACGGCTGCGCCCGAGCGCCGCCTCCCGCCGAACACGGAGTCCCTGGCATTGCTCGACGCCATGGGCTGGGAACCGGCCACGTTCGACGACCTCTGTGCCCGCACGGGCTGCCCTCCGGGTCAGGTCAGCGTGGCCCTGGCTGGGCTCCAGGGCGCCGGGTGGGTAGCGGAGCGCACCGGCTGGTGGGAGCGTGTCGCCGATCGGCGGTAGGGCGGTTCGCCGGTTCTGGTCAGCAACCCGTGGATGCGGCGAGGACACGACATGCGCGGGCCATGCGGGCGGGGGACAACGCGGTGATCCGGCGCCGAAACCCCTGGCGAGGAAGCGTGTGAATGTTGTCGAAGTTCACCACGCAGTCGTCCGGCAGGCCGTCGTCGACCGCCGTCAGCTCGAGTTCCGAGACGAGACCACGACGGGTGCGGGTGAGAGCGGCGACGACGACGGAACCGATCCGTTCTGCCACCGGGTCCCGTGTCAGGACAAGGACCGGGCGATCGCCACCGGGCGTCGCCGCGAACCAGATCTCACCCTGTTGCATCGGCCCATCCCGACCAGTCCTCAGCCGGGCCCCAGTCCGCGATCTCGGCCAGCGACTGCTCTCCGTCGTCAAGCGGCTGATCGACCCACGTGGTGGCGTCGCTCTCACTGGCCAGGCGCAGGAGGTGCCGGCCCAGGGCCTGGCGGAGCAGCTCGGAACGATCGATCCCCAGGCGCCGGGCCCACCACTGCGCCGCGGCCGCCTCCTCCGCGCCGACCCGAAAGCTGAACATGGTCATACAGACACTGTACTTGTATGACGCCGGTGTCGCCGCCGATGAGCGCCGCCATGCCGAACGTGGACGTGACGTCGTGCTGTGGAGCGTGCTCCAGGGCGCCGAGGGCTCCGCCTCCTCCGCCGGCTGGCCGGCATCAGCCCAGAGGCAGCTAATAACCGCCAGCCGTCAAAATGTGGGCCAGCGGATAGCGTGAACAGATGGGATGGGACCAGAGAGGGTTCCTGCGGTCACTTTCGTCGTTGTCGGCCAACACTGTGGCCGCCTACGGCAGCGATCTGGCCGAGTTCGTCACCTGGGCCGAGCGAAGCCGGCTCGACGGCCCGGGCGCCGTCGACCATCTCATTCTCCGTCGGTACCTCGCCTACCTGGCCACCCGGCGGCTGGCCCGGCGCTCCATCGCCCGCAAGGCGGCGGCGCTGCGCCGGTACTTCGCCTGGTTGTGCCGGACCGGTGTCATCCCGTCCGACCCTTCCCGCCGGCTGTCGGCGCCACGGGGCGACGGTCGCCTGCCCCATGTGCTGAAGACCGAGGAGCTCGACGCCCTGCTGGCGGGGGGCCGGTCCGACGAGCCCGTGGACCTCCGCGACCTGGCCGTGGTGGAGCTGCTCTACGGCAGCGGCCTGCGGGTGGGCGAGCTGTGCGGGCTGCGGCCGGCTGACGTCGATCTTGTCCGGGCCCAGGTCCTCGTGTGGGGGAAAGGGGCCAAGCAGCGCCTATTACCCATGAGCGAGGCCTCGGTCCGGGCGGTCGAGGCCTGGCAGGGTCGGGGCCGGGTCGCGCTGGTCACCGACGACAGCCCGGCCGACGCCCTGTTCCTGAACCGGCGGGGTCGACGGCTCACGCCGCGTGACGTACGGCGCGTCCTCGACCGCCGGGCGATGGCGCCGACGCATCCCCACGCCCTCCGCCACACCTTTGCCACCCACCTGCTCGACGGCGGGGCCGACCTGCGGGCCGTCCAGGAGCTGTTGGGCCACGAGGACCTGGCGACGACCCAGTTGTACACTCACGTGAGCAAGGAACGGCTGCGTACGGTGTACGAAGCAACCCATCCCCGAGCATAGGGACCGCACGTGGAACCGCAACCGGCCGCTATCACCCAGCTCTGGGACGACCTCAAGTCCACGGGCTCGACCGACAGCCGGAACCGTCTCGTGGTGCACTACTCGGCCCTGGTGAAGTACGTCGCCGGACGACTCGCCACCGGGCTGCCCAACAACATCGAGCAGGCCGACCTGGTCAGCTACGGAATGTTCGGCCTCATCGACGCCATCAACAAGTTCGAGCCAGAGCGGGGCTTCAAGTTCGAGACGTACGCCATGTCCCGTATCCGCGGCTCGATCATCGACGAATTGCGCTCGATCGACTGGATCCCCAGGTCGCTGCGGGCCAAGGCCCGCGCCGTCGAGAAGGCGTACACGAAGCTCGAACACGAGCTGCTGCGCACGCCGAGCGACGCCGAAGTGGCCGAGGAGCTCAACACCAGTGAGGCCGATCTGCAGGGTGTCTTCGCCCAGATCTCCTTCTTCGGCCTGGTGGCCCTGGAGGAGACGCTGTCGGTGGGCGTCGACCGTGGCGAGTCGGTGACCTTGGGCGACACCATCCCCGACCCGGGCATCGGGCCGGTGGCCGCCTTTGAGATCGAGGAGACCAAGCAGATCCTGGCTCAGGCCCTCAACCGCCTGCCCGAGCGGGGGAAGATCGTGCTCACGCTGTACTACTACGAAGGCCTCACGCTCGGGGAGATCGGCGGCATCCTGGGCGTCACCGAGAGCAGGATCTGCCAAATCCACACCAAGGCCGTGCTCCAGCTGCGGTCGAAGCTGGCCGCCCCCCAGCGAGAGCCGGCGTAGAAATAGTCTTCAGCCTCTGGCGCTTTTTCACGCCTTGAGGTAGCTTCCTGCCGTTCGGCACGTCGCTTCGCTCCTGAGCGAAGCCCTGTCGGCCACTTCCCCCCAGCGGTTCACCTGTCCCTGGGGGTCCACATGCGCCGGTTGGCCGTCGTGCTGGCTGCCTTCGTCGCGCTCGTCCCGGTCATGCCCGCGCTGGCGGCCGGGGCGCCGCCGGCCACTGTCACCTATCGGCCCCCGGTCGACGCCCCCGTGGTCGACGCCTTCCGGCCGCCGCCGGAGAACTGGAACGCCGGCAACCGGGGCATCGAGTACGCCGCTCGCCCTGGTACGTCGGTGGTGGCCTCCGCCGATGGCGAGGTCGTCTTTGCCGGGCCCATCGCCGGCGAGTACCACGTCGTCGTCCTCCACGCCGACGGCATCCGGACGAGCTATTCCTACCTCAGCGCCATCTCGGTCCACCGAGGTGACCAGGTCGGCCAGGGCCAGGTGGTGGGGACGGCGGGGCAGACATTCCACTTCGGCGCCCGGGCCGGCGATGCCTACATCGACCCGGCTCGGCTGTTCGGCGACGGGCCCCCCGAGGTCCACCTCGTCCCCGACGAGGAGCGCCGGCCCAAGCTCGAGAGCGAGGAGCGCTCGGGGCTGCTCGGCACCCTGGCCGGGTTCGGCGCACGGGCCGTCAGTGGCGGGGCCGCGGCCGTTGGTTGGGCCCGCGACCGCACCGTCGAGGCGGTCGGGCAAAGGGTCGGCGAGGCCCTCGACGAGGCCCGCGGCGCCATCCACTACGCCACGGAGAACAACCCGTCAGCCCATCTCCAACGCTTCGTCGGGGCGGCACACGCCTGGTGGAAGGCGCGGGACACCTGCACGGCCGACACCGTCCCGGCCCCCAAGGTGGAGGGCCGCCACATCCTGGTCCGGGTGGCCGGGCTCGGATCCACCAGTGAGAAGGGCGCCATCGACAACGTCGATGCCACCGCCCTGGGTTACGCCGACGCCGACGTGTACCGGTACTCCTACCGGGGCGGCACGGCCACCGAACACCCGTACGCCGCCACCGACACCACGGCCGACATCCGGGAGTCGGCGCGCCGCCTGCGCGAGCTGCTGGCCCGGATCGAGGCCGACAACCCGGGCGTGCCCGTCGATATCGTCGCCCATTCCCAGGGGGGGCTGGTGGCCCGCAGCGCCCTGACCGACGAGGTCGACCCCGCCGACGGACGTCTCCCCAAGGTGAACGCCCTGGTCACCCTGGGTACGCCGCACCTCGGCACCCCCGTGGCCACCGGCCTCACCATGATGGGGCACACCACAGTCGGCCAGGTCGCCATGGCCGGCGCCCACGCCCTGCTGCCCGACAAGATCGACCCGGCCGGGATGTCGGTGACCCAGATGGCCGAGGAATCGGAGTTCCTTCGCCGGCTCAACCGCCGTCCCCTTCCCGCCGGGCTCAAGGTCACCTCCATCGGCGCCCGGGAGGATTTGGCCGTTCCCGCCGGGCGCACCTTGCTGGCCGGCGCCAAGAACATCACCGTGTCGGCGCCCGGCCACTTCAACGACCACGGCAACCTTCCCGGCTCACCACAGGCCCAGCGGGAGATCGCCCTCGGGATGGCCGGCATGAATCCCACCTGCGAGAGCTTCGGCGACGCCATGGCCGACGCCGCCACCTCCGGGTTCATCTACGCCGCCGAGAGCACCCTCGGTGAGGCGGCCTGGGGCGGTACCCGCTTCTTCGACCGCAAGATCGGCGAGGCGGTTCCCGGCCCGACCATTCCCAGGAAGTACAACTCATGACACGGAGGTCGCAGGCAATGACACAGATGACCGGTCCCGGTAACCTCGGCCGCATCCTCGGTCTGTTGGCGTTGCTCGTGGCCACGGGCTGCCGGTCGGGCGCGGGGCCGGCGCCGGCCCCCGGGAGGAGCGACGACGCCGGTGAGACCACCGTGGCGCTCCCTGCAGGGAGTCGCCCCGGCTCCGATGCCAGAGTGTCGGGGCCGGGGTGGATCTGGACCGCTCCTGCACCGGCCTGGGTGGGCATGCCGGCGGCGGACGACACCGGCGTGGCCTTCACCTACGGCCACCAGCACCTGGCCATGCTCGACGCCCGGGGCCGGGTCGTGTGGGACGCCACCCGGCTGGGCCTGCGCGACGTCGCCCCCCGGCTGAGCCCCGACCTGGTGATCGCCGCCACCGACGACGGCGTGGCCGCCTTCCGGCGGTCCGACGGCTCCACGGCGTGGGACACCGCCCTGGCGGCCCGGGCCAATACCGCAGTGGTGGCCGGTCGCCTCGCGGTGACGTCGACGTGGGAGGGAGAGCTGGTGGGCCTCGACCTGGCTGACGGCAAGGTGGCGTGGCGGACGGCGCTGCCCGGTCCGGCGATCGGCCCCCCGGCTACCGACGGTGCCGCTGTGGTGGTCACCTGGGACCGCACGCCCACCCGCAGCGGCGGGGCGGTGGCGGTGGAGGCGGCCACCGGTCGGCAGCGGTGGGCGGTGGCCCTGCCGGGCGGGGGCGTCAGCGCGCCGACCGTCACCGGCGCCGGCGTGGCGGTGATGGTCGCCGGCGACCTCGCCGCCCACGCCCTGACCCTGAAGACCGGCGATGAGCGCTGGCGCACCCCGGTCGACGGGGCCGGCTCGCCCGAGGTGCCGCCCCTCGCGGTCGACGACCGCCAAGACGGTGGGCGATCGGTGCTCGTCGCCCACCGCCTGGGCGGTCTCGACCTGCTCGACGCCGCCACCGGCCGGCGAACCTGGCAGGTCGCCACCGATGGCGCCGCCGTCCGGGGAGGCCCCGCCGTGGGCCCTGAGGGCAGCTATGCCTTTCCTCTCGACGACGGCCGGGTCGTGCTGGCCGGGCCTACCCGTAACCCCGAGTTCGTGCGGCCGCCCGACGGCCGGGTAAGCGGGGTGGCCAGGGGCCCGGGCGGTTTCCTGGTCGCCGCGACCCGCGAGGGCACGGCCAACACCGTGGAGGCCGGCCCGCGCTGGTGAGCCGGCGTGCCCAGGGCTGAGCCACGGCGTCGTGGCCCACGCCGATGGGATGGGACCAGACGTCCACTCTCATGAGCGGCGAGGCTGGCGATAGAGTGACGCCGGCCGTCTCACCCGGGATGGCGTTCGACCCACCCTGCCTGCCGTCCCACGGTCGCCCTTCACGGGGCGCGGCGCCAGGGTCAGCTCAACCGTTGGGAGAGGAGCGATCGTGGCTGTTGTCACCATGAAGCAATTGCTGGAGGCCGGTGTCCACTTCGGCCACCAGACCCGGCGCTGGAACCCGAAGATGAAGCGGTTCATCTTCGGCGAGCGCAACGGCATCTACATCATCGACCTGAACCAGACACTGGTCCGGATCGAGTCGGCGTACACCTACGTGCGGGACATGGCCGCCAACGGAGGCACCATCCTGTTCGTCGGCACCAAGAAGCAGACACAGGACCCGATCGCCAACGCGGCCAACAAGTGCGGCATGCCCTACGTCAACGAGCGGTGGTTGGGCGGGATGCTCACCAACTTCACCACCATCAGCGCCCGGGTGAAGAAGATGCAGGAGTACGAGCGGATGATGGAGGCGGGCGACTTCGAGGCCATGCCCAAGAAGGAGGCGCTGATTCTCAGCCGCGAGTTGGAGAAGCTGCAGCGCAACCTGGGCGGCATCCGCGGCCTCACCCGCATGCCCGACGCGGTGTTCATCATCGACACCAAGAAGGAGCACATCGCCGTCACCGAGGCCAATAAGCTCGGGATGCCGATCGTCGCCGTGGTCGACACCAACTGCGACCCCGACCTGATCCAGTACGTCATCCCCGGCAACGACGACGCCATCCGCGCCGGCACGCTGATGTGCCGGGTCATCTCCGACGCGGTGGAAGAGGGCAAGTTCATCGCCTCCCGCCGCAACCCGAAGCCGGCCGCAGCCGCGCCGCGCCCGGCGCCCGCCCCGGCGCCCGTCGACCCCGAGGCCGAGGCCCGTCGTGTCCAGCAGCAGGCCGAGGCCCGTCGCCAGGCCGCTCTCCAGGCCCAGGCGCGCGAGGAGCGCCTGAGCTCCGCCCGCCAGCAGGCCGACCCGAGCCCGAGCGGCCTGTTGAGCGCGGACCCGGTGCCGTCGGCGTCGGCCCCGGCCGACGCATCCCCGGCTCCGGCCGAAACGCCGGCACCGGCTGAGGCGCCCACTGAGCTCGCCGCCGAGCCCGCCGCCGAGCCGGTGTCGGAGGCCGTCGCGCCCGAGGCACCCGCCGCCAACCCGACCACCGGGCAGGCCTGACCATGGCCGACATCAGCGCCAAGGACGTCCAGAGCCTGCGGAAGGCCACCGGCGTGGGAATGATGGACGCCAAGCGCGCCCTTACCGAGAACGACGGCGACTTCGAGAAGGCGGTGGTCTGGCTGCGAGAGCAAGGCCTGAGCAAGGCGGCCGAGCGAGCCGACCGGGCCAACGAGCAGGGCGCGGTCACCATCGCCCGCCAGGGCAACACCGCGGCGATCGTCGAGCTCAACTCCGAGACCGACTTCGTGGCCAAGTCGCCCGAGTTCACCACCCTGTTGGAGGCCCTGGCTGCCGCCGTACTGGCCGATGGTGAGGGCGCCATCGCCTCCCATCAGAAGGCTATCGACGACCTCCGCATCACCCTCAAGGAGAACATCGCCCCTGGCCGCGCCGCCCGCTTCGAGGCGCCCGCGGGTGCGGTGCTCGACGCCTACCTCCACAAGCAGAGCGACCGAGGCGTCAACGCCGTCATGGTCCAGCTCGAGGGCGGCGACGAGGCCCTGGCTCGTGAAATCTCCCTGCACATCGCCTTTGCCCGGCCCACCTACCTCACCCGTGACGACGTGCCGGCCGACATCGTCGCCAACGAGCGCCAGGTCCAGGAGAGCATCACCCGCAAGGAGGGCAAGCCGGAAGCGGCGGTGCCCAAGATCGTCGAGGGACGGCTCACCGGGTTCTTCAAGACGCTCGTGCTCCTGGAGCAGGACTTCGTGAAGGACAACAAGGTGAGCATCGCCACCCTTCTCGACGGCGCCGGCGCCACCCTGACCCGCTTCGCCCAAGTGGAGATCGGCCGATAAACCCGTCCACGGGCAAGCGGGGCGACTGGGGACGCGTCGTCCTCAAGCTGTCCGGTGAGGCCTTCGCCGACCCGGTCAACGGGTTCGGGATCGACGGTCCCATCGTGGCCCGTATCGCCGGCGAGGTGGCTGAGGTGCGGCGCGATCTCGGTACCGAGATCGTCATCGTCGTCGGGGGCGGCAACATCTGGCGTGGGATGGCCGGCGCCGGGGCGGGGATGGACCGCGCTCAGGCCGACACCATGGGCATGCTGGCCACCGTCATCAACGGCCTGGCCCTTCAGGACGCCCTGGAGCACATCGGCGAGCCCACCCGGGTGATGACCGCCATCCAGATGGCCCAGGTGGCCGAGCCCTACATCCGCCGCCGGGCCACCCGTCACCTCGAGAAGGGCCGTGTCGTCATCCTCGCCGGCGGCACCGGCAACCCGTTCTTCACGACCGACACCACCGCGGCGCTGCGGGCGGCCGAGATCGGCGCGTCGGCCATCCTGAAGGGCACCCACTCCGGCGTCGACGGTGTGTACGACGACGATCCCAAGCTCAACCCGGCCGCGGTCAAGTTCTCGGACGTGGCCTACGCCGAGGTGCTGCGACGGGGGCTGAAGATCATGGACTCCACCGCCATCACCTTCTGCATGGACAACAAGCTGCCCATTGTCGTGTTCGACCTGATGGGCGCCGGCAACATCCGTCGCGCCGTCGAAGGTGAGCCGATCGGTACGCTGGTTTCGTGATCGACGACGTGCTGCTCGATACCGCCGACAAGATGGGCAAGGCGGTGGCCCACACCCGGTCCGACTTCGGTTCGGTGCGCACCGGACGGGCCACGCCCGCGCTGGTCGAGAAGCTCCGGGTCGACTACTTCGGGGCGGAAGTGCCCTTGCAGCAGCTGGCCGGGTTCAACGTGCCCGAGCCGCGCGTGCTGGTGGTGGCCCCCTACGACAAGAGCTCCCTCAAGGCCATCGAGAAGGCCATCATGCATTCCGACCTGGGTATCACTCCATCCAACGACGGCCAGGTGATACGCCTGGTGTTCCCCCAGCTCACGACCGAGCGCCGTAAGGATCTGGTGAAGGTGGTCAAGCACAAGGCCGAGGAAGGTCGGATCGCCGTGCGGAACCTGCGGCGAGCCGCCCGTCACGACCTCGATGCCTTCGAGAAGGAGGGCGACATCTCCGGCGACGAGCTGGACCGGGCCGAGAAGGAGCTCGAGAAGCTCACCCATGAGTACGTCAGTGAGATCGACCGACTGCTGGGCCGCAAGGAGCAGGAACTCCTTGAGGTCTAGCCAGGGCCAAATTCGAGGGATGAGCGTTCGATGATGGGAATTGAGGGCTGACCAGCGATTGCAGGGAGATCCACCGTGGACGATTCCACCGACGACCGGACAGACGCAGCGGGTCTCGAGCCCACCCCCACTGACACAGGCCAGCCCTGGTCGGGCCTGTCGCGCGGTCCCCGTCCGCCGGCCGAAGGGGTGCGCATCATCGGGGCCGAGGAGGCGGCCGCGGCCATCGAGGCCGGACAGGTGTCGCCCCGGGTCCCTGACACCGCCCCGCGGTTCGGCGATGTCCCTGAGACCCCGAGCGAGCCCCGGCCGCCCCTGCGGTTCCCCGGGGCCGACCCGGCTTCGGTGAGCAAACCCCCCGTCGTCGCCCCCGACCCGCCGCCGGTCGCCCACGCGCCGCCGTTCACACCGTCGATGGGCCGCGTCCCGACCGACGCCCCCTGGCCCGACTTTCTCGGCCCCGACACGGCCGACGCCGAGCCCAGCCCGGTCTGGGATCCCCCCGCCGTCGCCACCGCGCCCAAGGGGCGCTTCGAGGAGCTGGTCACTTCCCAGAACGACCTACCGCCCCTGGGGCCCGAGCGGCCCGTCGAGCGGGAAGGCCTGGGGCCCGAGCGGCCCGTCGAGCGGGAAGGCCTGGGCCCCGAGCCCGACGGCGGGCTGCAGGGCCGGCCCGTCATGCCCGATCGTCAGGTCGGCCCCGATCGCCCCTTGACCTCCGACCCGATCTCGGGTCAATGGGCCGTGGCGTCGGGCCTGGGCGGCGGTATCGACCCGCCCGGGAGCCGGCGGGGCCCATCCACGCCGGAGCCGGCCGCCGAGGCGGTGCCCGACTGGGACCGGCTCACCGCAGCTGGCGCAGTCGGAAGCGAGGGAGGAGGCGAGCGGGCCTGGGACTCCTTCGACGATGGTGACGACCTGTTCGGTCGATCGACGTCGAGCGCGAATGCGACAGCGGCGCCGGTGACGGAGGACTCCGGCCCCATGTCCCTGCCCCACTGGACCGAACCAGCGACGGGTGAGGTGCCGCAGATCCTGGCCGACATCGCCCCGGCGCAGTCCGCTCCCGACGACGAGCTGAGCGCATGGTCGGCCCTGTCCACCGGTCCCCGCTGGCGGGACCAGCCTGCGGACTGGGACGAAGCCGACTTCCACGACACCGTCCTCGACGACCGGGAGGCCCGCCTGGGGGCCTTGCGTGACGAGCCTGCGGCGCAGGAGGACGGCGACATCTTCGGTTTCGACGACCCGGTGCCGGTGGCGCCGCCGACGTCGGCGCCCCCGGCGCCTGCATCCCCCAGAGCCAAGGGGGGCCGGGGTACGGCCACCAAGACCCGGCCCCCGGCCCGGGCGCCACGGGCGGGGCCCCCCCGCCGGAGCAGTTCGCGAGGCGGAGCCATTCCCGGCGGCGAGCCCCCGGCCGGCCCGCCCGGCAAAGGGGGCGGTTCCGACCTGTCGACCCGGCTTGTCACCGGCCTGATCGCCGCGGGTGTCGTCCTGGCCGCAGCCGCCATCGGCCCGCCGGCGCTCGTCGTCCTCGTCGCCGCAGCCGTGACCATGGCCGCCGCCGAGCTCTTCCAGGGCCTGCGGGCCCGGGGCTACCAGCCGGCCACCCTGCTCGGCCTGGTCGGCTGCGCAGCAATGGTGCTGGCCGCCTATTGGCGAGGGGAGCAGGCTTTCCCGCTGGTCCTGTCGCTGATGGTGGTCTTCAGCTTTCTCTGGTACCTGGCCGGCGTGGTCCGGACCCGGCCCACCCAGAACGTCGCCGTCACCCTGTTCGCCTTCGTCTACGTCGGCTACCTGGGCAGCTTCGCCTCCTTGTTGCTGTTGTTCCGAGTCGACGGCAGGCGCAGTGTCGCCCTGCTCCTCGGCCCGGTCATCGCCGTCGCCGCCCACGACATCGGCGCCTACCTGGTGGGCAAGTACGCGGGCAAGACGCCGCTGGCGCCCGAGCTGTCGCCCAACAAGACCTTCGAGGGCCTGGTCGGCGGGATCCTCGCGTCGGTGGCCGTCAGCATGGTCGTGGTCGGCCAGCTCCGACCGTGGGACATCGGCAAGGCGTTCTGGCTGGGCGTGGTCGTCGCCGTGGTCGCCCCCCTGGGCGACCTGTGCGAGTCCATGATCAAGCGGGACCTGAGCCTCAAGGACATGGGCAAGCTGCTCCCGGGCCATGGCGGGGTGCTCGACCGCATTGACGCCCTCCTCTTCGTCATCCCCGCCTCCTACTACCTCGCCCGGATCCTGTTCTGAGTTTCGACCTCGCTGCGCTCTGGTTTCGACCTCGCTGCGCGCGGTCGAGCTAACCGTGCTTCGGTCGCCCGGCGGAGTCGGTCGCCCGTCGCCGTTCGCCTCTTGGCCGCCAGCTGTTGGGGCCGCCTCCGGCGGCGACAGCGGCCGCCGGCATGTAGTTGGCGGTCGCCGGCGGTGAAATCCGTCGCCATCGCGGGGTCGACGGGGTCGATCGGGAGGCAGACGCTCGACGTGATCGCCGCCGAGCCCGGGCGGTACCGGGTGGCGGCGCTGGGGGCCAGCCGGTCGATCGAGCTGCTGGTGGCCCAAGCCGTGGCGGTGCGGCCCGACGTGGTCGCCATCGCCGATGCTGCCCTCGAGGCGGAGCTGCGGGCCCGGATCCCCAAGGGGACCGAGGTTTGGGCCGGACCGGAATCGCTGGCCGCCATCGCCCGGGAGGCAGACATCGTCGTCAACGGGGTGGTCGGCTTCGCCGGCCTGCCGGTCACCCTGGCCGCCCTCGAGTCCGGTCGGCGCCTGGCCTTGGCCAACAAGGAGTCGCTCATCGCCGCCGGCCCGGTGGTCCAGCGGGCTCGGGCCACCCCGGGGGCCGAGATCATCCCGGTCGACTCCGAGCACGCCGCCGTCCACCAGTGCCTACGGGCGTCGGGGCCGGCGCCGCTCGACCGGCTGGCCCGGATCGTGCTCACGGCCAGCGGCGGCCCGTTCCGGGGCCGGAACGTCGCGCAGCTGGCCGAGGTCACCGTGGCCGACGCCCTGGCCCATCCCACCTGGTCCATGGGACCGAAGATCACGGTGGACTCCTCCACGTTGATGAACAAGGGCCTGGAGGTGATCGAGGCTCACGAGCTGTTCGGGGTCGACTACGACCGGATCGACGTCGTCGTCCACCCCCAGTCGATCGTGCACTCCATGGTGGAGTTCAGCGACGGCGCCACGCTGGCCCAGTTGTCCCTCCCCGACATGCGCCTTCCCATCGCCTACGCCCTGGCCTACCCCGACCGCGGCGGCGTGGCTTTCGGCGCCATCGACTGGTCGCAGGTGCCCAGGCTCGACTTCGAGCCACCCGACCGCGGCGCCTTCCCGTGCCTGGGCCTGGCCTACGACGCGGGCCGGGAGGGCGGGACGGCCCCGGCCTGGCTGAACGCCGCCAACGAGGTGGCAGTGGCCGCCTTCCTGGCCGGGGCCATCTCGTGGAAATCCATCGCTGAGGTAGTAAAGGAGACGCTCATGGGGCATCATGGAACTGATCCCGCGAGCGTTGACGTTGTCATGGACGTCGACCGGCAGGCGCGGGAACTAGCAAGGCGGGTCGTAGAACGGAGAGCAGCAGCTTGACGCAGACCAGCCCACCCCAGACCGGCCTCGCCGGGGCAACCGAGGACGCGGTGACGACGCCCCCTGATGTGCATGGCGCCGAGAGGCGCAAAGTCGTGATGCTCGGCGCCGTCTTCACCGGGGCCATCGCCCTGTCCATCGTCACCGGCAAGTTCCCCTTGGCCGCCTTCATCCTGGCGTTCATCGCCATCGTCATGCTCCACGAGTTCGGTCACTTCGTGGCGGCCAAGAAGTCGGGCATGAAGGTGACCGAGTTCTTCTTCGGCTTCGGGCCCCGGCTGTGGTCGGTCCGCAAGGGCGAGACCGAGTACGGAATCAAGGCCATCCCTTTCGGCGGCTACGTGAAGATCATCGGGATGACCAACCTCGAGCGGGACATCGACCCGGCCGACGAGGCCCGCACCTACCGCCGCCAGTCGTACCCCAAGCGGATGATCGTGGCCCTGGCCGGCGTCTTCACCCACTTCGTGATGGCCTTCGTGCTGCTGGTGGTGCTCCTGAGCGCAGTCGGCGTGCCCAACTACGACAAGCCCAGCCTCGCCGTCGGATCCATCAGCCGGCTGGGAACGGGCGCCTCGCCGGCCATCGACGCCGGCTTCAAGGTCGGCGACCGGATCGTGTCGGTCAGCGGCAAGACCGTCGCCTCCTGGAACGATGTCCCCCAGCTCATCCGGGCCAGCGCCGGGCGTTCTCTCGATTTCGTGGTCGACCGCAACGGGCAACGGGTCAACCTCACGGCCACCCCCGCCCAGGTCAGCACCGGCGGTGAGAGTCGCGGCTTCATCGGCATCGGCCCCAAGCCCACCATCGAGCGCAGGAACCCGGTGGCCGCCTCGGGCGAGGCCGTCAGCCAGATGTGGCACCTCTCCACTGGCTCGCTCTCGGCCCTCGGATCCTTCTTCGCCCCCTCGTCGCTGAAGAGCTACGCCGGGCAGCTCACCAATGCCACCGACGGCAAGCCCGCCGCCGCCGAAGAGGGGCGCTTCCTCTCGGTCGTGGGTGTGGCCCGCATCGCCGCCGAGAGCAGCGCGTTCACCATGCTCTACCTGCTGGTGCTGCTGAACATCTTCATCGGCGTCTTCAACCTGGTCCCGTTCCTGCCTCTCGACGGCGGCCACGTCGCCATCGCCACCTACGAACGCATCCGCTCCCGCAAGGGCCGGGCGCCGTACCAGGCCGACGTTGGCAAGATGATCCCTATCGCGGCGGCCATGATCGCGGTGCTGGTCCTCATCGGGGTGACGTCGCTGTACCTCGACATCGTCAAGCCGTTGGCCAACCCGTTCAACTGATCGCGCTCGCGACCGGAGCTTGCTCTGCCGAGTTCCACTGACGTATGGGGGGGGTCACCGGCGGAGCCGGCCGCCCCTCATACGTCCATCTTCTGGCCGCAGCCGGGCGGGGCGGTCTTGGGCCGCGATCACGGCCGACGCCTGCGCTGGCGCACTGTTTCGACGCTGCCCTCGGGCAGGTCGCGCCGGCGCCCATACTGGAGCCATGACTTCTCGCCGTGTCACTCGACAGGTCTCTTTGGTAGGAGCGTCGGGCTCCGTCGCCGTCGGCGGGGATGCGCCGGTCTCGGTGCAGTCGATGACGATCACCAAGACGGCGGACGTGGAGGGGACGCTGGCGCAGATTTACGCCCTAGCCGCGGCGGGAGCGGACATCGTCCGGTGTACGTGCAACGACGCCGAGGCCGCCGAAGGCCTGGCCGCCATCGTTCCCCGTTCGCCCGTGCCCATCGTGGCCGACATCCACTTCCAGTACCGCCTGGCCCTGGCCGCCCTCGACGCCGGGGTGGCCTGCCTGCGCCTGAACCCCGGCAACATCCGCAAGCCGGCCCAGATCAAGGTGGTGGCCGAGGAGGCCAAGGCCCGCTACGTCCCCATTCGCATCGGGGTCAACGCCGGCTCGCTCGACCCCGACATCGAAGCCACGCACGGGGGGGCCACACCCGAGGCGCTGGTCGCCTCCGCCCAGCGGGAGCTGGCCTACTTCGAGGAGGTCGACTTCCACGACGTAAAGATCTCGGTCAAGGCGTCGAACGTCCCCCTGATGATCGAGGCCTACCGCCAGCTCTCGGAGGTGACGGACCACCCCCTGCACCTCGGGGTCACCGAGGCCGGGCCGCCTCCCGCCGGGCTGATCAAGGCCACCGCCGGCATCGCCACCCTGCTCTCCGAGGGCATCGGTGACACCATCCGGTTCTCCCTGACCGCCGATCCGGTGGAGGAGGCCAGGGCCGGGCGCCAGTTGCTCGAGGCCCTGAACCTTCGCGAACGCAAGAGCGTCGACCTGATCGCCTGCCCGTCGTGCGGTCGGGCCGAGGTCGACGTCATCAAGGTGGCCAAGGAGGCGGAGGCGGCCCTGGCCGGGCGCAACCTGCCCATCCAGGTGGCGGTCATGGGCTGCGTGGTCAACGGGCCCGGTGAGGCCCGCAGCGCCGATCTCGGCATCGCCGCCGGCAACGGCAAGGGCCACCTGTTCGTGCGGGGACAGATGGTCCGGGTCGTCCCCGAGGCCGACATGGTGGCGGCCTTGGTGGAAGAGGCCGAGCGGTTGGTGGCCGAGGGGGCCGAGGCCCGCATCGCCGCCGCCGACGTGGGCGCCGTGGAGGAGGCCGAGCGTGACCGCTTGGCCCTGCTGGCCCAGCAGGGCGACGACCCCAACGCCGTGGGCCGGCGTGTCGAGCTGATCCGCAAGGAAATGACGTAGCAGCGCGCCCGCAGATGTGGTCAATTGGGGGTCGCACATGACCATCGATCGACCAAACCCGGACTGGGACGGCGCCACCTACGACCGGATCGCCGACCCCCAGGCCCGGTGGGGCGGGCCCGTCCTGGACCGGCTCGTGCTGGACGGGAGCGAGACCGTGCTCGACGCCGGCTGTGGGAGCGGCCGGGTGACCGAGCGGCTCATCGAACGTCTGCCTTGGGGCAGGGTAATCGCCGCCGATGCCGCCCCTTCCATGCTGGCCGAGGCCCGGACGCGGTTGGCGCGATTCGAGCCGCGGGTGGAGTTCGTGGAGTGCGACCTTGGTCAGCCCCTACCCATCGCGCCGGTCGACGCCGTGTTCTCCACCGCCGCCCTCCACTGGGTGCCCGACCACGATGCCCTGTTCGGCAACCTGGCGGCCGTTGTGGTCCCCGGCGGCCGGCTGGTCGCCCAGTGCGGTGGCGTGGGCAACGTCGCCAGGATCCAGCAGGCGCTGGCCGACATGGGTGAGACGTGGCCCGGGCCTTGGCACTTTGCGACGGCCGAGGAGACGGCGGCGCGTCTGACTGAGGCAGGCTTTGTCGAGGTCGAGACCTGGCTGCAGGAGGAGCCGACGGTGATCGGGCCGGGAGAGGCAATGGAGACCTTCCTGGCCACGGTGGTGCTGCGGTCCCACGTCGAGCGCCTGCCCGAACCCGAGCGGTCGGCCTACGTGCGCGGGGTTGCCCTGCGCCTACCCGGCTCGGAGATCGACTACGTGCGCCTCAACCTGGTGGCGCGCCGGGCCTGATGACCGCGGACAATGTACCGCCGGCCCGTCCTGTGGGCCGGCCCAGCTCCACGCGGTAGACCACTCTGATGGCGATGGCCCAGGTGGCGCCGGTGATCACCGACGACCAGGCCGCGCCGACCACGCCGAGCCATTCCACCAACACCACCAACGACGTCAGCGAGACAACGCCGACGAGGAGCCGGGCCCTCCAGACCAGGCTCATCCGGGCCCCGGCCTTGAGGGCGATGCCCTGGCCGGTGGAGAGGGAGGCGATCGAATAGGCGACTGCGCCCAGAGTGAGCAGGGGTCCGAACCGGGCGAAGCCGGGGCCGTATACGGTGCGCAGGAGGTACCGGCCGGCAACGATGGCCAGTACGCCGTAGGTGGCGACGCACGCGAAGGTCACCCCGCTCAGGCGCCGGGCGTAGTGGTGGAGGGCGTCGGGGTCGTCGCTGCACGCCCGTCGGGTGGCGCCGGGCAGGCCCAGGTTCATCTCGGCCAGGAGGAGGATGAGGATGGGACCGATGAGGGTGTACGAGGCCCGGAACCCGCCGAAGTCCACCCGGCTGAGCAGGGCGGCGGCGAGGAGCAGGTTGGCCTGCTCGGTGAGGTAGCCACTGGCGAAGTCGGCCAGGATCCAGCGGCTCTGCGGCCACAGGCCGGCCAGCATCCGCCACCCCTCGGCGGGACGGCTGACGGACGGGAAGCGGCGGAACCCGTAGATGGCGCCGGCCAATCCGCCCAGGCCCCAGGCGGTGATCATGAATCCCACCGACCGCCAGCCGAGCAGGGCCAGGACCACCACGGCCGCGCCCTGGACGACCACGAAGACCACGTCGTTCGCCAGCGCCATCCCCGGGCGGCCCTGTTGGAAGGCCATGGCCCGCCAGAAGTCCTGCACCAGCAGGCCGGGCAGCCACAGGGACAGCACCAGCAGCGGGCCGCCCAACGGGTAGCCGGCGGCCAGGGCCAGAGCACCGCCGATGGCCATCACCGCGCCGGCGGCGAAGCCGTACACCGTCTCGGCCGCCAGGCCGTGGGCCAGGCGGGTGCGCAGGTGGTCGGCGTCCCGGCCGGTCACCACCATCGGCTCGGTGATGAGGGCCCGGTGCAGGCCGACCAGGACCAGCCAGAAGACGACCACGATCATGTACTGGCCGAACTCGGTGATCCCCGACAGGCGGGCCACGGCGACACCGGTGGCGAAGTTGGAGCCGGACGACACCACCTGATCGGACACCGTCAGCGCCGCCCTCCGCCGGCTTCGGCCGTCGATGGCCGGGCGGTTCCGCGACCGGGGACCAGGACCGGGGCCGTCGACGCGTGCCTGGCTCGACGAGAGTGGTCCGCGTGCGGTCACCCCCTCACCCTAGGCAGCCGGCCCTTTGGTCGAAAAGGCGGCCCATCCCCGCACGCGTGCGGCCACCGCCGGGACAGGTGACGGCATCCAACTCTGTATGCGTCCAAGACATCTAGATGCAGAGTGAGTCTATTGAATTGGCGGCGGTCAGCGGAGAGGATGAGGCTCCCACGACGAAAGGTGCGAGTTGAACGCACGCCGTACTCTGGCTTCGGCCGGCTCTCTAGCCCTCCTCACCCTGGGCGTCGTCGGTGTCGCCGGTCCGGCCTACGCCAGCCATGTGGCGTGCGGGCAGACGATCACGGTCAGCACCGTCCTCGATGGCAACGTCGGGCCGTGCCAAACCGGTCTCACCGTCGGCGCCGACAACATCACCCTCGACCTCAACGGGTTTACGCTCTCCGGGACCCCGGTCAACGGCGAGGGCCCGGGGATCGCCTTGGAGGGCCGCACCGGCGTGACCGTCAAGAACGGCACCGTCACCCAGTTCGATGCCGGGGTGGCCCTCACCGACACCATGAGGAGCACGGTGACGAACCTGAAGGTGGTGGACAATCGGGGCAGCACGGCCACGGACTTCGGCGACGGAATCGCCCTCTTCAACAGCGACAACAACACGGTCACCAACAACCAGGTCCGGAACAACGGGCCCTTCGACGGCATCGGCCTGATCGTCTCCAACAACAACTTCATCGACAGCAACCAGATCACCGACAACAACCAGTCGTCGACCAACACCGCAGGCATCCGTCTCGAGAACATCGGACGTACGGCCTCCAACTTCAACCTGGTCTCGAACAACCTG
This sequence comes from Acidimicrobiales bacterium, assembly GCA_038231955.1. GTDB lineage: Bacteria > Actinomycetota > Acidimicrobiia > Acidimicrobiales > AC-14 > CADCTB01. The sequence goes on from JBBSIS010000007.1 coordinate 24,987, forward strand.
GTGACCAACAGCGGCATCTACGGGATCGAGGTGTTCGCCGGCGGCAGCAACAACGCCATCCGGACCAACCAGGTCGTGGCCAACAGGCTCGACGGCATCACCATCTTCGCCGGCGGCAACAACAACGCCATCGAGTCGAACGTGGTCCGCTCCAACGGCGTCAACGGCATCTTCGTCCGCGGCGCGGCCGGGAGCTTCGCGGCGCCGATGAACAACCAGATCCTGCGCAACCAGTCGTTCGGCAACGCCCAGATCGACCTGCGGGACGGTACGCCGAACTGCGGCACCAACCAGTACCACGGGAACCAGGCCGGCACCTTCACCCCGCCCTGCACCCTCAACCCTTGACCTCACCCGGGTCACCCCGGGGCAGCTCGATCCGCCCCGGGGTGAGCCCGCCGACAACGGCGGTGGGCGCTATGCTGGCCGCCGAATCTGTCGTCGACATTGGGTGGTGACCGAGCGTGGGCAGTGCCCACGCTTTTGTTTGCCCGGTAGAGGAAGGAGAGGAATTGACCGACCAGCCCGTGCATGAACGCGTCCGCCAGGTGGTCGAGCCCTCCCTCGTCGCCGAGGGCTTCGAGCTGGTCGACATCGAGCGCCAGGGCGCCGTCCTGCGGGTCACGGTCGACCTGCTGGTCGGCCCGGGCGACCAGGTCGACCAGGTCGATCGCACCGGCGGCATCGACCTTGAGGCCGTAACCATCGCCACCCGCATCATCTCCGAGCTCCTGGACAGCCACGGTCTCATCGGCGACCGGACCACGCTGGAGGTCTCCAGCCCGGGGATCGAACGGGCCCTGCGCACGCCCGAGCACTTCCGGCGCTTCGTCGGAACCACCGTGACGGTCAAGACCCGTCCGGGCACCGAGGGCGAGCGCCGGGTTGACGGGGTGCTGGAGTCCGCCAACGAGGACGGCGTGGTCGTGGCCGGCCGACCCCTGTCCTACGGCGACATCGAACGAGCCCGCACCACCTTCGTCTGGCCCTCCAGCGCCAAACCGACGTCGGGAGCGAAGCGGACACAGGCCAAGAAGACCAAGGCTGAGACGATCGGACACCCCTCATGAGCCCCGCTGCCAACTTCGAACTGATGGAGGCCCTCCAGGTGATCGAGCGCGAGAAGGGCGTTTCCGTCGACACCCTGCTCGAGGCCCTGGCCAACGCCCTGGTCTCGGCCTACAAGCGCATGCCCAAGGCGGCCGAGGAGGCCTTCGTCACCATCGACCCCGACACGGGCGAGATGCACGTCTACGCCCAGGAGCTCGACGACGACGGCAACGTCGTGCGCGAGTGGGAGGACACCCCCGACGACTTCGGCCGTATCGCGGCCCAGACGGCCAAGCAGGTGATCCTCCAGCGCATCCGGGAGGCGGAGCGCGAGATGAAGTACGAGGAGTACGCCGGCCGCGAGGGCGACATCGTCACCGGCATCATCCAGCAGAACGACCAGCGCTACACCTTGCTCGACCTGGGCCGGGTCGAGGCTTTGCTGCCCCAGGCCGAGCAGGTCCCCTACGAGCGCTACGAGCACGGCGCCCGGCTCAAGGCCTACATCGTCGAGGTCCGCAAGACCTCCAAGGGCCCCCAGATCGTCGTCAGCCGCACCCACCCGGGCCTGATCAAGCAGCTCTTCGTGCTGGAGGTTCCCGAGATCGCCGACGGCGTGGTGGAGCTGAAGGCCGTGGCCCGGGAGCCCGGTCACCGCACCAAGATCGCGGTCTGGTCCAACGACCACAACGTTGACCCCGTCGGGGCGTGCGTCGGCGCCCGAGGGGCACGGGTGCGCATGGTGGTCAACGAGTTGCGGGGCGAGAAGGTCGACATCGTCCCCTACTCCGAGGATCCGTCTGACTTCGTGATGAAAGCGTTGTCGCCGGCCAAGGTCAAAGAGGTGCGCATCGACGAGAACACCGGCACCGCCGAGGTGATCGTGCCCGATTACCAGCTCTCGTTGGCCATCGGCAAGGAGGGCCAGAACGCCCGCCTGGCCGCCCGGCTGACCGGGTGGCGGGTCGACATCAAGAGCGAGAGCCAGCTGGCCGAGGAAGAGGCGGGCTACGCCGGCGAGGAGTGGGCCGAGGGCGAGTGGGTCACCACCGAGGGTGGCCAGATGGTGTGGCAGCCGGCCGAGGGCGGCGAGGGCGTATCGGCGCAGGAGTACGCCACCCCGGAGCCGGCGCCCGAGGCCGGCTCGAGGCCGCCGGACGGGCCGGACGGTACCGCGCCCGCGGCCCCGCCGTCGGCTGGACAACCGGCGCCCGAGGCGGCGCCCGAGGCGGCGGCGGAGGGGACTCCGGCATAACGCCGGCCCGCACCTGCGTCGGCTGCCGGAGGGTGGCGCCGCCGGAAGAGCTGGTGCGGGTGGTGGCCGCGCTGGGCGGGAGCCTGGCTGTAGGGCGTAACCTTGCCGGGAGGGGGGCTTGGCTGTGCGCCGGGTCACCGTCGTGCCTCGAGGCGGCGGCCCGCCGGAAGGCCTTCGACCGGGCCCTGCGCACCACCATCGGCCGCGCTGCGGTCGAGGGGCTTGGGACCATGCTCTCCGAGCGTGGGAGAATGGAGAGCTGAGCCGGGACAATGGCTCGCGATGTACCGGCGGGAGCCGGGAAAGGACGGAAGCGGCAGTTGGCACAGAGGATCAGGGTCTACGAGCTGGGCCGGGAATTGGGGCTCACCAACAAGGAGACGCTCGATCTCTGCAGCGCGCTCGGAATCGGTGTCAAGAGCCATTCGTCGAGCATCGAGGACGCCCAAGCCGATCGCGTCCGTCGCAAGGCCGACCGTGAAGGACTGCGGCGGGACGTTTCCCCCAGCGAGCCTGGGGCCGGTGCCGGCGGCCGCGACCGCGGCGCCAAGAAGGCCGAGCCCGCAGTGGCCGGTCCGAGTCCTGTCGCCCAGGAAGGCGCCGGGGACGGGCCCCCGGCCGGCGGCCGCCCGCCCGTCACCTCGCCGAGGCAACCGGCCGAGGTGTCGACCGCCCGTCCCGCCGACCCTCAGCACCGCCTGATCACCAGCCGCCCGGCCAGCGAGCAGCCCGAACCGGGTGCGCCCAGCGTGTCCGCCCCGGCCGCCCGTCGCTTGGCGCCGCCTCCGTCGATCGCCCGTCCCGCCGCGGCCGCCGCGCCCCCGGCCCCGGCCCCGGTCCCGCCCATCGCCCCGCAGGCGCCTCCCGTCGTCGCTGTGCCGGCGGCGACCACTCCTGTCCCCGCTCCGGCCGTCCGTCCCGCCGGCCCACCCCCGTCGAGTCGACCGGCGCCGCCCATCCAGCTCAGCCCCCCGGCGCCGCCGGCCGCACCGCCTGCGCCCGCCACCGGCGTCACCGGAGCGCCCACTACGGGCGGACCGGCGCGGTCCGGCACCGGTCGGGTGATCCCGCCGCCCCCCGGCATGGGCCCCGGCGGTCCGCCCCGCTCGGCCAGCGGCAAGCCCATTCCGCCGCCCCCCGGCCTCGGGCCGCGCCCGTCCGCCCCTCAAGGTGGTGTGGCCCGTCCCGGGGGCTTCGGCGGCGCCGCCCGTCCCGGTGGCGCCGCCCGTCCCGGCGGCACCAGCGCGCCCGGTACCCGCCCCGGCGGCCCGCCCCGCCCTGGCGGCGCGGCCCGCCCCGGCGGCTTCGGCGCCCCCGGTGCCGGAGGCGGCTTCACCCGTCCCGGCGCGCCCGCGGGCGCGACCGGTCGTCCTGGCGGCCCCGGCGGCGGCCCTGGCCGTCCCGGTGGTCCCGGTGGTGGCCCCCCCGGCCGCGGCGGTCCCGGTCAGGGCCGGCGCCCACCGCAGCGCCGTCGCCGCCGGCGTCGCAGCTTCGAGGAGCTCGAGCCGACCCAGGCCACCAACTACACCCGATCAGACGCCCCCGTTCCCGACGGCGAGATCGTCATCGAACGCGGTTCCAGCGCCCAGGACCTCGGTCCGAAGCTGAACCGCACCGCGGCCGACGTCGTTCGCTTCCTGTTGCAGCAGGGCGAGATGGTCACCGCCACCCAGTCCCTCACCGACGACATGATCGAGCTGTTCGCAGCCGAGGTCGGCGCCGAGGTGCTGATGGTCGAGCCCGGGCAGGAGGAAGAGGTCAAGCTCTCCGAGCTGCTGCGTGACGACGACGACGACGAGGCCGACCTTCGGCCTCGCCCTCCGGTGATCACCGTCATGGGCCACGTCGACCACGGCAAGACCATACTGCTCGACCGCATTCGCGAGGCCAACGTCGTCGCCGGCGAGGCGGGCGGCATCACCCAGCACATCGGCGCCTACCAGGCGGTCAAGGACGGCCGCCTCATCACCTTCATCGACACCCCGGGCCACGAGGCGTTCACCGCCATGCGTGCCCGCGGCGCCGAGGCCACCGACATCGTCGTGCTGGTGGTGGCGGCCGACGACGGCGTCATGCCCCAGACCATCGAGGCCATCAGCCACGCCAAGGCGGCCGACGTGCCCATCGTGGTGGCCATCAACAAGATCGACCGCGAGGAAGCCGACCCCAACCGGGTCCGCCAGGCCCTTTCCGAGCAGGGCCTGGTGCCCGAGGAGTGGGGCGGCGACACGATCATGGTGGAGGTGTCGGCCCTGCAGAACATGGGAGTCGACGACCTCCTCGAGCAGCTCCTGGTCGTCGCCGACCTCGAGGAGCTCGTCGCCAACCCCGAGGGCCGGGCTCAGGGCGTGGTCCTCGAAGCCCAGCTCGACAAGGGCCGGGGCCCTGTCGCCACCGTCCTGGTCGAGCGGGGCATGCTTCGCGTCGGCGACCCGATGGTGGCCGGCGCGGCATGGGGCCGGGTGCGCGCCCTCATCGACGACAAGGGCGACAACATCAAGGAGGCCACCCCCTCCATGCCGGTGCAGGTGCTCGGGCTCTCCGACGTGCCCAGCGCCGGTGACGACTTCCGGGTGGCCCAGGACGACAAGACGGCCCGCATCGTGGCCGAGGCGCGCGCCCAGCGCTTCCGGCTGCGGGGCATGCGCCAGCTCCCGGCCATGCACATCGGCGGCGGCGCCCGCCTCGAAGACCTGTTCGAGCAGATCCAGCGGGGCGAGACAGCCACACTGAACCTGATCCTGAAGGCCGACGTGAACGGCTCGCTCGAGGCGCTCACCGAGAGCCTGAAGAAGCTGGAGCGCGACGAGGTCAAACTGGCGTTCGTGCACCGGGCCGTGGGTGGCATCACCGAGAACGACGTGCAGCTGGCGGCGGCGGCCAACGCCACCATCATCGGCTTCAACGTCCGCCCCGACCGCAAGGTGAGGGAGCTGGCCGAGACCGACGACGTCGACATCCGCACCTACCAGATCATCTACCAGGTCCTCGAGGACGTGGAGAAGGCCATGGTCGGCCTGCTCAAGCCCGAGTTCGAGGAAGTCGTCACCGGCGACGCCGAGGTCCGCGAGGTCTTCCGGGTTCCCCGCATCGGGGCCGTGGCCGGTTGCTACGTGACCAACGGGGTCATCACCAGGAACTCCAAGGTCCGCTTCCTGCGGGAGGGCGTCATCATCTGGACCGGCACCATCACGTCGCTGCGCCGGTTCAAGGACGACACCCGTGAGGTGGCCGCCGGCTACGAGTGCGGCATCGGCCTCTCCGACTTCCAGGACCTGAAGTCGGGCGACATCATCGAGACCTACGAAGAGCGGGAGATCCCCCGCACGTAGTGGGTCACGAGGGCATGCACGTCGCTGTCGTGCAGTTCGAGCTGCACATACCCACCAGCCGATCGCTGAAGGAGAAGCGGGCCGCGTTGCGACCGATCGTCGAAGGCCTCCGGCACCGGTTCCAGATCTCCGTGGCCGAGGTGGGCTATCAGGACAAGTGGCAACGGGCCCTGGTGGGCATGGCGGTGGTGTCCGACTCCGTGGGCCACGCCACCGAAGTCGTCGACTCGGTGGAACGCTGGGTGTGGACCAAGCCCGACATCGAGGTCTGCCGGTTCGAGACCACCTGGGTGGACGACACATGAGCCCGTCCAAACCCTCGCGCATGGACCGGGTGAACCAGGTGGTCCAGGAGGTGCTGGGCGACGAGCTGGAGCGCATCGACGACCCCAGGCTGAACCTGGTCACCATCACCGGCGTGCGGGTCGAGCCCGGGCTGAGCCACGCGGTGGTGTGGTTCTCCTCGCTGTCCGTGGGCGACCCCGATGCAGTGGTCGTGGCCCTCGGCGACTACCGCATCCGGATGCAGGCGGCCATCGCCCGCCAGCTCCGCCTCCGGGGTACGCCGCTGCTCAACTTTGTCCCAGATCCCGCGATCGCCCTAGGTTCTAGAGTTGAGGAACTGCTACGGGGGCTAGAAGAGCCCCAGGAGGGGTAATGACCCCACTCGAATCGACCCTCGACCGGGCCGCCGAGGCGATCGCCGCCGCCCCGTCACTGGCGCTCGCCTGCCATCACACGCCCGACGGGGACGCCCTCGGCTCGATGCTGGCCCTCCACCACCTGGCCCTCGCCGCCGGGAAGCTGTCGGTGGCGTCCTGGCCCGAACCCTTCGACGTGCCTCCCCACTACACCTTCCTGCCCGGCCTCGACCTCACCACCAAGCCGGCCGACTTCCCGGCCGAGCCCGAGCTGATGGTCACCTTCGACTGCGGGTCGCTGGGCCGCCTGGGTGAGCTGGCCCCGCCGGCGCAGCGGGCCCGTGAGCTGATCGTCGTCGACCACCACAGCACCAACGACGGGTATGGCACCGTCAACCTGATCGATCCCGACGCCGCCGCCTCCGCGGTGGTGGTGCGCCAGCTGCTCGATCGCCTGGGCTGGGCCCTGAACCGGGACGCGGCCCTGTGCCTCTACACCGGCCTGGTCTGCGACACCGGGCGCTTCCAGTACGACTGCACCACGCCCGAGGTGTTCGCCCTGGCCGAGGAACTGTCGAGCTTCGACCTGCCGATCGGCTCCATGAACCGCCAGCTCTTCGAGGAACATCGCCTGGCCTACCTCCGCCTTGTCGGCGCCGCCCTGCTCCGGGCCGAGTACGACGGCGATCGCCGTTTCGTGGCCACATGGGTCACCGCCGACGACCTGGCGACCTATGGGGTGGGTCTCGACGAGACCGAGGGGCTGATCGACCTCATCCGCCGGGCCACCGAGGCCGACGTGTCGTGCGTGCTCAAAGAGACGCCCGACGGCACCAAGGTGTCGATGCGGGCGGTCAACTCCTTCGATGTCGGCCAGGTGGCCATCGCCTTCGGCGGTGGTGGCCATAAGGCGGCAGCCGGCTTCGTCTCGCCCCTTCCGGTCCGGGACGTGCTCGACGCCATCCGCCGGTCGCTGCCCGTGGTGGCCGCCGACTGACTGACGGCTTGGCCACCCCGGCCTCCGAGGCCGGGCATTGAGCATCGACGGCTTGGCTGTGGTCGACAAGCCGGCGGGCTGTACGTCGCACGACGTGGTCGGCCGGTGCCGGCGGATCTTCGGCCAGCGCAAGGTGGGCCACGGGGGCACCCTCGACCCCGACGCCACCGGAGTTCTGCTGGTAGGCCTGGGCCGGGCCACCCGCCTGCTGCGCTACCTGAGCGCGCTGCCCAAGTCCTACGAGGGAGAGGTCGTCCTCGGCGCGGCCACGTCCACGCTGGACGACTCGGGCGAGGTGCTGGAACGCTTCGACATGTCGAGCGTGACTCTGGCGGCCGTGCAGGCCGCCGCCACCGGCTTCGTCGGCGCCATCGACCAGATCCCTCCCATGGTGTCTGCCGTCCAGATCGGCGGCCGCCGTCTCCACGAGCTGGCCCGGGCGGGCATCGAGGTGGACCGGCCCTCGCGCCGGGTGACCGTGGCCCGCTATGACGTGTCGCCCGGCGCCGAGCCCGGAGTCTTCCGGATCGAGGTCGACTGCTCCTCGGGCACCTATGTGCGGGCCCTGGCGGCCGACGTCGGCACCGCCCTGGGCGGCGGTGCCCACCTGCGGCGACTGCGGCGCACCGCGGTGGGCCAGTTCACCGTGAGCGGCGCCACGGCGCTCGACGACCTGGCCGAGGGCGACGTGCGGGCGCCCGCCGCCGCCGTCGGGCACCTGTCCCCGGTGAGCGTCGGCGCCGAGCTGGCCGAGGCGGTGAGTTACGGCAAGGTGCTCGACGTGGATTGGTCCGGTACCGGGCCCTGGGCAGTGCTCGACCCAGACGGCCGGCTGTTGGCCGTCTACCAGCGGACTGCGGACGGCCGGACGAAACCGTCGGTCGTGGTCGTGCCCGCGTCGACGTGAACGAGCCTCACTACCCTGTCCCGATGGACGTGGTGACCGACCTGGCAACGTTGGCGGCGCCGTCGGGCACCGCGGTCACCATCGGCGCCTACGACGGGCTGCACCTGGGCCACCGCCACGTGATCGGCCGCCTGCGCGACCTGGCCGCGGCGGCGGGGGGCCTCGAGACGGTGGTGCTCACCTTCGATCGTCATCCCGCCGCCGTCGTGCGCCCGGAGTCGGCGCCCAAGCTGCTCACCGACCTTGACCAGAAGCTGGAGCTCCTGGCCGGGACCGGTGTCGACCACACTGTGGTCCTGGGCTTCGATCAGGCCCGGTCCCAGGAGGAACCCGAGGACTTCGTCCGCGACGTGCTGGCCGGCGCCCTCCACGCCCGGGTGGTCGTAGTGGGGGAGGACTTCCACTTCGGACGGCGCCGGCGGGGCAACGTCGAGCTGCTCCGTGCCATGGGCGCCACGCTCGGCTTCGACGTGGTCCACCTCCACCTGATGCCTGCGGCCGACGGAGTGGCACCGGTGTCCTCGACCGCCATCCGCCACCTGCTGGGGGCCGGCGACCTCGCCGGGGCCACCCAGCTCCTCGGCCGGCCCCATCAGGTGCGGGGCTGGGTTGAGCAGGGCGACCGGCGGGGCCGGGAGCTCGGCTACCCCACCGCCAATGTCGCCGTGCCGGGCGACATCCTGCTACCGGCGCCCGGCATTTACGCCGGGTGGTACGTCCATCCCGACGGCCTTCATCCCGGCGGCCGGTCGCGCCACGCCGCCGCCATCTCGGTCGGACGGCGGCCCATGTTCCACGAGCCTACGTCGCCCGTGGTCCTGGAGGCCTACCTACTCGACTTCTCGGGCGATCTCTACGGCCAGCCGGCACGGGTGGACTTCGTGGCCCATCTGCGGGACGAGGAGCGCTTCAGCTCCGTCGACGCCCTGGTCGACCAGATCGGCTGCGAC
>JBBSIS010000008.1:0-34025 GCA_038231955.1 Acidimicrobiales bacterium
AGAAGGCCACGATCGCCGCCGAGTACCCCGGGCTGTTGCTGATGGCGAAGCCGCCGTAGGCGGTGAGCAGGGTGGGCGTGTCGCCCGCGACCCGGGTGCGCGCCGAGCGCACGAGGAACATCGGGATCCCGGTCCCGTCCGTCGACGGGTAGAAGACCTGCTCGACGGCGAAGGCGGCGGCGTCCACCGGCGAAGGCGACCGGGACCATGGCTCGACGCCGCCATCGGGTGTCCACCGCCAGAGCCCGGGCGGGCGGGTGAAGGAGGTGAAGGTGAAGAAGCAGCGTTGTGCAGCGGGATCGGCATCGAGACCGCCGACCGATCCGAGATCCGGCAACGGGATCTCCTCGCCACCGGCCCCGTCGAGGTCGTAGCGGTGCAGGCGGCTGACCGCGTGGGCGGTCGAGGCCACGATCAACGAGCCGCCGGAGACCACGGCGCCCTCGACGACCGCGTCGGTCTCAGGGACGACCGTCGTCCACTGCTCGGCGTGGGGTCGAGCCAGATCGGCCGAGATGACCCGACCGCGTGGCGCGTCGAGGTTGGTGACGGCGTAGAGGCGGCTTCCGGCGACCTGGCACCACGTGGTCGCCTCGTCTCCTTCGACCACCACGGAGCGCAGGCCCGTCTCTCGGTCCAGCAGGAACACGTCGGTCCGGGTCGGCATGTAGCTGACGTGGAAGAGGAGCCACCGGCCGTCCGGTGACATGGTGGCGGCGGGCAGCGCCGTCTTCTCCAGGCCGCCGAGAAGGAGGGTGTCGTCGACCGGATCGTCGCCGAGCTCATGCCACCACACCGTCTCCCAGTACCCCTCCTCGCCGGGGGCGACGGTGGCCGGGTCGGGCAGGCGGCTGTAGGCGAAGGCGGATCCGTCGGGCAGCCACGCCACCGACCCGTGGCGGATGTGAGGAATGGCATCGCTCAGGTCGTCGCCGGCGCCTCCCTCCACCTCGACGATGCGGAGCGTCCCGTGCTCGCTCCCACCCTGTGACACGCCGTAGGCGGCCAGCCGGCCGTCGGGCGACGGCGAGAACCAGTCGATCGACGCCGCGTGATCAGGGGCCAGGCCGTGCGGGTCGACGACGGTCCTCGGCGCCGCCTCGGGGTCGACGGCCGAGCGGACGACGAGGGTGGCCTGGTCCTGATCGCCCTCCCGCTCGAGGGTGAACACCCGGTCGGCCACGGCCACCGGCGAGGCCACGGCGCCCACCTGGAGTAGTGACAGGAGGCGCCGCCGCAGGGCCGGACGGGTGGGAAGGGCGTCGAGAACGGTCCGGGTCCGGGCGTTCTGGGACGCGCTCCAGCCCGCGACATCGTCGGAGCCCCCGTCCTCGAGCCACCGGTACGGGTCGTGCACCTCGGTACCGTGGAGCACCTCCACCACGTCCCGCACCGGCGTAGCCGGGGCAGGAGGGACGCTAACGGCCGGCGTTGGGCTTCTTGCCGTGGTTGGCCTTCTTGCGCCGGGCCTTGATCTTGCGCTTGTTCGTCTTCTTCGACATGAGTAGGGCAGGCTAGGCCATGTGAACGAGCACAGCGAGTGAACCAGACAAGCAGAGTGCCCCGCTCAGCGGGGCAGGCGCCGGAGGCGGCGGTCCAATGAGCACCGGGCACATCATCCCTGGCTACGAGCCCGGCTCGGCCGACAACGGCGCCCCGTCGGGCGCCGATCGCCCGCCGGCCCCCGAACCGAGCGACGCCGAGCGGGCCCGCACCCTCCTCTCCGTCCAGACCCGAGCAGCCCTGTCCACGCTCTCCCTGAGCCCACCGGGCATGCCGTTCGGGTCGGTGATCACCTACGGGCTCGACCCCGGGGGGCGACCGTCGTTCTTCGTCAGCACCATGGCCGAGCACACCCGCAACCTCGACGCCGACCCCCGAGCCAGCATCCTGGTCGTGGCCGACACCCCGGCCGGCGCCGACCCCCTGGCATCGGGCCGGGTGACCCTGGTGGGCCAGGTGGGCGAGATCACCGACCCCGACGAGCGGGCGGCTGCCCGGGACGGCTACCTGGCGGCCAACCCGAACGCCTTCTACGTCGACTACGGCGACTTCCGCTGCCTCCGCCTGGAGGTGACCGGCGTCCGCTACGTCGGCGGGTTCGGCCGGATGAGCTGGGTCGACGTCGCGGCATACGCAGCCGCCCGGCCCGATCCCCTGGCCGTCGCGGCCGAGGGGATCATCGGACACATGAATGCCGACCACGCCCAATCGCTGATAACGCTCTGCCACTCCGACGCCGGTCGGCCCGATGTCGTCGCCGCGTCGATGACCGCGGTCGACCGCTACGGTTTCGAGGTGGTGGCCAACCTGGCCAACGGGCATCAAGAGGCGCTCCGTGTCGCCTTCCCCACACAGCAGGAGTCGGGGGACGGCGTCCGCAGGGAGCTGATCGCCATGCTGCACCAGGCCCGGTCTTCCTAGCCCGGTCGCGCTCGGCCGCAACGCTCGGCCCAAGAAGCCGAGGAATATTTCTCCCATGTCGCGTCATCAACCCACGCCTGCCCCGTCGATACATGGAAGACCTCGTCCCCCGGGGGCCGTGCTGGGGGGCCTTCCATGGACAATGTGGTGCATGGAAGGCAGGCCGGCCCCGGGGAGGACGATGCTCCGTGCGACTACCCCCGACCGGCGAGGGGTAGAGTCGGGAAGTCCACACCGACGCTGACGAAGACGAGAGTCGAATGCGCAGCTCATCCGTACGGCGGCGGCGGCCAATTGTCGCAGACGCCGACTCCGCCCTCGTCGCCGCCGCAGCCAGCGGGGACGGCGACGCCTTCGGTGAGCTCTACCGGCGTCACGCTCCTGCGGCCTGGGGCGTCGCTCAATCGGTCGTCCGGAACCCGGAGGACGCCGCCGATGCGGTCGCCGACGCGTTCGCCAGGGTGTTCCGGGCGCTGCCGGCGGCGTCGGCCCAGTCCCAGTGCCTGCCCTTCCGGGCCTACCTTCTCCGGTCCGCCCGCCATGCCGCCATCGACATCGTTCGGCGTTCGTCCCGGGTCAAGGTCACCGATGACATCGGCGAGGAGCCGGACCGGGGGGACCGCTCACGGGCCCTCGCCCCGAATGGGCCGGTAGACGACGTCCTGGCCGGGGAGGACCGGAGCCTTGTCGCCCACGCTTTCGCCCAACTGCCGACCCGCTGGCGAACTGCCCTCTGGCTCATCGAGGTGGAGCGCATGTCGACCCGCGAGGTCGGGATGGTCCTCGGGGTGGGCCCGAACAACGCCGCCCAGCTGGCCGCCCGGGCCCGCAGCCGGCTGCGCGAGCACTACCTGCAGGCCCACGTACGCACGGGCGAGAACACCGGCTGCCGGGAGCACGTCGGCGCCCTCGGCGGCTACCTGGCCGGCACCGTCACCCGTCGTCAGCGGTCCCGGGTGGACGATCACCTGTCGTGCTGTGCGGATTGCCGCGACCGGGTCGCTCAGGTCGAGGATCTGGGCATGACGCTGCGGGGCCTGCTGCTGCCCTTGCCCCTCATGGTCGGCGACCGGGCGCGACGGGCGTGGACGTCGGGCCTTCGCCACGACCTGGCGCCGCTGCTCGGCGCCTCTCCGGGGCCCCAGTCGCTGGTCGACGCCGGCCTGGCCCAGTCCACCTCTGCGCTCACCCAGCCCGCCGCCAACGTGGCCACGCTCCTGCAGCGGCTGGCGGGAACCTCCCCGGTTCTCGAGCGTCTGGTCGTCGGGACTTCTGCCGGAGTGCTCGTGCTCGGCGCCTCCGCCATGGTGATGAGCGACATGGGATCAGTACCTCGGGAGGCCCCACAGACCGCGGCCGGCCCTTTGTCCCTCAGGACAGACGCCGGTGGGGGCGAAGGCGGACGGGGGACCGGTATCAGCGCCTCCCCGGCCTCATTCGATGGCCCCGGCCCGCTCGATGTCGCAGCCCGGCCCCAGTCCGAGTCAACGACGGCTCCAGCGTCGGTCCGCTCCGCCGAGCCCTCGGACATCGACGGCCCCACCCGGTCGGCGCCCGCCTCGGCGTCGATGTCCCCTGTCATCCAGGCCTACGTCTCGACACGAGCGGTGACCGCCGGCGCCGGACTGGAGGTTGGTGTCCCCGCGGTCGGTGGTGGCGATATTCCCTCCCGGTACAGTGCCTTCCCTGCCTCGGTGATCCTTGACGCCGGCCGCTCGCAGACCGACCGTTCCCAGACCCAGCCGGCGAGGGTGGACCTCGTTCCCCCCGGGCCCCAGAAGCCGACCGCCTCTCCGCCGCCGCCCGCCACTCTGACACCGGCCCCCGCCTCCACTGTCGCGGCCCCGACCCTGGTGGCAACCCCGACGATCCCCGATCCGACCACCCCCCTGTCCGGCGTGGTCGGTACCGCCGGTGCCGCCGGCGGGCCGTCCCTGCCGGCCGCAGACCTGCCGACGGTGGGGCCACCAAGTCCTGTCCCGCCCGCGCCGGCTCCGCTTCCCGGTGTCGTGGCCGTCCTTACCACCGTCTCAGCATCGCCCGTGCCGGCCCCGCTTTCCACTGCGACGGGCCCGGCTTCCTCCGCACCGCCAACCACGGCCCCGACGCCCCCGGCTCCGTTGTCGACGCTTCCAAACCTGCCGTCCTCTCTCGCCGTTCCCGTCGTCGTCGTCCCCACCCTGGCCGTCCCCTCCACACCCAGCGTCTTGCCGACCTCGACAACGCTCGTCGCCGCTGTCGCTCCGCTCGCAAGCCCCGTCGTCCCTGACCCGCCGGTGGCGGCGCCCCTCGTCACGCCCGGCTCCGCGGTGGGCTCGGTCATCGACGCCCTCCCCGCCGCCGTCCCCGCCGCCGTCGCCACATCGCCCCTTCCGGCTGCGCTCCCTGGTGTCGTGGCCGTCCCCGCGGCTATCGCCACATCGCCCCTCCCGGCCGTGCTTTCCGCCGCGACGGGCGGGGCGGTTCCCTCCTTACCGGTCACCACCGTGACCACGCCCACGACCGTCCCGGTCCCATTGTCGACGGTCCCAACCCTGCCGCCCTCTTCCCCCGTTCCGGCCGTCGTCTCCGCCCTGCCCACCCCCGCCGCGCCCAGCACAATGCCGGCCACGACAGCGCTCGTCGCCGCTGTCGCTCCGGTCGCAGGCCCACTCGTGGCTGACCCGCCGGCGGCAGGACTCCTGATCGCGCCCGTCCCTGCGGTGATCGCCTCGGTCGTCGGCGCCGCTCCCGCCGAAGGGGGTGGGCCGCCCACCACGTCGACATCGGCTTCGACGGTGACTGTCGCCCCCGCCGACCTGGCGCCGAGTCCGCTCGTCGGCCCACCCATCCCTGCCACACCGCTCCTGAACTCGAACGGTACCGGCCCGGGAGCCTAGCCCGTCCCGGGCACGCCGATCATCGTCGCGGGCGCAAGCTCCGCGGTGCCGCCCACGAAGCCCGGACCGGTGCTGACGCCATTGCTTTCCGCCGTTCCCAAGGTCGGGCCGCTTTCCCTCCTATAAGATTGCAAGAATCGCGCCGGGCGGCGTCGACACGGCTATCCTTTCCCTGGGGAGCGACGTGACCCGGGACCCCCCAGCTCTCGCGGTCCGCGCTCCCCACCACAAACCCTTCCGGTGGCCCCGACGTCTTCGGACCCGCACGGGAACGGCCCACCGGCAGCGGAAGTCGTGACCCGCGGCCACGCCGTCGACGTGCGTCACTCGGCGCCCCGGTTACCCTGGCCCGGATGGAACGCCTGGGCCTCGTCGGCCTCCCCAATGCCGGGAAGTCGTCGCTGTTCAACGCCGTGACCGGAGCATCGGTCCCGGTGGCCGCCCATCCCTTCTCCACCACGGAGAGCCACGTCGGCATCGCCCAGGTTCCCGACCCCCGCCTGCGAGCCCTGGCCGAGATGAGCAAGTCCAAAAAGGTCGTGGGGGCGACGCTGGAGCTCGTCGACATCGCCGGCCTGGTGGCGGGGTCATCCACCGGCGAGGGCATGGGCAACCGGTTCCTGGCCGGCATCCGGGAGGTCGACGCCATCGTCATGGTCCTGCGGGCCTTCGCCGACGACAACGTGGTGGGCGACCACGACCCTCTCGACGACCTCCACACCCTGGAGCTGGAGCTGGTCCTGGCCGACGTCGACTCCATCGACACCCAGATCGTCAAGCGCAAGAAGATGGCGCGCAACGACCCCATGCTCAAGGGCGAGGTCGAGGCCATGGAGGCGGCGCTGGTCGCCCTGAACGCCGGCATCCCGATCTATCGCTCCGACCTCGACAGCGAACAGCGCAACAACCTGAAGTCGACGTTCCTACTCACCAACAAGCCGGTCCTGGCTGTCGTCAACCTGGGTGAGGACCAGGTCGGCGACTCCGACGACCTGACCAAGCCGGTCGTCGTCGAGCTGGGCGGGGCCGCCGAGGTGCTGGGCGTGAGCGTGCAGCTCGAGGCCGAGGCCGCCTCCCTCGACGAGGCCGATCGCATCGAGCTGCTCGAAGGCCTGGGCCTCGGGGAGGGCGCCCTCGCCCGGGTGATCCGGGCCGCCTACCAGCTGCTGGGCCGGCGGACGTTCCTGACGACAGGCGACAAGGAGTCGCGGGCGTGGACGTTCCGGGCCGGCGCCAAGGCCCCGGAGTGCGCCGGAGTCATCCACTCCGACCTGCAGCGGGGCTTCATCCGCGCCGAGATCATCCACTGGGATGAGCTGCTATCGCTCGGCTCATGGCAGAAGGCCAAGGACGTCGGGAGGCTTCGCGTCGAGGGAAAGGACTACGAGGTCGCCGACGGCGACGTCCTCGAGATCCGCTTCAACGTCTGATCATGAGGGTCTGATCATGAGGCCTCGACCATGAGGGACGCCTGGCTCCTTCGTGAGGGTGACGTGCTGGCCGCCCTCGAGGTCACCGAGTCCCGGAAGGACCGCATGCAGGGCCTGCTGGAGCGCACGGGAATCGATGGGGCCATCCTCATCCGCCCGGCCCGCTCGGTGCACTCCGTGGGCATGCTCTTCGCCATCGACGTGGCCGTCTGCACCAAGGATCTGGTCGTTCTGCGCACGATCTGCATGCGGCCGGGCCGCCTTACCCGCCCGTCGCTCAAGGGCTGCTGCGTGATCGAGGCTGAATCCGGCGCCTTCGACCGCTGGACCCTACGCGCCGGCGACCACCTCGAGATCCGGGAATGACCGACCTCCTCACGGTTCCCAGGGCGGCCGCGCTGGTGCTGATCGGCACCCCCATCGGCAACCTGGGCGACATGTCGCCGCGAGCCGTCGAGGCGCTCACCACCGCGGACACCATCGCCTGCGAGGACACCCGGCGGGCCCGTGCCCTGCTGTCGCACCTCGGCGTACCCGGTGGGCGGCGGTTGCTGGCCGTCCACGCCCACAACGAAGCGGCGTCGGTAGAGGCGGTGCTCGACCGGCTCGACCGGGGCGAGCGGGTGGCCGTGGTCACCGACGCGGGGATGCCGGGCATCTCCGACCCGGGCGAACGCCTGGTCGCCGCCGCCGCCGCTGCGGGCCACGTCGTGGAGGTGGTCGCCGGACCGTCGGCCCTGATCGTCGCCCTGGTTGCCAGCGGGCTGTCGACCGGCCGCTTCTGCTTCGAGGGATTCCTCCCCCGCAAAGGCGCGGCCAAGGCGCAGCGCTTGGCCGAGGTGGCGGCCGAGCCCCGGACCGTCGTGCTCTTCGAAGCCCCCCATCGCGTCCGCCAAACCGTCGCCGACCTCTCGGCCGTCGCCGGCGAGCTACGGCGGGTCGCCATCGCCCGGGAGCTCACCAAGCTCCACGAGGAGATCTGGCGGGGGACGCTTGGCGGCGCCGTCGAGCACCTGGGCTCCAAGGACCCTCGCGGTGAGTACGTGCTCGTGCTCGATGGGGCCCCCCCGTCCGGCCCAGCCGAGGAGACCGACATCGAAGCCGCCCTGCGGTCCCGCATCGGCGCCGGGCTCGACAAGCGCTCGGCCATCGTCGAGGTGGCCACCGTCCTGCAAGTGCCCAAGCGCCTCGTCTACGACATCGCCCTGCGCCTGTAGCGAGACGAGCACAGCGAAAATCGCCGGACGTGCCGAGCCGGGTGGTCGGTACTGTACGGCGGTGGCCCGCTTCTACCTGACGACGCCGATCTACTACGTCAACGACGCGCCCCACATCGGCCACGCCTACACCACCGTGATCGGCGACGCCGTCTGCCGCTGGCACCGCCTCCTCGGCGACGAGGTGCTCTACCTCACCGGCACCGACGAGTACGGGCTCAAGAACCAACAGGCAGCCGAGGCCCAGGGCGTCCATCCCCAGGAGCTGGCCGACCGCAACAGCCGGCGCTTCCGCGACGCATGGGACCTCCTCGGCGTGGCCTATGACGACTTCATCCGCACCACCGAGGACCGCCACCGCGTCGCCGTCCAGAAGTTCCTGCAAGCGGTGTACGACAACGGCGACATCGAGCAGGGCACCTACGAGGGCCTTTACTGCGTGGCGTGTGAGGCCTATTACACCGAGGACGAGCTGGTCGACGGGAACTGCCCGATCCACGGCCGGCCCGTGCAGCGCATGCAGGAGACGAATTGGTTCTTCCGCCTGTCCCGCTACGAGCAGCCGCTACTGGACTTCTACGAAACCCATCCCGCCGCCGTTATCCCCGCCACCCGCCGCAACGAAGTGCTGGGCTTCATCCGCTCCGGCCTGCAGGACATCTCCATCAGCCGTAGCGCCTTCGACTGGGGCGTGCCGCTTCCCTGGGACCCGGCGCAGGTGGCGTGGGTATGGTTCGACGCCCTCCCCAACTACCTGACCGCCGCCGGCTACGGCGAGGATCCCGATCGCTTCGCCGAATGGTGGCCGGCCGACTACCACCTGATCGGCAAGGACATCATCCGCTTCCATGCCGTGTTCTGGCCCGCCATGCTGATGGCGGCAGGGCTCGAGCCGCCCCGGACCGTGGCCGCCCACGGCTGGCTGTTGGTCAAGGGCGAGAAGATGAGTAAGACCCGGCTCAACCAGATCGCACCGGCCGCGCTGGTCGACGACCTCGGCGTCGACGCGGTCCGCTACCACTTCCTGCGCGAGGTCACCTTCGGGCCCGACGGGGACTTCTCCTACGAGGCCATGGTCGCCCGCTACAACGCGGATTTGGCCAACAACCTCGGCAACCTGCTGGCGCGCGTCACCACCGTGGTGGGCAGCAAGTGCGGCGGCACGGGCCCGGCTCCCGCCGCCGACAGTCCGCTCGCCGCCGTGGCCGAGCGGGTCTACACGGACACGGCTGCGGCCTGGGACCGACTGGCGCCCTCCGACGCCCTCGAGTCCACCTGGCAGCTCATCCGGGAGGTCAATGCCTTTCTCGAGACCAACGAGCCGTGGAAGGCCGAGCCCGGGCCGTCCGTCGACGCGATCATGGGCAGCGCCCTCGAAGCCCTGCGCATCGTGGCCGTGCTCGCCTTCCCAGCCGTTCCCGCGGCCGCCACCGAGGTGTGGCGGCGCCTGGGCCTGGCCGGCTCCCCCGCCGACCAGCGCCTCCCACACGCCGCCGCCTGGGGCGGGTACCCGGGCGGGCTGCCCGTCGAGAAAGGCAAACCGCTCTTTCCCAGGCGGTGACCCGGACAGGTCGGTGAACACTGGATGAATCCGCTATTGTGAGTCCTGGCCCCGATGTAAGCGGACGTCCGCCGTGTCCGGCTGCATCGGGGCCATCTCTTCCCGTCGGCCCCTCTGTGGCCAATGCGCACTACCGTGCCCGAACGTGTTCGCCGAGCTCCACCAGCAGCGCTTCGCCACCGTGTTGGCCGATCCGCCGTGGCGCTTCCTCAACCGGACCGGGAAGGTGGCGCCTGAGCATCGCCGGCTGGCCCGATACGACACCATGGACGTCGAGGCGATCGCCGCCATGCCGGTGACCGGCGTCGTCGCCGAGCGCAGTCACTGTTACCTGTGGGTACCCAACGCCCTGGTCGCCGAGGGCCTCATGGTGTTGGAGCGATGGGGCTTCACCTACAAATCGATGCTGGTCTGGCACAAGGTCCGCAAGGACGGCGGCCCCGACGGGCGGGGCGTGGGCTTCTATTTCCGCAACGTCACCGAACCGGTTCTCTTCGGGGTCAGGGGCAGCCTGCGAACCCTCGATCCCGGCCGCCGACAGGTCAACCTGCTTGCCACCCGCAAGCGCGAGCACTCTCGCAAGCCCGACGAGCTGTACGAAATCGTCGAGGCCTGCTCCCCTGGCCCCTACCTCGAGCTCTTCGCCCGGTACGCCCGTGACGGCTGGACGCAATGGGGCGCGGAGGCCCCAGGCGGCACCCTCCCCCCGGGAGGCAGTACCCGGCCTGCGGTTGACCCCTGATGTGGGCCGACAGTCATTGCCATCTGCAGTACGAGGCGATCCCCGCCGAGGCCCTCGACCGGGCGGCGGATGCCGGCATCGGCCGCGTCATCTGCGTCGGTACCGACGCCCAGCAGTCGCAGGCCGCCATCTCGGTGGCCCGTGCTCATCCCGGCCGGGTGTGGGCGACTGTCGGCATGCACCCCCACGACGCGTCGCAGGGCGTCGACGGTCTGATGGCGCTGCTCGGCGAGCCGGAGGTCGTGGGCGTGGGCGAGTGCGGGCTCGACTACCACTACGACCATTCGCCCCGCGAGGTGCAGCGGAGGGCCTTCGCCGCCCAGGTGAACCTGGCCACTGAGCGTGACCTGGCGCTGGTGATCCACACCCGCGAGGCGTGGGACGACACCTTGGCCATCCTTCGCTCCGAAGGGGTGCCGCCCCGCACGATCTTCCACTGCTTCTCGGGCGGCCCCGACGAGGCGCGGCTGTGCCTCGACCTCGGGACCACCCTGTCCTTCAGCGGGATCATCACGTTCAAGACCGCCGGCGAGCTGCGGGCGGCGGCGGCGATGACTCCCCTCGACCGCATCCTGGTGGAGACCGACGCGCCGTACCTGACCCCCGTGCCCCACCGGGGGACGCCCAACCAGCCGAGTTACGTCGCCCTGGTCGGCGCGGCAGTGGCCGCGGCCAAGGGACTGGCGGTCGAGGACGTCGAGCGGGCCACGTGGGCCAACACCGCCGCGGCCTTCGGCCTCCTCGAGTGACGGAGGCGCTCACCGGGCCGCAGATCCGTCGCCTGCTCATCGAAAACGGGTTGGCGCCCAGCCGGGCACGGGGCCAGAACTTCGTCGTCGACCCGAACACCGTCCGACGGGTGGCGCGATTGGCCGAGGTGGGGCCGGGCGACCGGGTGGTGGAGATCGGCGCCGGGCTCGGCTCGCTCAGCCTGGCCCTGGGGGCGACGGGTGCCTCGGTCACGGCCATCGAGATCGACGGCGGCCTCGTCCCGGTCCTGCGAGACGTGGTGGAGCCCGTCGGCGTGACGGTGGTGGAGGGCGACGCCCTGCGGCTCGACTGGTCGTCGCTGCTCATAGGTATCGGATGGGTGTTGGTGGCCAACCTCCCCTACAACGTGGCCACGCCCCTGATCGCCGACCTGCTCGACGGCGTGCCGGCCATCACCAGGATGCTGGTCATGGTGCAGAGGGAGGTGGGCGAGCGGCTGGCCGCCCGGGCTGGCGACGAGGCGTACGGGGCGGTATCGGTGAAGGTGGCGTACTGGGCTACGGCCAAGGTGGTCGGGCGGGTGCCGGCGACGGTCTTCTACCCTGTCCCCAAGGTCGAGTCGGTGCTCGTGCGCATCGACCGCCGCCCGTCACCGGCGGTCGGGCCCGACGTCGACCCGGCGTGGCTGTTCCGCCTGGTCCAGGCTGGTTTCGGCCAGCGTCGCAAGATGCTGCGGCGGTCGCTGGTCGATCTCGTCCCCCCCGAGGCGTTCGTGGCCGCGGGCATCCGCCCCGAGGCGCGCGCCGAGGAGCTGTCGGTGGAGGAGTGGGGGAGACTGGCGGCGTGCACGTCGAGCGCGCCCCGGCCAAGCTGACCCTGTCGCTGCGCATCACCGGTACGCGGGCCGACGGCTACCACCTGGTCGACTCGGAGATGGTGACGCTCGACTTCGGCGACGAGCTGACGTTTTCCGAGGGCGACGGGCTGGAGGTGGGCGGGCCGTTCGCCGCCGGGGTACCCACGGGTGACGACAACCTGGTGCGGCGGGCGCTGGCGGCCGCCGGCCGGCAGGCGTCGGTACGCCTCGACAAGCAGGTGCCGGCCGGGGCGGGCCTGGGTGGTGGTTCGGCCGACGCCGCCGCCGTCCTGCGGTGGGCCGGGTGCCGGGATCTCGGCGTGGCCGCAGGGCTGGGCGCCGACGTCGGCTTCTGTGTGATCGGAGGACGGGCCCGGGTGCGTGGCATCGGGGAGATCGTGGAACCGTTGCCCCTCCGGGCTCAGACCTTCACCCTTCTCATCCCGCCGGTCCACGTAGGCACCGCATCCGTCTACCGGGCGTGGGACGCCCTGGGCGGCCCGCCAGCCGAGGAGGGGTCGGCCAACGATCTGGAACCGGCGGCCCTGATGGTGGCACCCGAGCTGGCGGCGTGGCGCGACGAACTGACCCGGGACACCGGGCAGGTGGCTCAACTGGCTGGGAGCGGCGGGAGCTGGTTCGTCGAGGGTGAGTTCCCCGGCCAGGGCCGGATCGTCGCTCGAACAGTGGGTGCGTCGTCCTGAGAGCGTGACCTCAGGAAAGCGCCGGGACTACTTCCCGGCGCGTCGCTGCCAGCGGGTGGCCTTCAGCATCTTCTTGTGCTTCTTCTTGCGCATCCGCTTGCGGCGCTTCTTGATCAGGGATCCCATGAGCGGCGTCACTCTAGCGGGTGTCGCCGCACGGGGGACAATCCTGTGCATATCTTCGTTGATCGCATGTCGTTTCGATGCTTGACATACACTATGGAACGAACTAGTGTTCGTTCATGAAGGGGAACGAGAGGCGCGAGCAGGCAGTTCGACTGCGTCTGGCGGGTTCGTCCCGATCCCAGACCGACGCGCTCGGCCTCGGCAGCGGTGGCCAACCCCTTGACCGGTGGCTCAAGGGCGTGCCTCCACCCGAATGGACCCGGCGCCCTCAAGCGAAGGACGGCCTGCACGCGACGGCAGTGGCCATGCGGCGAGAGGGACGCTCCTATCGTGAAATCCAGGTCGAGGTCGGGGTGTCCAAGAGCACGTTGTCGTTGTGGCTCCGGGACGTGCCCTTGACCACGGAGCAACGCCGCCTTCTCGACCTTCGTGGACCGGCCGCAACCCGGAAGAACGCTGAGGCCGGCCGAGTCAACGCCACCCGACGGCGATCGCACATCCATGCTCTCGCCCGCGCTCAGATCACGGGGCTCAGTGAGAGCGAGCTCTTCGTCGCCGGGGTCGTGGCCTACTGGGCGGAGGGGGCCAAGAACAAACCCTGGCGTACGGGGGCCCAGCTTCAGTTCATCAACTCGGATCCGGCGATGATCCGGCTCTTTCTGAACTGGCTCAGACTCTTGGACGTCGAGCGGGATCGCTTGCGTTTCAGGGTCGCAATTCACGAGTCAGCTGACGTCCCGTCCGCTCTGAGATTCTGGTCCGAGGTCGTAGCCGAGCCGGTGGAGCGGTTCAACAGGACCAGCCTGAAGAGGCACAACCCACAGACCCGGCGCAGGAACGTCGGCGATCACTATCGCGGGTGCCTTTGCGTCACCGTCCACCGGAGCGCCGATCTCAACCTTCGGATCTCAGGATGGTTCGAGGCAATCGCAGCTGCCAGTAGCCTCGGAAACGAATCGGGGGTGGTGTAATCGGTAGCACGGCAGCCTTTGGTGCTGTTCCAGGTCCGGGTTCGAATCCTGGCCCCCGAGCCGGCCGTCCACCAGTAGCCGGGAGCGGCGGGGTAGAACAGATGTATGGGTCTCCGTCCGCTCTCGGCCGTGGTGATGGCCGCGGGTGAGGGCACGCGCATGCGCTCGGCGCTGCCCAAGCCTCTCCACCCCCTTTGTGGACGGCCGATGCTGCTGCACGTGCTCGACGCCCTGAGCGAGCTGCTGGTGGACCGGGCCGTGGTCGTCGTCGGCCACGGGGCGGAGCGGGTAACCAAGACGCTGCAGGAATACGGCCCGCCCGAGCTCATCATGGACTTCGTCGAGCAGCACGTGCAGCGGGGTACGGGCGACGCCGCCTCCGTGGCCCTCACCGCCTTCCCCGACGACGACAGCGACGACGAAGACATCGTCGTCCTTCCCGGTGACACCCCTCTCGTCCGCCCGTCGACCCTGGGCGCGCTCGTCCACGCCCATCGCCAGGCCAACGCCGCCGCCACCCTGCTGACCGCCCGGCTGCCCGACACCACCGGCATGGGCCGGGTCGTCCGGGTGAAGGACGGGCGGGTCAGTCGCATCGTCGAGGAGCTCGACGCCACCGAAGCCGAGCTGGAGATCGACGAGGTCGGCACCTCGATCTACTGCTTCCGGCGCAGCCTGCTGGCGCCGGCGTTGCGGCGCCTGTCGCCCGAGAACGCCCAAGGCGAGTACTACCTCACCGACGTCATCGGCGTGCTCCACGACGCCGGCCACAAGGTCATTGCTTTGGAGACCGACGACCCGCCGGAAGCGGTCGGCGTGAACGACCGGGCGCAGCTGGCCGGCGCCGAGGCCGAGCTTCGCCGCCGGATCAACCACCGCTGGATGCGGGCGGGGGTGACCATGGTCGACCCCGAGCGAACCTACATCGACGCCGCGGTCAGCCTGGCCGCCGACGTCACTCTGTTCCCCGGCACGATCCTGCAAGGGCGCACGGTCATCGGCGAGGGCGCCCGGCTCGGCCCCCACGTCCGGCTGGTGGACTGCATGGTGGGCGACGGGGCCAGCGTCGAGCAGTCGGTGGGCTACGACGCCGTCGTGGGGCCGATGGCGATTGTCGGGCCTTTCGCCGTGCTGCCGCCAGGCAGCCATATCTCGACAGGGACGACGACGGGGCCGTTCTACACTGCGTCGGCAGGCGACGACGAGGGCGTGTAACCCATGGAGCTGGTCACCAAGAAGCGACTGCACCTCTTCTCCGGCCGTTCCCACCCCGCCCTCGCCGCCGACATCGCCGCCCACCTCGGCGTCGAGCTGGGAATGGCGAACCTGTCCGAGTTCGCCAGCGGTGAGATGCACTGCCGGTTCGCCGAGTCCATCCGGGGTTCCGACGTCTTCATCATCCAGACCCACAGCGGGCCGGTGAACGACTCGATCATGGAGCAGCTGATCATGGTCGATGCCGCCAAGCGGGCCTCGGCCAAGCGCATCACCGCCGTCTGCCCCTTCTACGGGTACTCGCGCCAGGACCGCAAGGCGTCGGAGCGCGAGCCCATCACCGCTAAGCTGGTGGCCGACATGCTGACGGTGGCCGGCGCCGACCGCATGGTCAGTGTCGACCTGCACTCAGGCCAGATCCAGGGCTTCTTCGACGTGCCCGTCGACCACCTGACCGCCATGCCCGTGCTCACCGAGTGGGTCGGCTCCAACCTGGGCAGCGACGTGGTGGTCGTCTCCCCCGACGCCGGGCGCTTCAAGGTGGCCGAGCGCTTCGCCCAGAATCTCGACGCCGACGTGGGCTCGGTGGCCAAGCGGCGACCCCGGGGCCTGGCCAACCAGGTGGAGGCCCTCGACGTGATGGGGGAGGTGGCCGGCCGGGTGTGCGTGCTGGTCGACGACATGATCGACACCGCCGGCACCATCTGCGCGGCGGCCGACCAACTGGTGGCCCACGGCGCCACCGAGGTCTACGCCATGGCCACCCACGGCGTGCTGTCCGACCCCGCACTCGACCGGCTCAAGAACTCCGTGATCACCAAGGTGGTGCTCACCGACACCCTTCCCCTCGCCGACGACCGGCGCATCGACAAGGTCGAGGTGCTCTCCGTCGCCGGCATCATCGCCAATGCCCTGCTCGCCGTCTTCGAGGACCGGTCGGTGTCGGAGATCTTCGGCGGCGACAACCAGACCTAGAGGACGCGACCGGCCCGTCCCCTACACTGGACCGCCATGAACGAGGTTTCTCTGGTTGCGGACGTCGGGCGGGTCAAGGGAAGTGCCGAGGCGCGCCGCCTCCGGATCGCCGGGAAGGTTCCCGGAGTGCTCTACGGCCACGGGGTCGACCCCTTGAGCCTGGCCGTCGGCAGCCGCGAGCTGCGTGCCGCGCTGACGTCGGATGCCGGTCTCAACGCCCTGATCTCCCTCGAGGTGGACGGCCAGCGCCACCTGGCCATGGCCCGCCAGCTCCAGAAGCACCCCGTCCGGCGGACGATCGACCACATCGACTTCGTGATCGTGCGGCGCGACGAGATCGTCTCCGCCGAGGTCAACGTCCACCTGGTCGGCGAAGCCCTGGAGATCGAGCACGCCGACGGCCTGGTCGAGCAGCAGCTGTTCAGCCTGGTCGTGCACGCCACGCCCGGCGACATCCCCAACGCCATCGAGGTCGACATCACGTCGCTCTCCATCGGCGAGGCCATCCGCGTCGGCGACCTCAAGCTGCCCTCGGGCGTGACCACCGAGGTCGACCCCGAGGAAACCGTCGTGGCCGGCCAGGCGTCGCGCACCGCCGGTGAGGTCGAGGAGGAGGACGCCGAGGCCGCCGAGTCGGCGGTGGCCGCCGGGGGGACGAGCGCCGTCGAGGGCCCCGACGAGGCCAAAGAGAGCTAGGCCACCCTGCGCCCCGAACGGACGGGCGAACCGGCCCACCTCCTGGCCATCGGGCTGGGCAATCCGGGCGAGGAGTACGACGGCACCCGGCACAACCTGGGCGCGGACGTGATCGCCGTGCTCGCCTCCCGCCACCACGCCCCGCTCAAACGCGGCAAGGAGCGGGCCCTGGTGGGCGAAGCCCGTATCGACGGCAAGCTGCTGGTCCTCGCCTTCCCCCAGACCTTCGTCAATCTGTCGGGCGAGTCGGTGGCCCGCCTGGTGCGCCGGTACGGCGTGGACGACGACATCACCCGCGTGGTCGTCGTCCACGACGAACTCGACCTACCCCCCGGGCGGGTGAAGATCAAGGAAGGCGGCGGCACGGCCGGGCACAACGGGCTGGAGTCGATCCGTTCCCACCTGCGCTCGGGCGCCTTCACCAGGATCCGGATCGGCATCGGCAAGCCGCCCGGTCGCCAGGCCGGGGCCGACTTCGTGCTGCGGCCGGCCCGCAAGGCCGAGCGCCTCGAGTTCGACGTCGCCGTGGCGGAAGCGGCTGACGCGGTGGAGCTCATCTTCGCCGAGGGGCCGGCGGCGGCCATGAATCGGGTCAATACCCCTTGACATGGCCCCAGGGGCCACCTTTTATGCTCGTCTCATGACGATGACCTCCACTACCACGTGCGGCTGCGGCTGTTCGGCCATGTCCGACATCACCGAATCCAAGGAGCCGTGCGGCTGCGGCTGCGAGTGCTGCGGCGACGAGAAGCCCAAGACCCGCGAGCAGGAGATTGCCGAGCTCTTGACCCTTCGCCAGTCTGTCGACAAGCGGCTGACGGAGCTCAGCAAGTAGGAGGGCCGAGTGGGCGGAGAAATTCTTCCGATACGCGGGTACACCTCACTGTCCGTGGGGTAATCTGCCGCCAAGCGCACAGCAGGCGCGCGTAGACATCGAGCTGGGGAGCAACGACGAGATGACAGTTCAAGCGACGGTGGGAAGCACTGTCCTGGCCGCGGCCGTGGGGGTCGGGACCGCAGGTGGCGGGGCAACCGCACCGGCCCTGGTCACACAGACGACCACGACGCTGGCCTTCACAGGCGCCAGTCACACCGCCCTAATGGTGGCTATAGCCGTCCTCATGATCGTGGCGGGGGTGCTCATCAACGGGCTGTCCCGACGCCACAGCGGGTTGTCGATCGGCGACATGTCGGCCAACAGCCCGCCGCTGGGCCTCTGAGGCTCGGCCCTCTCAGGCTGCTCAACCTCTGAGGCCCACCGCCCACAAGCGCCAAATCAGTGCGCCCACGGTCGGGATGGCCACACCCAGGGTGGTAACTGTCGCGGCGCGACCGGCTTGCCAAGGAGTGACACCGCCCGCGCCATCCGAGCGGGGGGCTGCGGCGTTCCGGCGCCGGTTCCCGAGCAAATGGAGGGCGACCACCAAGCACGCGCTGCCGATGTAGACCGAGGCTTGGAGGGTGGCAATGACCATCAGGCCGACCGCTGGTCCGGGATCTCGGACGGCCACGACGACCCAGGCGGGGACGACGCCCAACATCAGGGTCGGGACGAGGTAACGGACGGGTAGGGCCCGGACGCCTGGCACCGACTTCGGTGTCACCCCGAAACGGACAACCTTCGATCGCAGCCCGGCGTAGACACCCTCGGTGAACCCGACCAGGGTCCAAGGCCAGCGCACCACCTGGAACAGGACCAGTTCCCAGGACCACACCTTCCCGTTGACCGGACGCAACAGCCGGCAGCGCCGCAGGTAGACGACGAGGACCATGGAGACCACCGTGTGGGGCCACAGGTGGATGTAGAAGGCGGCCAAGCTGGTGTTGCCCCATGACCGGCCCAGGAGAACCCCGAGCATTGGTGCGGCCGCAGCCATGGCCACGGCGACTCCTGCCACCGGGTAATACAGCAAGGCGAACGCCAGCCGAGGGCGCGCCCGCCAGGGCACTGTCCGCAACCGCTCCGGCGCCCACCGCATCAGAATGGTGCCCAGACTGCGGGACCACTGCACCTCCTGCACCAGCATCTCCTCGACCGTCGCCGGCCCGTCTCCATGGGCGACGGCGTCGATGTTGAACACGCCGTCCCAACCGCCGGACTGGAACGAGAGAGTGGTGGAATAGTCCTCCGCCAACTCGGGCCCGATTCCGCCGATGTCCCGTAGGGCCGCGGTGCGGACCGCATAGTGGGATCCGATGCACACCGGGGCGTACCCGCCGTTGCACCCGGCTTGGACGGGGCCGTGCATCGACGCCTCCCGGTACAGACGGCCGCGCACGGTCCACCCCTCGCCCGCGTTGGCATCGCAGATGCTGGGGGCGGCCACGTAGCCGACGCGTGAGTCGACGAACGGTCGCACCATGGCCTGCAGGTACCCCGACGCCGGGACGTGATCGGCGTCGAGCTGGACGACGACGTCGTATTTGTCGTACCCGACTTGATCGTAGAACCAGGCCAGGTTGCCTTCCTTGGACTTCGTCCGGCGAGGCCACGTCCGACGGTGGTACTCCTCGACCCCGTGCCGGGTCGAAACCTTCACGCCGTGTTCGAGGCACCATCGGACGGTGGCGAGCGCCGGTCGCTCGTCGGCCAGCCAGACGTCGTAGGGACGGCCGTAGTCTTGGGTGAGCATGGCCACAAGCGTGCGCTCGAGCACCTCCCAGGCCTCGGCGGGAGCTTTGGTCACGACCATCGCCACTCGTAGATCCGGCACGGACAGGGTCGGGTTCGGGCGCGACATCCGGCAGACGAAGAAAAAGAAGTAGAACGAGAGACCGAACACCCAGGCCAACAGGAAGCTGGCCGTCCCGCTGCCGAACGTCCACTCCCCGTGCCCGGTGGCCAGCCACCAGAGCCAGAACCACGCGGTGGTCGTCATCCCGACCAGCACAAGGAGACGAAGGACCAGTTCTCGCCCGAAGCTGAGGACGGGGACCAGGAGAGGTGCAGGTGCAGGTGCCGAAGAGGGCTCCGGTGCGGGAACCTCGACGTCCGGCTCCGGAACCGCCGGGCTCGGGCCCGTCTGGATCGGGTCGGCGACGGTCGTCGGGCCCGTGAGTAGAGGGGCCGGGGCCGGCACTGCGTCCGGGCCCCGCTCAGCCTCGGCCAGCATGGCGTTGGCGGCGTCGAACTGGCGGGCGGCCATGTCGAGCGACCGGGAAGCCTCCTGCATGGCGTCGGCCATGACCTGGCTGGCGTCGCGGAGGGCGAAGGCCCTCACCCGGCGGGCCATATCGAGCTCCTGGCGAGCCTCGTCGGTCATTTCGGTAGCTCTGCGAGCGGCAACGTCTCGAACGAGGTCGGCCTCGTTACCGGCCCCCGTCCGGGCCATCTCCGCCTGTTCGAGGCCCAAGCGGGCCGCGGCCAGCCGGGAGGTGGCTACCTGCCGCGCCTGGTCGCCCAAGCCCTCGGAGCTCTTCCCGGCCCGAGCCTGGACCTCGGCGGCGTAGGACGCAGCGGCGACGACGAGCTCCTCGGCCCGACGCTCTGCGACAACGGAGGTCTGCCGGGCCTGCTCCTCCGCGGTCTCACGCAGCCGGTCCCCTGCCCGGCGGGCCACGAGAATCGCCTCCTGCGAACGCCGGCGTGCAAACGCCAGTTCAGCCTCGGCGTCGTCGGTGGCCCATCCCCGCATGTGGTCAGCTCGACGAGCCGCAGCGGCCCGCCCCTCGGCGGCCTGGCGAACGGCGAGCGCAACGAGCCCGTCGGCGTTGCGGGCGGCGAGGGCGAGAAAGCCAGACGCCTCGTGGCCGGCCGCCGATCGAATCTGGGCGCTGACCACCTCGGCCTGGTTCAGGAGCATCGAGGCTGCATCGGTGCCGCCCGGTGGTTGGTCGACCTGATCGACACCGGCGGCCATGAGGCAGTGATACCCAGACGATCCTAGTTCGACGTCGTGAACGAGTAGACGGCGCTCATCGAGCTGTTCCCGGCCTGATCCGCGCCCGCGACGCGGTAGTTGTACGTCGTCCCGCGAAGTAGCGACGACAGGCCGACCTGGTGGTTGGAGAGCAGCCGGGCGTCACGGATCGTGCTGGTGGTGGCCGCTCCCGCCGGCCAGTACTCAACCGTCGAATCCGACGCCTCGTTCGTGGACCATGCGATGCTGGCCGTGGTGCGCTTGACCCCGCTCGACCGAATGTTGACGAACGTCGGCGGCGATGTGTCCACCGCGGGCGGGATAGTGCTGGTGGGGGCGGGCGCCGTCGTGGTGGTGGTCGGGGCCGGCACCGTCGTCGGGAGACCGGCGGTGGCATAGGCCTTCAAAGCGTTGTAGGCCGGCTTGAGGCTGAAGTCGATCCGTACGATGCCGTAGTTGGCTTCGAGGTCGGTCGGGTCGTTGTTCGTCCACCAGTTGTTCCGGAAGCTGTACCAGAACGAGTTGGCGACGTAGGGGTAGCTCTCGACCTTGGTGAACGCCTTCGTCAGGTAATCGGCCTGGGCCGCCTCACTGACACCGTTGACGAGATTCGAGGTCGACCAGCCCATCTCGGTCAGCCACAGGTTGCGGGAGTCACCGTTGGCCAGCATCGTGTTGTGCACCTCCTCGATCCCGCAGAAGGCAAACTTGGCGTATCGGGTCGTGCCCGGCTCGTACCAACACTGGGTCGGATCGACGTTGTTGGTATAGGGATGCACGGCAGCAACGTCGAAATAGGCACCCCCGCCGGCGTTGTAGACGCCCTGCAGGAACGTGTAGTCATTCCCCGACAGCCCGCCCATGACCACGGTCGCGCTCGGGTCGGCCTGCTTGATCGCCGGGTAGGTGGCTCGCAGCATGGCGGTGTAGTCGGCCGGGTTAGGCCCGGACGGCCAGAACCTTTCGTAGTTCGGCTCGTTCCACACCTCGTAGCTGTGGACGCCGAACGCCTTGTAGCGGTTGACGATGGTCGTGGCGAAGTCGGCGTAGTCCTGGAAGGTTCCCGGCTTCCACTGCTTGTTCCAGTGCTGGCCGGCGGCGTCGGTGTATCTGGCCGGGTCTGCCGAGGCCCAATAAGGGACCCCGTCGGAGATGGGCATCAGCACCTGGAGCCCGGCGGCACGGGCCTTCTGGACGGCGTAGTCGAGTTCTGGCATCCACCAGGGATCGAGAACGCCCTTGCTGTTCGGCTCGAGGGTGGCCCAGTTCATGCTGGCCCGCACCCACTGCACTCCCGCATCACCCATCATGGCGATTGACCGGTCCATGTCGGGCCGCGACATGTACCACGTGAGGTCGCTGACCACGCCGACCCCTTTTCCGCCGACGGCGCCCTGCGCCACGCCATCACCCATGACGAGGAAGCCGGACACCATCAACCCGGCCAACAGGCCGCACACGGCGACCCCCGGTGCCCGCACTGTCCGCCCATGGCCCGAGTTTTCGCGCATGTCGTCCTCCAATCGGTCGCGGCGCAACCGTTGATAGAAAGCTCATCGGTCGGAGCCCGGACAAACTGAAGACCCATCGCCAGAGTCCGCCTCCTCCTTCGCCGCCTCTTCGCAGCCTACCGACTAGGGGCGGCAGGGAGTGGTATCGCATA
Source organism: Acidimicrobiales bacterium (assembly GCA_038231955.1). Classification (GTDB taxonomy): domain Bacteria; phylum Actinomycetota; class Acidimicrobiia; order Acidimicrobiales; family AC-14; genus CADCTB01. Next base: position 22,031 of record JBBSIS010000008.1, read on the forward strand.
CCATTCAGGTGGGGAGGAACCGGCATGACGCTCGGGCCCGAAAAGTACAGCGACCCAGACGCCGGGGTGTATCGCGCCGACGAGCCACCCGACGGCGGAGCCCTCCGGGACATCGGCCATCAGATCGGCTCACTTCTCCAAGCGGCGGCCGACAGCGCCAAAGCCATCACGACTGCGGCCGAGCGGCGGGCGATGGAGATGCGGTCGTCGTCGAAGAGCGAGGCTGACCGGGCCGAGCACGCGGCGCGGGCGCGGCTCGAGCATGCCGCCGGGTTAGAGGTGGCGGCTGCGCATCGCGCCGCCACCCTCGAAGCTGAGGCTGTCCAGGCCCACGATGCCGCCCAGCGGGACCTCCAGCGGGCGACCGAAATGGTGGCGACTGCCATGCGCGAGGCGGCGGAGTTGCGCTCGGACGCCGCCCTGGAGTCCCTGCGGGTGCACGAGACAGCCTTGGAGGAAGCGGAGCGCGAACGAGCCGGCGCTGTCGCCGAGGCCGCTCGGTTGATCGACAGAGCCCGCCAAGAGGCCGGACAGCTCCGGGACGAGGCCACCGACCAGGCCGATCGCGCTCGCGCCGTAGCCGACAAGGAGGTGGGCGAATTGCGGGCGCGTGTCGCCCAGGAGATCGACCAGATCGAGGCGCTGGCTTCGGAGAGGGCGGCGGCCCTACTCGACGACGCCGAACGCCGAGCCAAGCACTTGAGGGCCGGGGCCGAGGAGGCAGCCGCTCTCGTTCATGACACCGTCGCCGAGGAGGCAGCCGAGGTGGCTCGGATCTCCGCCATGGAGACGGCGACGCTTCTCGAGGCTGCTGCCAGAGAGCGGGCGGCCGCGATGGACATCCTGGCTGCGGCGGAGCGCGAGGCCACCCTGCTTCTTGCCATGGCCGAAGAGGAGGCGGCCGGCTTGGCCGATGCCGCCCGGGACGCGCTGGCGGATGGCCGGGAAACCCGGGCTACAGCCGATCGAGAAGCGGCGTCCCTTCTCGCCGATGCCCGGGACCGGGCGGCCCAGACCATGGCCGCCGCCTGGCGTGAGCTCGAGGCGGCCATCGAGCTGTCCGAAGCTGAGCGCCGACCCGACCCGCAGGCGTTCTGACCTGGAGGCGCGGCGACCGTCGCTCGCTCGGGCAGGATCCCTCGCACGCCGCCGCCGCACTCTGCACGGGCATGCGCGAGATCGCGCACGGGCGTGGTAGATTCCCCGCATGCGCACGACCGTGGAGTTCGACGACGACACCGCAAAGGCGGTCGAAGAGCTCCGTCGCCAACTGGCCATCGGGGTCAGCGAGGCGGTCAACGAGCTCATCAGGCGCGCCCTGCTTGCCAGGCCCCCGCTGCCGCCCTTCCGCCAGCGCACGCAGCGGCTCGGTCTGAAACTGGATGTCTCGAACGTCGCCGAGGCCCTTGAAATCCTCGAAGGGACCGAGATCCGCGAAGGGGCCGAGGCCCGGTAGGTGCTGGTCGACGCCAACGTCCTGCTCTACGCCATCGACGAGGACAGCCGGTTCCACGCCGCGGCCCGTGACTGGCTCGAGGCGACGTTGAACGGCACGCGTCGGGTGGGCATCCCTTGGATCACGATCTCAGCCTTCGCCCGGATCGCCACCCATCCCCGTGCTCTGCGCTCGCCGCTGACGCCGATGGAGGCATGGGGCTTCATCGACGAATGGCTGGACGCGCCCGCCACGTGGGTGCCCGGTCCCGGTCGCGGGCACCGGGAGATCTTCGGCCGGCTTCTCCGCGACCTGGATCTCCGCGCCAATCTGGTCACCGATGCGGCGCTCACCGCCCTCTGTATCGAGCACGGCCTCCAGATGGTGAGCGCGGACTCGGACTTCGCCCGTTTCACCGAGATCGCCTGGTTCAATCCGGTCAAGGCCTGAGGTCGGCCCGCCGCTACCCTCGGTAGCGATGCCTCCCGCTCCCGGGCCCGCTCGGGCCCTGGGCCTCCGGGCCCTGCCTCCCCTTCTCCGACGCCACCCGACTGTCGCGGGGCTGGCCGGGGCATCCACGGCCGTGCTGGCCGTGCCAGAGTCGGCCCGGGCCTTCGCCATCGCCGGGCTCGCTCATCTCAGCGGCCGCCACCCCGTAGTAGTCGCCATGCCCACCAGCACCGACGCCGAGCGGCTGGCGCACGACCTGCGGGCCTTTCTCGGCGCCGACGAGGTCGACATGTTCCCGGCATGGGAAACCCTGCCCTTCGAGCGGGTCAGCCCCAGCGTGGAAGCGATGGGACGCCGCCTGCGCACGATGTGGCGGCTCCGCCAGCCACAGCGGATGCCCAGGGTGCTGGTGGCGCCGGTCCGGTCGCTCGTCCAGCGTCTCGGTCCCCATGTGGAGGATGTCGAGCCGGTGGTCATCACCCGGGGCGACCAGCTCGACCCGGTCGACACGGTTGAGCGGCTGGTCAACGCCGGCTACCGCCGGGAGCCCCAGGTCGAGCACCGCGGCGAGGTGGCCCGGCGGGGCTCGATCGTCGACGTGTTCCCCTCCACCGCCGACGGGCCGGTCCGCATCGACCTGTGGGGCGACGAGGTCGACCGGCTGACCACCTTCTCCGTCGGCGACCAGCGCTCGACCGACGACATCGAATGCGTCGAGATCTTCGGCTGTCGCGAGCTGCTGCCCACCGACGACGTCCGCGCCCGAGCACGATCCCTCATCGCTTCCGAGCCGTGGGGCCGGGAACAATGGGAGCGGCTGGCCGAGGGCGCCAGCTTCGACGGGATGGAGTCGTGGCTGCCCTGGCTCACCCATAAGGAGCACGTGCTCCTCGATCTGGTCCCCGACGACGCCCTCGTCCTGCTGGTCGAGCCCCGGCGCATGCGCGACCGGGCCAAGGAACTCCTGGAGGAAGAGGCCGCCCTGGCCGCCAGCCTGGCCCAGACCTGGGGCGCGGGCGGCGAACGCACCTGGCCGCGGCTCCACCTTCCCTTCGATCGGCTTCTGACCCACACCAAGGCGCCGGCGTGGACGCTGATCCCCGTGGCCGAGGGCCCCGACACCACCGCCGTCGACGCCCACGGCTGGGATCCGGTCATGGGCGACGGCACCCGCCTGGCCCGCCAGCTCACCGACCTGCTCGGGCGCGGCTACCGAGTGGTGGTAGCGGCCGAGGGCCAGGGGTCGGCGGCCCGGCTGGCCGAGACGTTCCAAGACTACGGCGTCTCCCTGCCGCTGCTGAGCGCAACCGCGTCGGCCGCCGACGCCAACGGGATCGTGGTCGAGCCCCTGGAGCGGGGTTTCGTCCTGCCCGATATCAAGCTGGCCGTCCTGGTCGAGGGCGACGTCACCGGCCGGCGCCGGGCCCACCGGCGTCCCCGCCCCCGCCGCACCGACGCCCAGGGGTTCTTCGACGACCTCAATCCCGGCGACTACGTGGTCCATCACCAGCACGGGGTGGGCAAGTACGCCGGCATGGTCAAGCGGGCCATGAGCCAGGCCACAGCGGCCGGGAGCGGCGAACCGGCCGAGCGCGACTACCTGCTGCTGGAGTACCGGGGCGGCGACAAGCTGTACGTGCCTTCCGACCAGATCGACGCCGTCCGTCACTACACCGGCGGCGACACGCCCACCCTCTCCCGCCTCGGGGGCTCGGAGTGGCAGCGCACTCGGTCGAAGGTGCGCTCGGCGGTTCGCGAGATCGCCGAAGAGCTGGTTGCCCTCTACCGCACGCGAGTGGCCAGCCCCGGCCACGCCTTCCCGATCGACACCCCGTGGCAGCAAGAGCTGGAGGAGGGCTTCCCCTACCAGGAGACCCCCGACCAGTTGAAGGCCATCACCGACGTCAAGGCCGACATGGAGTCGCCCGTGCCCATGGACCGCCTGGTGTGCGGCGACGTCGGCTTCGGCAAGACCGAGGTGGCGCTGCGGGCCACGTTCAAGGCCGTCCAGGACGGCATGCAGGTGGCGGTGCTGGTCCCGACCACCCTGCTGGCCCAGCAGCACTTCGGCACCTTCTCCGAGCGCTTCGCCGGCTACCCGGTGCGCGTCGAGGTGCTGAGCCGGTTCCTCACGCCCGGCCAGGCGAAGAAGGTGGCCGACGGGGTCACCGACGGTTCTGTCGACGTGGTCATCGGCACCCACCGGCTCCTCTCCCAGGACGTGAAGTTCAAGAACCTCGGCCTGTTGGTGGTCGACGAGGAGCAGCGCTTCGGCGTCACCCACAAGGAGGCCATCAAGAAGCTGCGGGCCGACGTCGACGTGCTGACCCTCACGGCCACGCCCATCCCCCGCACCCTGGAGATGAGCCTCACCGGCATCCGCGACCTCACCATCCTCAACACTGCGCCGGCCGAGCGCCAGCCCATCCTCACCTACGTCGGCCCCTACGACGAGCGGGCGGTGGGCGAGTCCATCCGGCGCGAGCTGCTGCGGGAGGGGCAGGTCTTCTTCGTGCACAACCGGGTGCAGTCCATCGAGCGGGTGGCGGCCCAGCTGCAGGACATGGTGCCCGAGGCCCGCATCGCCATCGCCCACGGCCAGATGGACGAGGGCCGGCTGGAGCGGGTGGTCCTCGATTTCTGGGAGGGCCAGTACGACGTGCTGGTCTGCACCACGATCATCGAGTCGGGCATCGACATGCCCACGGTCAACACCCTGGTCGTCGACCGGGCCGACCTCATGGGCCTGGGCCAGCTCCACCAGCTACGGGGGCGGGTGGGCCGGGCCGGCCAGCGGGCCTACGCATACCTGTTCTTCCCGCCCGAGCGGGAGCTCACCGAGCAGGCGTACGAGCGCCTCAAGACCATCGGCGAGCACACCGAGCTCGGCTCGGGGTTCAAGATCGCCATGCGGGACCTCGAAATTCGCGGCGCCGGCAACCTGCTCGGCGCCAACCAGTCGGGGCACATCGCGGCGGTGGGCTACGACCTCTACGTGCAGATGGTGAGCGAGGCGGTGGCCGAGCTGAAGGGCGAGCCCGTCCGCGAACCGGCCGAGGTCAAGCTGGACATCCCCGTCGACGCCCATCTCCCGCCCGACTACGTGCCCGGCGGCGAGCAGCGCCTCGAGGCCTACCGCCGACTGGCGTCGGTCACCACCCAGAGCGAGGTCGACGACGTGGCCGCCGAGTGGGCCGACCGTTACGGCCCCCTGCCGGCGCCGGCCGAGGCGCTGATCGGCGTGGCCCGACTGCGGGCCGCCTGCGTGCGTACCGGCATCCGCGAGGTCACCGTCGCCCGCAACGTCATCCGTCTGTCGCCGATCGCCCTGAAGGTCAGCGCCCAGATCCGGTTGCAGCGCATCTCCCGTGACGCGGTGTACAAGGAGGAGCTCGGCCAGCTCGTCGTCCCCGTGCTGAGGGGCGTGGACCCCGTGGTCGCGGTCCTGACCCTGCTCGACCAGCTGGTGCCCGAGGAGGCCTCGACCGCAGCCCGGTCGGGCTGACGGGTATGGTGCCCGACGGGTACGGTGCCTGACCGGTACGGTGGTGGCACCGTGAGACGCCTGTACATCTCCTTCACCGCGCTCATCGCCGGTCTGGCCCTGACCGCCTCCGCCTGTGGCTCCGTGTCCTCGTACGCGGCCAAAGTCGACGACAAGTCGATCAGCCAGGACGAGCTTCAGAGTGAGCTGCGCTCGATCGCGGCCAACGGGCCCTACCTGGCCCTCATCGAGTCCCGGCAACCGGTCAAGGGCTCGGGGGCCGGCACCTTCGACGCCTCCTTCACCGCCCTGGCCCTGACCCGCCAGATCTACTACGGCCTCATCGGCACCGAGCTGGTCAAGCGCAAGCTGGCGGTCGGGCCGCCCGAGCTGGCCGCGGCTCGCGCCGGGGTCGTCGAGGCCCTGCAAGGCGAAGACGTGCTCAATGCCTTCCCCAAGCCCTATCAGGACGAGCTCGTCCGTCGCCAGGCGCAGCTCGACCTGCTCACCCTGTCGCTCAACGGCGTGACCGGCTCGGTCGACGACGCGGCCAAGGCGTACTACGACGCCCACCCGGACGAGTTCGCCACGGCGTGCGTGAGCCACATCCTGGTGGCCGACAAGGCCAAGGCCGACGACATCAAGGGGCGGCTCTCCCGGGGTGAGGACTTTGCGGTCGTGGCCAAAGCCGAGTCGATCGACACCCAGAGCGCGGCCAAGGGCGGTGAGCTGGGCTGCGACATCACCCCGGACACCCAGTTCGTGGCCGAGTTCCTCGCCCCCATCTTCACCCAGCCGGTGGGCCAGGTGGGCGACCCGGTCATGACCCAGTTCGGCTACCACCTGATCAAGGTGACGGCCAGGACGGTGCCGCCGTTCGGCGAGGCCAAGACCGCCGCCCGCGAGAAGCTGACGACGAGCGGTCAGGAGAAGCTGCTGACCTGGCTCCAGGAGACGGTGAGCAAGGCCAAGATCGAGATCAACCCTAAGTACGGCACGTTCGACAAGGAAGGCGCCTCCCCCGGCGTCGTCCCGCCGGCCAAGCCGGCTGGTGGGCCCTCCACCACCCTTCCGGCCGTCTCGCCGGCCCCCGGGGAGGGCGGCGGCGGTATCGGCAAGCCCTAGCGGTGCCCGTGGCCGTCGTGGTGGTGGTCGGGCTGGGCCCGGCCGGTCCCGACCTGCTGACGACGGCAACGGTCGAGGCCATCGCCGCCAACGGGCACCGGTACCTGCGGACGTCGCGGCACCCCGCCGCCGTCGCAGTGGCGGACGCGACGTCTTTCGACCACATCTACGACGCTGCCGCCTCCTTCGACGAGGTGTACGCCGGCATCGTCGAGGCCCTGGTCGAGGCGGGCGAGAAGCACGGCAGCGTCCTCTATGCCGTGCCTGGTTCGCCGCTGGTCGCCGAGCGCAGTGTGGAGATGCTCCTCGACGACGTCCGGGTGGAAGTCCGACTGATGCCGGCCCTGTCGTTCCTCGACCTGGCCTGGGCTGCGCTGCGGGTCGACCCCGTCGCCGCCGGGGTACGGGTGGTCGACGGCCGCCGGTTCGCGGTCGAGGCCGCCGGTGAACGCGGGCCGCTCCTGGTGGCCCAGTGCGATACGCGGCAGATCCTTTCCGACATCAAGCTGGCTGGCGACGACGACGGCGCGGGACGGGTTGTGACCGTCCTCCAGCGCCTCGGCCTGCCCGACCAGTCGGTGACCACGGTGACCTGCGCCGACCTCGACCGGGAGGTGGAGCCCGACCACCTCACGTCGATCTACCTGCCCGCAGGCGCCCCGCCGGTAGCTCGGGAGGTGGCCCGCTTCGACGAGCTGGTCCGCACGCTGCGGGCGCGCTGCCCTTGGGACCGCGAGCAGACCCACCGCAGCCTCACCCGCCATCTGCTGGAGGAGACCTACGAGGTGCTGGAGGCCATCGGGGCCCTGCCTGATCCCGCCGATGACGACGGACCGGCGGATGATGAAGGGGCCGGCGAGGGGTTCGCCCACCTCGAGGAGGAGCTGGGGGATCTGCTGTTCCAAGTGGTGTTCCACGCCACCCTTGCCGCCGAGGAAGGCCATTTCACCCTGGCCGACGTGGCTCGGGGCATCCACGACAAACTCGTCCACCGCCATCCCCACGTCTTCGCCGGGGTCGAGGCGGGCACGCCGGCCCAGGTCGTCACCAACTGGGAGCAGATCAAGCGGGACGAGAAGGGCCGGGCCAGCCTGATGGACGGCCTCGGTGCGCTCCCGTCGCTGTTGTATGCCCACAAGGTCCAGCGCAAGGCGGCGTCGGTCGGACTGGAACCGCCGACGACCGAGGCCGGGCTGGGCGCCGACCTGTTCGCCCTGGTCGACCAGGCCCGGCGGGCCGGCGTCGACCCGGAAGCGGCGCTGCGGGCCACGGCCGGACGGTTCCGGGACCGCTTCCAGGCCGTCGAGGCCCTGGCCACCGAGCGGGGCGTCGACCTGTCCACCGCCGAGCCGGCCGACGTGGCCAAGCTCTGGGACGAGGCGGGCCGGATGCGGGACGGGCGCTGAAGTGGCTCAGGTGGTGCGCTCCCTACCCCGCTCGTTCATGGCCGCGATGGCTGTAAAGAGGGCAAGGGCGGCCGCCCCCAAGCTGCCGAGCAGGAAGTTGGTGAACTGCACCCGGACGTAGCTGGGCACGGCCACGCCTTTGGCCGCGTACTCGTGCAGGTTGGCCCGCACCGCCAACAGGCTGCCGATGGCCACGATGACGGCCATGACGACCGAGACGACGAGGGCGGGTCCCACCACCCGGTCCTGGGACGGCGAGAGGTATTCGTCCAGCACGGAGGGCATGGCCAGAAGCACGACCCCGACCACGAGAAAGACCAGGGCGGTGGCCCCAAGGCCGCCGAAGGGATAACCCAGGCGGTGGAACACGTCCTCGGGGATGTCGCCGACCCGCTCGCCACGCTTGAGCACCAGGCCCTCGACGACGGTGGCGATGACCTGGATGCTGACGATGCCCACCAGCGCGGTGCCGACGGTGGCCAGCAGCGCCGCCCAGCGCGACGGCTCCTCGTCCTCATAGTCCCCGTCGTCCTGGAGATCGTCGTCGTAGTCGTCGAGGTCGTCGTCGCGGTCCGCGGCCGACGGTACCGACGTGGTCGTAGGGGCCGCCTCGCGCTTGACCACGTTTGTCACACCGGGCGCGTCGGTGACACGGGTGGGCGCCTGCACATCAGGTGCGGGCGCCGGATGGTCGGGGGTGGGCGGAGCCGGGGGTGGCAAGGTGGGAGCGGGGATGCCCGAGGGGCCGCCACCGTCGACCCGCGCCTCGCCCGGGAAGCCGCTCGGTTCCGGCGGCGTCCGTGGCTGCTCCGGTCGATCGTCGGACGACCCTGGTCGATTGCCGGTCGGCGGGCGGTCCTCGGGCTGGTTCATGACCTCTAGCCTGGCCGCTGGGCGGGCCGCTGTCACACATGGGTGCATTGTGGGCGGCTATGACCGACAGCGTGAGCGTTCGAAGGGCGCAGCGGGAGGACCACGTCGCCCTCGCCGCGCTGACCGTGGCCGCCTACCGTGGCCTGCTCGGTGACGCCCTCGGCGACGCGTACCGGGATGAGCTGGCCGATGTCGCCGGCCGGGCCGAGGTCGCCCGGGTGTTGGTGGCCGTCGACGCCGGCAAGCACATCGTCGGTGGCGTCACGTACCTGCCGGGCCCAGGCCCGCTGGCCCCGTTTGCCGACCCCCGGGAGGCGGGGATCCGCTTTCTGGCCGTCGCTCCCGATGCCCAGGGCCAAGGCGTCGGCGGCGCCCTCGTCGCCTCGTGCGTGTCCCGGGCGGTGGCCGACGGCAAGACCCGGCTGTCCCTGCACACAACTGCGCCGATGACCACCGCCCAGCGGCTGTACGGGCGGGCGGGCTTCCGCCGCCACCCGGGCCACGACTTCGAGCTGGCATCCGGCCTCGTCGTACTCGCCTACGTCCTGGACCTGGGGCGGTAGGGTCGGTGCCACCCCGCCCGGGTGGCGGAATCGGCCAGACGCGGAGGGCTTAAACCCCTCTGGTCCTCATGGACCATGTGGGTTCGAATCCCACCCCGGGCACCCGAAGTTGGTCACCGCCTTTTGGCGATCGAGTTCACCGTCGGTGAACTACCGGGAGTTCACCGACCCGAACCGCCGTTTGGGCGGCCGAATCAGCGTCCGCCCGGCCGCGAAAGAGCCCGCCGAGACGATCGGCGGGCTCCCTTCGGGCTCTTGTTGTCTGCGGGTGGCGGTGTCGGTCGTTCTCGGCCGCGCCAGTAGCCGGGGGTCTCCCCGGCTACCGCTCGTCAGGCTTGGGGGTCCGCCGGTGATCATCGAGTCATCCTCAAGAAGTACGGACTGCCGACCACCGGAAACCTGTTCGACCGTGCCTACGCCTACATCAGAGTGAACTGCTGAGGGAGGCCGGCGAGTTCAGCCGGCCCAGCGACCCATGGCGGCGACTGCGAGGATGCCACTACCGGGATCCGTGGTCCCGAAGGCTGGTTCAGTCGTGCGCGAACGTCCGTCTGATCTGCCGGACTTCAACCGGCCACCGCCGGTCGAGGTGGCGTTGGGTGTCCAGTTCGAGCCGTTGCCGCAGATGCGGCAGGGTCACGTCGGCCTGTTCTGGGCCGAGATCCACGACCAGTACCCCAACGCTCGGGACCTCCAGCCCCTCGACCCTGCTGGCGAGACGCTCGACGGCGAGACGCCGGTGTTCACCTTCCAGATCAGCGACGCCCCGCCACTGCACCGTGCTTGGTTCATCAGCGCTGACCAGAACAGGTCCAGTCCGATCGCCTGATCCACAACTGGCGGCAGGTACAGGCAGAGCCGTACCCGCGCTTCGTGACCCTCCACAAAACCTTCGCAGAGCGGTTTCAGCAGTTCGAGACCGTACTGACCCGAGCTGACGCGCCTCGCCCGGTAAGGTAAGCCAGCACGTAGAGATGACGTACATCAACTGGATCGGGACCGGGACGCTTGCTGCCTTTCTCCTACCCGTGCAACAACATCCCCTCGGCCTACAGGACATCGCTGATGCCGACGAATGCCTTCGCTTCCCGGTCGTCCAGGAAGGCCGACAGATTGGCCGGCTCTACGTTCAGGCGCGAAACGCCGTGCGTAGCCCTCCGGGCCAGTCGCCGGAACCAGGTTTCCTGGTGAGCCTGACATTCAGAGCACCTCTCCCGGCCCCTGGGGAGGGCTCGGACGTGGAAGAGTTGATGTATCGGGGACGGAACGCCATCGTTCGAGTGTTCACCGCACTGACAAGGCCCAACTGGCACGACACCTGGGAGCGGACGAAGTGACGCTGGTGATGGACGGCTCGTTCCTTGCTCAGACCGGGAAAGTCCGCCCGAATCAGATTGGAGCGGGGGCGTTCCAGGGAATCCCCATGGACGGCCCAGGGACCGGCTTCGTGCTTGAGGTCCGCACGGACGCCGTGCCGGTCTGGATCACGGAGGTGGTGCGACGCCTGAATATCGCCGTGGCTGCGGCGGCGTCCGAGCCGGGGTGGCAGCCGATCACAAAGATTGCCATCATCCGAGGCCTTCAGACCCTTCGGAGCGTGATGAGCGCCGACTCCTCTCGGCCGTCCTTGGCGCCGACGCCGGAGGGCGGGCTGCAATTCGAGTGGCACGACGCCGGCTGGGACGTTGAGATCGAGGTCGAGCCGGATGGCACCGTGGAGACGTGGGGTCGACATCTCCGAAACGGGACGACCTTCGACGGGGCCTTCGCCAACACATCCGACAGCGTTCGTGTCGCTCTGAAGGACATCACCCTCCACCATTCGGATGGCGGCGGCTGACAGCATCACGGGGATGCAGGACGATCCCACCACGGTCCCCGACAGTGACACGGCCTACCGGCGAGTGCCCCACTCCGAGGCGTTCATCGATTGGAATCGGAACCTGAAGAGATGGATCCCGTTGAACGCTGGGCTCCGGGATCCTGGTGGAGGAAGAGAAGTCTCCATCTACCTCCGTTCCTTCCTCGCCGAGACGGAGGGCCCGGAAGATGTCGCATCGGCTAGTCCGGGGAGCGTTGCCTTCGCTGCCAACGCGGGCAGGGCCCGGAGCCTCGGTTTCGGCCTCACCCACCGGCCGGACCAGGACACAGGCCCCCTCCGGCATGCCCACGGCAACATCAACGGCCGCGCCGGCTGCAACAAGGCGGACCACAAGGCCCTCCGCAATGACCTCGCGCGACAGATGACGCTGGCCGCTGGTCAGATCCCGGATCACCCTCAAGCGGCCGGCCTAAGCTAAGAGGGGGCTTGTACGGAGTGGGCGGGCCGGGCTCTGCGGGGCGGCCCACGCCCCTGACCTGCACCTTTGGCCGGCGTGTGGGAGAAATGTGCTTGGGCGTGTGGGAAGGGGTCGGTGAACACACGAAAGGCGCGGAGCTTTCGCATCGAGCGACTGCCGCGTGCGCCGGGGTGAGGTCGACTGGGAATTGGCGAGCCCCGGTCCAACGACAAGGCTAGACTAGTGCGGCGAACCGCTGAACACACGCGTGTAGTTTCACTCCTGTCATTCACAGGAGGGAGCCGAGTATGCCCTATGTCGCTGCGCCGATCGTGTTGGACGAGACCACCCGGGTCGAACTGGAGCGCCGGGTGCGGGCG